>JABDLI010000195.1 GCA_013003065.1 Phycisphaerales bacterium | reverse complement strand
TTTGCCGGACGCCGGTGGCCGCGTTGTTCACGCCGCGTCGTGCGGCTCGACCCCAGTTGTCGTGGGTCTCATGTGACGCTCGCATCCTGCGAGCTGGTCAGTGAAGATTTGGGCGTGGGTTCGGACTGTTTTTCGCACCGCCTGCGGCGGGTGCAGGGCTGCGCGGGGACCGGCGGCGTCCATGCCGCCTCGGGCAGGTTGGGTCTGGGGTTTGCGCGGGGGGCGGTTGTGTGCGCACGTGCGGGCGTTCAGCCGCCGAGCTGTTTGCGGGTGCGTCGTTTGGCGGCGAGCAGGCCGCTTGTCGTGGGGGAGGTCTCGGGATCGTCGTCGGGTTCGCGCTCGCTCGGGGTTTCTTCGGTCGCTGCTTCGACCGGGGGCTCCTCCTCGAGCACCGGTCGGCTGCGGCGGAAGAGGGACCCGAGCGCCGCGCTGACCCGCGACGATTCGGGTGGCGATGTGCGCACGGGCGGAGCGACGGCGGACGGCTTGGGAAGGGGGGCGACGCGTTCGGTCTCGCGTTCGCGTGTCGCGTCCAGCTGGGTGCTCACGGTGCGAAGAGACGCCAGCGTCGCCGTCGCGGCCCGACCACGCACCTGACCCGGATTGACGCGGGCCACCGCCGCCCGCAACCGCCGCGCCACGCTCGCGCTGCTCCAGGCGATTCGTCGCGAGGCGATGTCCAGGAGCAGCATTACGAGCGTGGCGATGAGGACCGCACGCCACGTGGGGAGCAGCGAGACGCTCGGTGTCATGCCCGTGCGATCGAAGAGCGCCGCCCCGGCGGGATCGGTGAGGTCGAGACGACGCCCGCCGGTGACGGCGGCGATCCGTTCGAGCAGCACCGGGTTCGATCGGTAGCGTCTGAATTCCTCACCGGTGTTCAGGCTCGCACCCCCGATGACCGGCGACAGCCGGCGTTCGCCGCGGCGGGGGGTGAGCGCCGCGATGTAGTTGCCGGCGGCGCGCACCGGGATGCTCGTGGCGTAGACCCCCGCGCCGACCTGCTCGAGACGCACGGCGATCGGATCGCCGGAGGGCGGGTACACGGTGCCGACGACCTCGAGATAATCGATGAACCCCTCGTCCTCGCCGCTGGCCTCCAGCGTGAGCGTGAGCTGGCCGTCTTCGATCACCGCGATCAGCTCGGAGTCGCGGGCGGACGTGGGGCGTGCGGTCAGCCGCGCAAGCTGGGTCCAGAAGCTGGCCGCGGTTGGCCACGTCCGCCATGCGTCCGACCAGCGGCCACCGAGATCGCTGGTGAACGCAGCGACCCGCCCCAGACCCGCCTGCCAGTGGGCGAGCAGCGGTTCCCCGTCGGGATGACGCAGCTCGATGACCGCGCCCCGCTCGGGCTTGGGCGCGGTCACGACGAGCCCGCCCAACGGCGGGGCGGTTTCGAATCCGAGCGTCAGCCGCGACCCGGTCGGCTCGACGACCGGTGTGAACGGCACCTCCTTCAACAGGGGCTTGTTGATGCTCTGCACCGCGTCGACCATGAATCGCGGCAACGCGCGGGGGTTGTAGACGGGATAGAACTCGCCCCCGCCGATCTCTGCGAGGCGGGCGAGGGTCGGATGATCGGCTTCGTCGCCGACGGCGATGGTGGACAGCTTGATGTCGTCGCCGGCCATCCGCTCGACGATGCCGTTGAGCTCCTCGGCCGGGGATTGGCCGTCGGTGAGGCACACGACGCGTTTGCGATCGGCGTCGACATCCCGCAGCATCCGGTGGGCGAGACGCAAGGCGGGGGCGAGCTCGGTGCCGCCACCGGCGGTGATTCTCCGCACGCGTTGGGCAATGAGATCGGGGTCGCTGTTGCGCTCGATCGGGACGTACTCCCGCGCTTGCGTGTTGAACGTGACCACGCCGACGAGGCTCTCGTGGCGGAGAGATTCGATCGCCATCGCCGCCGCTTCGTTGGCGACGCGTTGCTGTGTCGCCCGCGCCCCCCCCACCGGACGGTTCATCGAGCCGGATTGGTCGAGCACGAGCACGAGGGCCGCTTGCGGCAGACGCAGCTCGCGGGGGGGGTCGAGCTCCAGCGGCAGCACCGCCTCGAGCGCCGTTCCGTTCCAGCCGCCGGCGCCGAAGCCGTCGTCGCCGCCAATCATCAGGATGCCCCCGCCGAGATCGCTCGCGTAGCGGGCGAGCAGCTCGTGCTGGCGGCTCGTGAGCTCGAAAGCCGGGATGTTGTCGAGCGCTATGAGGTCGTAGTTCTGGAGCCCGAGGAGATCATCGGGCATCAACGCCGGCGGACGCACGACGACCGGCAGCTCCGCCGCCCGGAGAATGCTGCCGAGCAGGTTCTGCTCCGGATCGGCGTCGCGTGTGATGACCAGGATCTCGCCCTTGCTCGGCGTCGGCGTGAACGCCTCGGCGCGGTTGTTGTCCGGCAACGCGTCGTCTGCCGCATCGTCGGGATCGAAGAGCGCCTCGAATCGATTCACCGGGCTGTCCCCGAGCACGACCGACGCGAGGTGCGCCGAGCGTCCGGCCCGCAATTCCAGCGGTCGGGAGTGCCCCGGCGCTTCACCGTTGAGGTCCACCGGCTGGCCTTCGCAGCGCAGGGTGAGCCGGCCCCGGGTGGGCCGGGTCGCTTCCAGCAACACACGCACGGTCACGGTCTGTCCCGGTTGGGCGTGGTTGGGCGCTTCCAGCCGCACGATCTGAACGTCGCCGGGGATCTCGTAGATCACGGGCACGACGTCGATCGGCACCTGCAACGCCGCGGCCGTCGTCGGGTCCGCGGCGCCGCTCGCCTGCTCGGCGGCCCCGAGCGCATCGCCGACGGTCTCGTTGCCGTCGGTGACGAGCACCAGACGCCGGGCCGTGTCGGGGGGGAACATCGCGAGTCCGAGCCGGATGGCCTCGCCGAGGCTCGTCCCCGGCACGAAGGACACGTCGAGGTTGGCGTCGTCGAAGCCCGCCTTCGCCGGCGCCGAGACGGCGACCGCCTTGCCGTCGAAGACGACCAGGCCGAACCGGTCGTCGGCCGAGCGGGACCCGGTCGCGACGCGGAACCACTCACGCATGGCGTCGAGGTACACGCGTCGGGTGTCATCGTCGGAGGGGATCCGGGCGAACCGCTGGACGGAACCGCTCACGTCGAGCAGCCCGATCACCGTGAGGTGGTCGTGCTCCCGACGGACGTTCGGTCGTGCGAGCATGACGACGCACGCAAGAACGAGCGTCGAACGCAAGGTGATCGCCAGCACGCGTCGCCCGACGCTCGCCCCGGCCATGCGACGCCACCCGAGGATGGCGAGGGGAACGGCGAGGAGCGCAAGCGCAAGGAAGCCGGGCTGATCGAGGTGGACGTTCACCCGCCGGATCCGGTTGTCGGTGGCGGGGCGGGCGTGGGCGGTGGGGCCTTCGCGGGGGCCTCCGGTGTCGAAGGCGTGCGGCCGGCCTCCACCGTCTCCGGCAGCCGATCGAAGTAACGCCGGATGAACTCGTGGTACCGCGACGGCACCGCCGTCTCCTCGACCGCGCGTTCGGCGGCGCGACGCGCTCGGGCAACCCGATCCGCGACGGCGCCGCCGCCACTGCCGGCGGTCGCGCCGGGCCCGCCGTCCGGGGTCAGCCACTCGAAGACGGGTTCGCCGCCGGTTTCGTCCCCGGTGAGATCGACGACGTCGGACCCGGCGCCGAACGCCGGATCACGCGGCGTCGCGGACGGCGGGGGATCCGCCAGGGCGTCGCCGAATCCGTCTCCGGTTTGATCCCGCTGCCAGCGTCGCGCCCAACTTTCGCGTTCTTCTCCCGTCATGCCCTCGGCGAGCTCACGGGCGGCGTCGCGCGCGCGTTCGGCGAATCGGCGTCGCTCACCGCTGCTCTGCCGGCGTTGTGCAAGCTCACGCAGCGTCTCCGCGGGGCCGCGTTTTGCCGCGTCGGG
This sequence comes from Phycisphaerales bacterium, assembly GCA_013003065.1. GTDB lineage: Bacteria > Planctomycetota > Phycisphaerae > Phycisphaerales > SM1A02 > JABDLI01. The sequence continues at coordinate 16,852 of JABDLI010000195.1, read as the reverse complement.
TTGATCCGGCGTGCCGTCGGCGGGCATTTCCCGTTCACCGCCCACCGCGGGCGTCGGCACCCGCTCGGCCGCGTCGGGAGCCGGGGTCTCGGGCATCGCGCCCGGCGTGTCGCCCTCGGGGCTCGGCTGGGGCGAGCGGCCGTCCGGCGGGTCGGGAGGAGTTTGCTCCGATCCCGTCTCGTCCCGTGTTGCCGCTTCGTCCGGCGGGGGAGCGCCCGGCGGCGGCGTTTGGGACGGCGCGTTCTCGTCGGGGGAACGCGGGTCCCCGGCGTCGGCAGGCGGTGGGGGTCGAGTGTCGGCGTCACCGGGCTGACGGGGTTGGGTTTCGGCGTCACCGGGCTGACGGGGTTGGGTGTCGGCGTCACCGGGCTGACGCTCGGGCGCGGCGGTGGCGTCCGGGTTCGTGGGGTCGGGGGCGGGGGGCGTTTGGCCCGGCTTGGTTTCGTCAGCGGGGTCGTTCTCACCCTCGGACACCGGGTCGGGCTCCGACGCCGGCGACGTGTCGGCATCCTCGAGATCGTCGGCGGCTTCCTCGAATGCATCCGCCACCGATTGCGCGTCGCGTTCGCGTTGGCGATCGGCGGCGTCGGCCCGCCGCTGGTCGGCGAGCTCTCGGGCGAGCTCCTGCGCAACCGGTTCATCTACGCCTTCCTCGAGCAGCTCCGAGAGCGTGTCCGTCGGATTGGACTCGTCCGAGTCGAGCAGGCGGTCGATGGCGTCTGCGTCCAGACCTTGATCCTCCAACGCGCGGGCGATGGCGTCGGTTGCCTCCGGGAGCGTGTCCGTCTCGGCCGGCGTGGCCGCGCGGCTGATCTCGCGGAGCGTCTGGGCGGCCGCGGCGCGATCGTCTTCGCTCATGCCTTCGCGTTGGGCGAGGAGATCTTCCAGCGTCTCGGCCGCCCGCTCGAAGTCGCCACGCCGCAGAGCCTCCTGCAAGGCACGCTCGGCGTCGGTGGCGTCTCCGCCCGGCGGCGGCATCCGGGCGAAACGTCGCGCGAGCGCATCGGCCGATTCGGCGTCACGTTCGGCGCGCTCGGCGACTTCCTCGGCCAGCTCGGTGAGCCGCGCCGCGGACTCGATGCGGCTCGCCCGCGCGTCGGCGTCGGCATCCCCGGAGGCGAGCTGATCTGCCAGCGCCGCGATGGCGTCGACTTCGTCGGCCGCTTCCTCGGGAATCGGCTCCTCGCTGAGGTCATCGACGACCGCGCTCAGTGTCTCGGCGGTGAGCTGCCGCTCGGCGACCGGATCGGGCCCGGACGCCGTCGTCGCCACGGCGTCGGCGTCCGCGGCGGAGCCGGCGGAGGGGATGAGCCAAACCCCGAGCGCGAGGAGCACGGCTCCGAGCAGTCCGTAACCCCAGGTGACGGGAGGCCGCAGCGGCGTCGCGCCACGCACATCCAGACGGGTGGAGACGTCTTCGGCATCACGCGCGACGAGCGCCGCAAAGCCCGGGTCGTACGGTCGCTCCCGGCCGGCGGCGACCGCGGCGGCGGTGGCGAGTCGATCCTGCAGACGCCAGCGTCGATCCAGACGTCGCGCGATCTCGGAGGGGGAGGTGCGTCTCGTGACGCCGAGCAGCGTGGCGATGGCGGCGCCGGTCAGCGGAAGGGCGAGAAACCACCCGACCGGGACCCGCAGGCCGGTGATCCGATCGACGATCAGGAGGACCGCGGCCCCCGCCAGCCCCGCCGCGAGCCCGACCCCGCTCCACCGCAGGCCGCGTTGTCCGCGCTCGCGTTTGGCGGCGCGGCGAAGCAGGAGCTGGAGGGGGTCGTGGTCCATGCGATTTCGCACCCCGGGGCCTAAGAGACGTACGACTGATGCGTCTGAGGTCATGGTAGGCGCTTCGCCGCCCGGTTCCGTCACGCCCATTTGGTGTCGACCCGGTCGGTCGAGCGGCCATGACCGATAATGAGCCGGTCCCTCTCTGGGAGAATTCCGATGACCTCGATCCGACTGCTCGCCGCCCTCCTGAGCCTCTTGCCCGCCGTCGTCGCCGCGGGGGCGGGGCTGCTCGCCCCGCGTGATCCGAGCCTTCCCCCGCTCCGCGTGACCGATCATCTCGTGGACGTGGAGATCGACGACGGGGTGGCCCGCACGATCGTCACCCAGACCTTCCGCAACGACACGGGGCGACGGCTCGAGGCGACGTACTTGTTCCCGCTTCCGGAAGAGGCGGATCTCACGAAGTTCGAGATGACCTTCAACGGCAAGATGGTCACCGGCCGGGTGCTTCCCGCCAAGGAGGCCGCGCAGATCTACGAGTCGATCGTGCGGCAGTCGAAGGACCCGGGGCTCATCGAGTTCATCGGCCGGCGTCTGCTGCAGATGCGGGTGTTCCCGATCGAACCGAACAGCGACACGACCATCCGGCTCAACTACCAGCAGATCTGCCGTCCCGTCAGCGGCATGCAGGCCTTCCACTATCCGCTCCGCACCCGCAAGACGAGCGGTCAGGCCTACGGCACCGTTCGCTTCGCGGTCAAGCTGGACTCGGCCACGCCGCTGAAGGGGATCTGGTCTCCGACGCACGCCGTCGAGGTCGTGCGGCAGGGCGAGCGACGGGCCAGGATCGCGTACGAGGCAACGGGCGGCAGCCTCGAAGACGACTTCCTGCTGCTCTACGGGACCGACTCCAGCGATCTCGGTCTCTCGCTCGTGTCGTTCCAGCCCGACTCGACCGAGCCCGGCCACTTCGTCCTGATGCTCACGCCCAAGCAGATGTGGCCCGAAGACGAACGCGAACCGCAGGACGTGGTCTTCGTCGTGGACACCAGCGGCTCGATGGCCGGCGACAAGATCGAGCAGGCGCGGCGTTCGGTCAACTACTGCATCGACCGGCTCGACGAACGCGACCGCTTCTCCGTCGTGCGTTTCTCGACCGGCTTCGACAGCCTCTTCGAGACGCTGCAGCCCGCCAGCCCCGAGAACCGCGCGGCCGCACAGGCGTGGGTGAAGAAGTTTCGGCCCGCCGGGGGCACCAACATCGCCGACACGCTCGAACACGTTCTGGCGATGCGGGCGGACAAGTCGACGCGTTCCTTCGTGACGGTCTTTCTCACCGACGGGCGGGGGAACCGCTCGGCCGACGAGATCATGAACACGATCACCAACGGCGGGGGATCGGTGCGGATGTTCCCGTTCGGCGTCGGGCACGACGTCAACACGAAGCTGCTCGACCGCCTCGGAGAGACGTACTCGGGACGCACCACCTACGTGCAGCCGGGTGAGAACCTCGAGCTCGTCCTCGGTGATTTCTTCAGCGTGATCAGCCGCCCCGTGCTGACGGATCTGCGGCTGACCCTCCCCGGCGCCGGCGTCACCGAGCGGTTTCCCGCGACGCTCGGTGATCTCTACCACGGACAACAGCTCATCCTCGCCGGCCGGTACGACCGGGCGGCGACCGGCCCCGTGCGTCTCACCGGACGCCGCGGCGGTGAGGTCGTCGAGTTCGCGTGGCCGGATGTCTCCTTCCGCTCCGAGCCGACGGCGGACTACGTTCCGTCGGTGTGGGCGGGTCGCAAGATCGCGTACCTGATCGACCAGATCCGCCAGCACGGCGAGTCGAGCGAGATGGTCGAGGAGATCCTCGTGCTCAGCCAGACGTACGGGATCCAGACGCCGTACTCGAGCTGGCTCGTCGATCCGGAACGCACGCCGCCGACGCTGGGGCTGACGCGGGGCCGCGTGCAGGGCGAGTTCTTCGGCACGCCGCCGGCCGCCCAGGCGGCCCGGTTGCGTCGCCTGCCGGCGGGAGCCATCGGGGGCGGCGAAGGCACGCCTGGCTTCGGCGGTGGCGGCCGACCGTCGCCCGCCGATCGCTTCGGCGACGATGACGGCGCGATCGACGCCGCGCTCGCCGGCGCCGCAGTCACGCTGGAATCCGGCGAAGCGGCCAACGTCATCGCGCGGAAGAACGCGGCGCTCAAGTCCATCTCGAGCATGGACCGCGAGCGGATCAGCCGGACCGCGTTCGCGCGGCAACGCTGGGGCGACCGGTGGTACAACCGGCTGGGTCCGCTGCTCGTCGACGCGGCGTTCGATGAGGACTTCGAGATCCAGATGGTCCGCTTTGCCTCGGACGCGTACTTCGATCTCGTTCGTGAGCGTCCGGAGCTCCGCGCGGTGCTCGCGGCCAGCCGCGAGGCGGTGGTGATCGTCAACGACCGCTGGGCCGTTTTGGTCTCTGATCGGGTTGGCGTCGAGGTTTTTTCCGATGAACAAAGGAAACATCTCGGTCTGGCCGTGCGTTAAGCTGGATGGACCCTGGTCTTTTCCAGGGTCGTCCTACTCCCTTCCCTCCCCCCCACACGGCCTGATCGGACAACCGGTCAGGCTGTGTTTTCGAGCGACGCGTGACCGGTGGGAATGACGCGACCATCCTCCATGCGACACGCGTTGCTTGCGGTCGTCGCCATGCTGGCGGCCGCGGACGCCGCGTCCGCGCAGCGGCTCGCCCGCGGCTCGTGGTGGGATCGCACGCCGGCCCTCTGGTCGCACCGCTACCTCATCAAGACGGATCTGCCCGCGGAGCAGGCGCGCGCCTACGGGCGTCACCTCGACCGCATGTACGACGAATACGCCCGCCGGCTCGCCACGCTGCCCCCGCGGGGACCGGAGAAGCTGAACGTCTACATCTTCGCCGAGCGTGAGGAGTACGTTCGGACGATGCGAGGGCGGTTCGGCATCGACGCCACCGGCACCGGCGGCATGTTCTTCGTGAGCGGCGCCGGGGATGGGCTCGCCTTCTACACGGAACGCCTTCCGCTGCGGCGGATCCACCACGTGATCCAGCACGAGGGGTTTCACCAGTTTGCCTACAGCCGGTTCGGCAACGATCTGCCGCGATGGGTGAACGAGGGGTTGGCCGAGTTCTTCGGCGAAGCGATGCTCGTCGACGGCGTGTTCATCCTCGGGCAGTCGACCCCCGCCGTCCTGAACCGCGTCAAGGATGCCATCGAGCGCAGGGAGTACATTCCCTTCTCGCAACTGCTCGAGATGACGGACGAACAGTGGGCCGCGTGGGTGCGAGGGGGCCGCGCGGACTTGGCGTACCACCAGGCGTGGTCGATCGTTCACTTCCTCGTCTACGCCGATGGCGGGAAGTACCAGGCGCCGTTCGAACGCTATTTGCGGCTCGTCAACAACGGCATGCCATCGCCCCGGGCCTTCACGGAGGTCTTCGGACCGGATCGCGAGCCGTTCGAGAAACGCTGGCGTGACTACGCCCTCGCCGCCCGGCCGAGCGCGTTCGTGACCGCGCTCGAGCGGATCGAGGTGCTGGCGGAGGGTGCCTTGGAGCTGAGCCGCGCGGGCCGATCGGAGACGTCTCTGGAGACGCTCAAGGACGCCCTCCGCGCGGCCGGCTTCGTCCACCGGGTCAACCACCACGGCCGCACCGTCGATCGCGACGTGCGCAACGATGACGCGTTCGAGATCCCCGCCGATCAGCTCACGCCGACGACGCCGGAGTTCGTCGTGGAGAAAGCGAAGCTCTTCGGTCTCACGTTGCGTCAACGCAAGTTCGAGGAAGCGACGCCGACGCCGGGCGTGATCAAGACGACCGGCCTGCGTCCGCGTGATCTCGAGGTGCGGTGGCGACGCGATCGGAAGAGCGGGGAGCTTTCGTATGAGATCGTGGTGAGGTAGGCAGGCGTGCGTCCGCGTCCGCGACCGCGACGGCGTCCGTGACCGCGTCCGCGTCCGTGACCGCGTCCGTGACCGTGACCGTGACCGTGACCGCGTCCGCGACCGCGTCCGTGACCGCGTCCGTGTCCGTGTCCGCGTCCGTGTCCGTGTCCGTGTCCGCGTCCGTGTCCGTGTCCGCGTCCGTGACCGCGTCCGTGTCCGTGTCCGCGTCCGCGACCGTGTCCGCGACCGTGTCCGCGACCGCGTCCGCGTCCGCGTCCGTGTCCGCGTCCGTGCCCGCGTCCATGTCCGCGTCCGCGTCCGTCTACAGCTTCTTGCCGCACTCGGTGCAGACCGGAGAGCCGCCGATGGGGTACGCGCACTGCGGGCAGAGGCCGCGTCGTCGTCGTCGCCACCCCTGCGCCGTCGTGACCAGCATCGGGATGACGCCGAGGACGCCGGCGTAGAGAACGGTGTTGCCGATCAGACCCAGCCACATCGGGCGGGTGGGCAGGCGACGTTGCTGGACGGCCGGGCCGAACACCCGCGCCGGCGGCGAAAGGGCGGCCCTCCAGATTGGTGTGAGCTCCGGGTAGTTTTCCGCCGGAACGTAGTGCTCGCACTGGAGCGCGCGGAAGGGCCAGCCGATCCGGCGTTCGATGTACAGAAATCGTTCCCCGTACTGCTCGGGCCGCGACAGCTTGAACGCGTGCGGGTACATGTTCACGGTGCGGTGCTCGGTGTAGCCGAAGCCCCAGGCGACCACGATCGCGCGGGGTGGCGGCCAGCCCTCGGGGACCGCCGTCCGCCAGTCCTCGGCCGTCAGATCCTCGGCGCGGCGGCCGTGTTTCTTCGACGGCCAGAGCGCGCACGTCCACGCGACGAGGATGGTGATCGCGAGCCCCAACGCGAGCAGGCCGATCACGCGGGGCAGACCGGACGCGATCCCCCGCCGGGATAAACGTGCTCGCCGCTTCGTCGCATCGCTCCTCACGCGGGGCGTGCGCCCGCTACCACTCCGGACCGCCGGTGTAGCGACCGTAGACGTCCGCCATGGCCTGCACCATCTCGCCGAGCGTGCATCGCGCCAACGCGCCCTCCACGAGCGCCGGCATGACGTTCTCGTCCTGGCGAGCGGCGGTGCGGATGGCGTCGAGCGCCGCCTTGGCCGCGTCCTGATCACGCGTGCGTTTGAAATCCGTGAGCATCTCGCACTGCGTCGTCTCGACGGCGTGGGGGATCTGCAGGATCTCCACCTGGTGATCGTCGTTGCCATCCTCGTAGGCGTTCACCCCGACGATGACGCGGTCACCCGCTTCCATCTCCTGGCCGAAGCGGTAGCTCGCCTCGGCGATCGACCGCCGGAAGTACCCCTTGTGGATGCCGCCGATGACCCCGCCCATGTCGTCGATCTCGCCGATGATGGTCTCCGCGTCGTGGGCCATCTGGTCGGTGAGCGCTTCGACGAACCACGATCCGCCGAGCGGGTCGACCGTGCGGTGGACGCCGGTCTCGTGAGCGAGGATCTGCTGCGTGCGCAACGCCACCCGCACCGCTGTTTCGGTCGGGAGGCCGAGCGTTTCGTCCATCGAGTCGGTGTGCAGGCTCTGACACCCGCCGAGCACGCCGGCCATCGCCTGGTACGCGACCCGCACGACGTTGTTGAGCGGCTGCTGTTCCGTCAGCGAGCAGCCGGCGGTCTGGACGTGCGTCCGCATCCACCACGAACGCTCGCTCTTGGCGCCGTACCGCTCACGCATCGCGGTGGCCCAGATGCGGCGGGCGGCGCGGAGCTTGCAGATCTCCTCGAAGAATTCGTTGTGGGCATTGAAGAAGAAGCTCAGCCGCGGGGCGAAGGCGTCGATGTCCAGCCCGCGTTTCATGCACCACTCGACGTACTCCATACCGTCGCGGAGCGTGAAGGCGAGCTCCTGCGTCGCGGTCGAGCCCGCCTCGCGGATGTGGTAGCCGGAGATCGACACGCTGTTCCACCGCGGCACGTGGTTGGTCTGGAACTCGATCGTGTCGACGACGAGCTTGACCGACGGCTCCGGCGGATAGATGAACTCGTTCTGGCTGTGAAACTCCTTGAGGATGTCGTTCTGGAGCGTGCCGCCGAGCTTCGCCCAGTCGAAGCCGCGTTGCTTCGCCATCGCCAGGTACATCGCCCAGATGACCGCGGCCGGACCGTTGATGGTCTGGGAGACGGTCACGTCCTCGAGCGGGATGTCCGCGTAGAGGCGGTGCATGTCGTCGATGGTGTCGATCGCGACGCCGCACCGACCGACCTCGCCGGCGGAGAGCGGATCGTCGGAATCGCGGCCCATGAGCGTCGGCAGATCGAACGCGGTCGAGAGCCCCGTGTTGGCCTTCGTGCCCTTCGCGTTCTCGAGGAGGTACTTGAACCGTGCGTTGGTGTCATCGGCGGAGCCGAAGCCGGCGAACTGACGCATGGTCCACAAGCGGGTGCGGTACATGCCGGGGTGGATGCCCCGGGTGAACGGGTAGCTGCCCGGCTTCGCGATACGCGGGTGGGGCTCTTCCGGATCGCCGGGCGTGGTCGTGGGCACGGACTTCGGTCCGTACACCTCGTCGGCCACGTAGCCGGAGATCGTGACGGTCTCGGGATCGGGACGGGTCGACGCCGGCTGCGACTGGCGGTTTCGGGTGGTGCTCATGCCCCTATCCTAGGTCGTGTCGGACGGATCAGCGATCTACGCGAGCGTCGTCGAACCTCGGAGTCGGGCTCACGCGTCTCCGGGGTTTCCGGGGCCGGAGATCCGACGCCCCGCGGCCGCGAGCAGAGCGTCGCGGAGGCGAACCGGCAGGATCGCGTCCAGCATCCGAAGCCCCCTCGCATCGACGCCGACCCGCCGCCGCGCCGGCGCCCGTCGGGCCGTGAGCGCGTCGATGACAACGCGGGCAACGCACGCCGGATCGAGACCGCGGCCACGCTCCGACTCGATCCGGTCCAGGGCCGCCCGCATCTTTCTCCCGTATCGGTCGCGTTGAGCGGGAGACCAGCCCGCCTGGTCGGCGCGAGCGGCGCGAAGCGACTTCTCCCAGATCGGCGTGGCGATGCTGCCGGGTTCGATCAGGGTCACCGGAATCGCGTCGTCCCGCAGCTCCACCCGCAACGCGTCGCTCAACGCCTCGAGCGCGAACTTCGAGGCGGCGTAGGGGCCGAGCAACGGCAACGCCACGCGCCCGGAGATCGACGAGATGTTGACGATGCGTCCGCCCCCGCGTCGCAATGCCGGCAACACCGCCTGCGTGACCGCGACGGCCCCGACGACGTTGACCTCGAGCTGCTCGCGAAGACGCGTCGGCGAAACGCACTCGACGGGTCCGGCGACGACGATCCCGGCGTTGTTGACGAGCGCGGCGAGCCCCCGGTCGCCCGTGACCGCGGTCAGCCGATCGTCGAGCGTGGTGATGTCCGCCGCGACCGTGACGTCGAGCTCGATGGGGTGAACGTGCGGTTCGTCGGGCGCGGTCGTGCCGGATGCCTCGCGGACGCCGGCGGCGACGGTCCAGCCCTTCCGCGCCAGCGCAACCGCGCACGCGGCGCCGATGCCGGTGGACGCTCCGGTGATCAGGGCGACGGGGCGGGGGCCGGGCGTTCGGCCATCATCCACGACCATTGTCTTTCCGCGACCCGGCGTCAGTTGTGGTAGCTGCTCAGTCCGACGTTCTCGTCGGGCAGGTCACCGCCCTCGGGCGTCCACCACGCCGGGCGATCTTCCAGCTCGTCCGTTCGCAGCTCGCGATCCGGCAGCGGGGTCAGGTACTCGGGACCGGGTCGGAGCGACACCTCGATGCGGCGGCTGCCGGCATCGGGCACGCTCATCGAGCTTCGGAGCTTTCCGGTGGTCGTTCCGAGATCAAAGACCTGGTAGAGCATCAGGTCGGGCGTGTAGACCAGGTCGTCACCCTCGCCGTTGAGGAACTGCACCGTGAGCTGGGTTCCCACGGGAATGTCCATCGAGAAGACCACGTCGTCGGTGCGGACGTCGAGAAGCCGGAAATTCTTGGGCTTCATATCCGTCGAGTAGTACGTGTACGGCTGGCCCGTGTACGGCATCGCCGCCCCGTGGGGTCGGTAGCAGCCACCGAGGGCGAGACCGAGACCGAGACCGAACGCGAGCAGGATGGGGCGGATCGACATCGAACGAGACTCCTGAGCGAACGCCCGCGCCGTGGCGCAGGACGGGGATGGGGCGCACGCGCCTCGGGGCCTTATCGGTCAGGGGGCGGCGGAGCGTCGCCAAAAAGCGGGGGGATCGTGGGGGTCTCAGCCGGCCGCCGGCAGCAGCAGCACGACCGCGTGCACCTCGATCGCGCGTCCCTCGCCGACGGCGTCGACCTGTTCGTGGGTCTTGCCCTTCACGTTCACCCGATCCGGCGGGCAGCCGAGCCGCTCGGCGATGTTGGCGCCCAGCGTCGTCCGGTGCGGGCCGATCTTCGGGCGTTCGCAGATGATCGTCGCGTCGAGGTTCCCGACCGTGAAGCCCGCGTCGCGCATTCTTTGCGCCGCCGCATCGAGGAAGAGCGCCGAGTCGGCGTTCTCGTACCGGGGATCGGTGTCGGGGAAGAGCCCGCCGAGGTCCGGCGCGCCGAGGGCGCCGAGCACGGCATCGGTGACCGCGTGAAAGAGCGCGTCCCCGTCGGAGTGCCCCACGGGACCGGACGGATGGTCGAAGAGCAGCCCGGCCAGGCGAAGCGGCCGCCCCGCCCCCGCCGGCGCGACCGGCTCGAGCCGGTGCAGGTCGTACCCGTGGCCGATGCGGCAGGAAAGGGGTGGGGTGTTCGTCAAGGCAACCGAGTGTACCCGCGGTCGCCGGCGGGGGATCGCTATGCTGAGCGTGATGTCCCGACGATCGCTCTGGTTCGAAGCCGCCGCCCTGGCGGCCCGCGCGCACGCCGGTCAGCGGCGCCGGGACGGGCAGACGCCGTACGCCGCCCATCCGACCCGCGTGGCATTGTGGTTGGCGGCCGCGTGCGGGGAGCGGGACGAGGCGATCCTCGCCGCCGCCCTCCTCCACGACGTCATCGAAGACCGGGACGTCGATTTCGACGAGATCGAGGAGCGGGTCGGCGTCGAGGTCGCCAGGCTCGTTGCCACGCTCACGAAGGACAAGCGGCTCGTCGAGTCCGAACGGGAAGCGGCCTACGATGCCCAGCTCGCGGCCGGTCCGTCGGCGGCCCGGCTGATCAAGCTGGCCGATGTCTACGACAACCTGCTCGATGCCGAGGGCGTGTCCGCCCGCCGCCTCTTCATCGAGAAGGCGGAGCGGGCCCTGACCCTGGCCGCCGGCGACGAGCGTCTGGCGACGGCCGCGACGCTCCTGCGGGACCTGGTCGAGCGGGTGACGGCCGAGGATGGCCAACGTCGGTAGCGAACGATGGAAGAAAAAGCGGGGCCGGCGTGTCCCTTGGATGGAGTCAAACGATGCCCATCGGTGTGTTGATGATGCGATGTCCGACGCTCTTCACCGCCGCCGGCCTGATGCTCGGTCCGACCCTGCTGCCCTTCCCCTCCTCCGCGGGCACCACCGTCCGGCCGGCCGCGTCGACGTCGGCGGCGGTGCTTGTGAGTGCCCCGGCTCTTCCCCCGCCCCCGGCCCCGATCGTCGTCGATCCGCCGCCGGCGTCCGAGGATCCGGTGGTACAGCTGCTCGATCGGCTCGAGTCACGCTCAGTTGATCTGGAGGCCTTCACTGCGACCCTGTCGTACGAGACCGAAGACGCGTTCCTCGGTCAGGTGGTCAAACGCAAGGGGGCGTTGCTCTACCGCATCGATCCTGCGACGACCCGCGCCGGCTTCGCCATTCTCTTCGACGTGATGATCGAGGATCGCCGGCAGTTCGACCGGGCGATGCACTACATCTTCCGCGACGGGTGGCTCGTCGAGGTCGATCACGCTCAGAAGCAGTTCATCAAACGGCAGGTGACGCCCCCGGGCGCCGCGCACGATCCTCTGAAGCTCGGCGAGGGTCCGTTCCCGCTTCCGATCGGGCAGCGGCGTGACGACGTGCTCGAGCGTTTTCACGTGACGCTGCAGCCGTTGCCGGAATCCGGGCCGCTCGCGCGGCTGCGTGAGGCCGGTCCGCTGGACGGGTTGCGGCTCGTTCCCCGCGCCGGTGGCCGGGCGGCGAAGGACATCGCGCGGGTCGACCTCTTCTACGACCGCCTGACACGTCTTCCGGTGGGGATCGATCTGCGGGAGACGAACGGCGATCGCAAGACCGTCCGGCTCCGCGACGTGATCGTGAATCCGACCCTCACCGATGCCGACCTTGCCAAGCTCGACATCGACGAACCCGATCCGCGGCAGTGGCACATCGACCGCCGGCCGCTGCCGGATCGCTAGAGCCGGCTCACCAGTTCGCGGACGAGAAGGGTGACGCCGGATACCCGTTTCACGCCACCCGACCTACACTCTTCGCGGCGGGCTGGGCCGCCGGCAAACGCGAGGGAGCGCGATGCGTGACGGTATGGTCCGGCGGCGATGGAACGGGGGAGTGGCTCTTCTTGCGGCGATGTTCGTCACGCTCGGGGTGCGCGGGCAGGCCCCGCTCGTTCCCGATCGGTTTCCGCTGAGCGACGCCGCGACCCGCGTGATCGACGCGGCGTGGCTCACCGACGAGGAACGCGCCGCGTTGCGGGTTTTCCACGGCGTGTGGGATGATCGCGATCTCGCGTCCGCGGAAACGCGGGCGATCGTGGCGATGAACGCCTGGCGGTTCGACGACCCGGCGTTGGCCGATCCGTCGGTGCCCCTCGAGATTCGCGCGGAGGCCAGGCTGACCGCGGGCGAGCTCGAGGATGCGATCACGCTCGCCGGACAATCGACGTCGATTCGCGCGCGTCGCATCGCGGCCGAAGCGTTCGCGACCAAGGGCGATTACGACGCGGCGCTCGAGGCGATCAAGCCGGTCGTCGATCAGCTCCTCCGCCGCCGGCTCGACGACGCCGGGGAGCTCACCGACGGCGTGCGGGCGCTCGTCCTGCGGGCGCGGATCGAGGGTCAACCGGCCCGCGACTACCAGACGATGATGACGCTCCTCGGCCGGGCGCACCAGGAGCTGGACCGGCTCTACTGGCCGGCGCTTCTGCTGGAAGCGAAGCTGCTGCTCGACAAATCCAATCGACGCGAGGGCGTGGGCGCGCTCCACGAGACGCTGCGGCTGAATCCCCGCTCGGCGGAGGCGTGGTACGAGCTTGGTCGCGTGGCGTTGACCGGGTTCGATTTCGATTCCACCGGCCGCGCCGAGGACGCGTTACGCCGGATCGACCCGCTGCATCCCCTGGAGGCGTTGCTCCACGCGGAGTCACGCTTGACGCAGAACGACCCCGAGGAAGCGCAGCTCATTCTCTCCGACCTCGTCGCCCGGTGGCCCCGGCTCCGACCGGCGCACGCGTTGGCGGCGGCCGCCAGCGCGCTGCTCTTCGACCACGCGGCGGCGGCCGAGAGCCTCGCGCGGTACGAGGAGCTCTCGCCCGGAAGCGGGGAGGCGTACTACACGGCCGGGCGCTTCCTCTCGATGTTCCGCCAGTACGACGCGGCGGCGGAGATGCTCGAAGAAGCGATCCGGCGTCAGCCCGGCTGGGCGGCTCCGCAGCTGGAGCTCGGGCGGATGGAGATGCAGACCGGACGGGACCAGAAGGCGCTCGCGGTCATCCGCGACGCGATGGAGCTCGATCCGTTCGACAAGCGAGTGGCCAACAGCCTGTTCCTGCTCGAGGAGCTGGCCGAGTACGACGAGATCGAAACGGAGCACTTCGTGATCCGGTACCGGCCGGGCGTGGACGAGGTGCTCGTCTCGCTCATGCCGGAGGCGCTCGAGCGGATTCACGAGACGGTGGAGGGCCGCTTCGGCTGGGAGCCCTCGCGGAAGACGACGATCGAGGTGATGCCCGATCATCACCGGTTCGCGGTGCGGATCACCGGCATGCCGCACGTCCACACGATCGCCGCCTGCACGGGACCCATCATCGCGATGGAGGTGCCGCGGGACGGACCGAGCGGCGACCACCAGGGCGTGTTCGACTGGCAACGCGTTCTGCAGCACGAATACACGCACACGATCACGCTCGAGCAGACCCGGTACCGCATTCCCCACTGGTTGACGGAGGCCGCGGCGGTCAGCATGGAGCTGGCGCCGCGCGATTACGACGACTGCGTGATGCTCGCCCGCGCGCACCGCGAAGGCAGCCTCTTCGATCTCGACGAGATCAAGTGGGCGTTCGTGCGTCCGCGGCGTGCGGGTGATCGCGGCAAGGCGTACGCCCAGGGCCACTGGATGGTCGAGTACATGAACGAGCAGTTCGGTCACGATGCGCTCGTCACGCTGCTGGGTCGGTATTTCGAAGGCGAACGGGAAGCGGTGGCGATCCCCAACGCACTCGGCGTCAGCCGCGAAGCCTTCTTCGAGGGGTTCCTCGCGTGGGCCGGGGAGCAGGTGAAGGCGTGGGGGCTGGCGCCGGAACCGTCGCTCGAGACGCTGATGGACGAAGTGCGGATGAACGACCCCGAGCTTGCGGTGAAGATGGTCGCGTCCCGTCAGGCTCGGCTCGACGCGATCGTGAAGGTGACGACCGATCGGATCGGGCAACCGCGTCGACCCGGCGATCGACCGTTCACGGCCGATCGCTGGCCGGATCTCATGCGACCGCCCGTCGAGATCACCGACGAGCGTCTCGCCGAGTGGCGGCGCCGGTTCCCCGACCATCCCGACCTCCTCAAGGAGTCGATTCGCCGGCGGCTCGAGGGGGGAGCGGATCCGACGTCGCTCGTGGCCGATCTCGAGCGGCTGGTGACGCTGCGTCCCGTCGACGTCTACCCGCACCGGAAGCTCGCGCAGATCTACCTCGGGCGGGGGGAGCCGGGTCGCGCGGCGCCGCACCTGGAGGCGATCGACGCGCGGGAGCAGAAGACGCCGGTGTACGCCCGGCAATTGGCGACCGCCTACCGGGCCGCGGGCGAGCCCGAACGCGCGCTCGCGAAGATCACACGTGCCGTCAACATCGATCCCTACCACGCGAGCAACCGCGAGCTGGCCGCCGCGATCGCGGTGGAGGCGAGCCGGCTCGACCTGGCGCGTCTGCACGTGAAGGCGCTCACGCTGCTCGAACCGGATCGGCCCCGTCACCAGCGGCGGCTCGAGCGGCTGGACGAGCTGCTCCGCGAGCGATCGTGAGGTCAACCCGGACCGTTGCGGGTGGTGTCGGCCGTCGCGCGGGCGGCGTACGCCTGCTGCTCCGCGGCCATTTGCCGGCGGATCGACCAGTCGCCAAACCGCGGGGACATGGTCATGAAGCCGGCGACCATCCGCACGAGATGGCTCGTCCAGACCTCGGGCGCCGGGCGTTGCAGGCACCGAACGACGCCGCGGGCGACCCGCTCGGGCGCGTGGGTGAAGAGCGGCACGGCGTGGGCCGGGAGCTCGTGCGTGTTGGCGCCCGCGTCGCCGGCGGTTGCGAACAGCTCGGTGCGGGTCGTGACGGGATGAACGCTCGAGACATCGATGCCGTGACCTTCGTGCTCCAGCCGCATGGCCCGGCACACCGCGCTCTGGGCGGCCTTCGTCGACGCGTACGCGCCGTAGAGCGGCAACGCGATCCGCGCCGCCACGCTCGAGCACATCAGCAGGTGACCGGCGCGATCGCGTTCACGCAACCGCCGGGCGGCGGCTTGGAGCAGATCGACGGCAGCGAAGAAGTTGACGTCGAACAGCCGGCGCAGCTCCTCGGTGCTCATGTCGACGACCGGCTTGGTGAGCGCTTGTCCGGCGTTGGCGAAGATGACGTCGAGCCGGCCGAGCTCCTCCTCCGCGGCGTCAAGCAGACGGGTGGAGAGCCCCGGTTCGGTCACGTCACCCGACCGCACGATCGCGCGGCGACCGGCGTCATGAACGCGGGCGGCGACGCGTTCGAGCCGATCGATGCGACGCCCGCACAGCACGACGTCCATGCCCGCCCGGGCACAGGCGATCGCCGTTGCCGCACCGATGCCGGAGCCGGCGCCGGTGATGATGATGGAGCGATTGCGCAGATCCCGGGGCATCCGCTGCACCGTAGTCGGTGCGCAGGCGGTTGGCCAGTGTCCAGACGGGGGCGACCATCGTGAGCGGCGTCCTGGTCGCGTCGGACGAGCGAATGGGCGCGCACGACCCGACGCCGGGGCATCCGGAAAGCCCCCGGCGGCTCCACGCGATGCAGGAAGCGGTGGCCACGCTTCCGGCGGGCCGGGTGACGCCGATCGCTTGCGAGCCCGCGGCGGCCGACACGCTCTCGCTGGTGCACGAGCGGTCGTACGTCGACTGGATGCTCGCGCTCGACGACACCCGCCGGCAGCTCGACCCCGATACGGCGATCGGTCCGGGGTCGGTCCCGGCCGCCCGGTTGGCGGCCGGCGCTGCCCTCGCGGTGACCCGCCGGATCGTCGAAGGTCCCGCTCGCCGCGGCGTCGCCATCGTCCGCCCGCCGGGTCACCACGCCGAGCCCGACCGAGCGATGGGCTTCTGCCTGTTCAACAACGTCGCCGTCGCGGCGGCGGCGGCGCGCGCCGAGCTTCGCTGCGAACGGGTGCTCATCATCGATTGGGACGTGCATCACGGCAACGGGACGCAGCACGCGTTCGAGACGCGAGCGGACGTGCTGTTCTGTTCGACCCACCGCACCAACTTCTACCCGGGCACCGGCGACGCGAGCGAAACGGGCCACGGGCCGGGGCGCGGATATACGGTCAACGCGCCGTTGCCGCTCGGCGCCGACGATGCACTCATCGGCGCCGTTTACCGAGAGCTGATCACGCCCATCGCCGACGCCTACCGCCCCGATCTGGTCCTTGTCTCAGCCGGCTTCGACGCGCACGCCGACGATCCCCTCGGCGGGTTGCGGATGACCGACGACGGCTTTGCCTCGCTGTGCGGGCTCGTGCGTGACATCGCCGACCGTCATGCGGACGGACGCGTTGCGCTGGTCACCGAAGGCGGGTACGACCCCGCCACCCTCGCCCGCTGCGTCACCCGTTGCATCGACGTCCTGGCCGGAGGGGAGCCTCCGCCGTGGCCGGAGCCCGACGACGACGCAGCGCCGGCGATCGCCGAATACGTACGGCGTCTCCGTCGGATTCACGCGACGACGTGGGTGTTCCCGTCACACGGACCATCCTGAGGGTGCCACGGACAGCGAAGCGTCCGTGCCGTGGGTCGTCCAT
>JABDLI010000178.1 GCA_013003065.1 Phycisphaerales bacterium | reverse complement strand
CGACACTGGTTCGAGTTCGGCCGTCTGGCGCCGGCGGCTGCGGGGGGCGGCCCGGCGCATTCTGGGGCCGGATCTCACCCACGATCTTGCCGACGGTGCGCGGCGGGTCGCGCGGGGCGGCGCCCGCCGGCTGCGTCGCGCTCCCCACGCGTTGGCCCGCCCCGTCGTGCGACGCCTGCGCGCGATCTACCCCTCGTCGCTGCGGCTGCTCGCCTTCAACGTGCCCTGCGTCGGTCACACGCTCGCGCTCGAGCCGGACGTCATCCTCTGCCATGATCTGAACACGCTCGCCACCGGCGTCATCGCAAAGCGGCTGACCGGACGCCCGCTGCTCTACGACTCCCACGAGCTGTTCCTGGAGCGGAACCTCGGCGCGCGCTCCCGCGGCTGGGATCGCGTGGTGTGGGGACCGGTCGAATGGCTCTCGATCGGACGCTGCGACGCCGTCTTCACGGTCGCCGAGGGCATCGCCCGTCACCTCGCGCGGCAGTACGGCATCACCCGGCCGAAGCTCATCCGCAACGTGCAGCCGTACGAGCCGCCGGCCCCCCGCACGACGCTGCTCGCCGATGAGCTCGACGTCCCCGCCGATCACGCGATCGTCCTCTACCCGGGGGCGATCACCGTGCACCGGGGGCTCGAGGAGCTGATCGACAGCGCGCCGTATCTGCAACGGGCCGTCTACGTGATCATGGGGTACGCCCGCAATCCCGCGTACCTGGAGTCCCTCCGCGAGCGGGCGCGGCGGCTCGGCGTGCTCGACGAGCGTGTGCGTTTCCGCGACGCGGTCCCGATCAACGACGTCGTGCGTTACACCGGCTCCGCCGATCTCGGGATCGTGCCGACGCAGCGGATCTGCCTGAGCTACGAGTTCGAGGCGAGCAACAAGATCTTCCACTGCCTCATGGCCGGGGTGCCGCTGGCGATGAGCAACCACATCGAGAAACGCATGCTCGTCGAACGGCACGGCATCGGCGTGCTCTTCGACGAGACCGACCCGCGGGCGATCGCGCAGGCCGTGAACGACCTCCTCGGCGATGACGCGGTCCGCCGGCGGATGCGCGCCGCGTGCCTGGAGGCGGCCCGCACGCTCAACTGGGAGCGCGAGGAGCACACCCTGCGCTCGGTGTTCAAGGACCTCCTGGGCGACCGTGTGCCGGAGGTGCCGCCGGTGCGGATCGCGCCGCGTTCCACGCCAGCTTCTCCGTCCACCCCCCCCCCACTCCCCCGGCCGCGGCGGTGGCCGCGTCATGAGCTTGCGGCCGGAGCTGCTCACGTGCCTCGACCACCTGGGGGCCACGGTCACCGTCCGCACACTGAACGAGCGGCGGGACGCCCCCCACCTCGTCGCCCTGCGTCACGACATCGACCATGACCTGGACCTCGCGCTCGAGGTCGCCCACCACGAACACGCCCGCGGCATGCGCGCGAGCTACTACCTGCTGCACACGCACGAGTACTGGGACGACCCGCTCTTCGCGGACAAGTGCCGGCAGCTCGCCGCCTACGGCCACGAGGTGGGACTGCACCTGAACGCGCTCACGGGGTGGTTCGCCCACGCGAGAGACGACGTCGGGGCGATCGTCGCCGCGGCGCTCGAGCGGCTGCGGCACGCCGGCGTCGAGGTCGTCGGCACCTCGGCCCACGGCGACCGCGTCTGCTACGAGCAGGGGTTCGCGAACGACTGGATCTGGCGGGAGATGCGGGGCGACGATCCGGCCGCCCGCGAAACCGGACGCACGGCCGAGGGCGTGCGGGTCGACGACCCGGCGTGGCAGCTCACGTACCCGGCCGATCACCGGCTCGTCCGCGACGACGGGGCGGCGTGCCCGCTGTGGTCGGAGTCGATGGCCCGGCACGGCCTCGCCTACGACGCCTACCACGTCCCGCACGAGCACTACTGGTCGGACTCGGGTGGCGGCTGGACCCGCACGGGCGACCCGCAGCAGGCTGACCTGGGCCGCGGCCGGCATCAGGTGCTGATCCACCCGCACTGGTGGCGGGGAGCGCCACGCACGATCTTCGCGCTCTCGACCGCTCGCGCCGGGTCGACCTGGCTCGCGCAGTTCGTGAACACGGCCACGAACGCGGAGGGCGTCCACGAGTGGACGCTCAACCACCGGCGTGACGGCGACGCGATGGTCGCCGACAAACGCACCCACGACGACTTTCGCACGCTCGAGGAGCAGCCCGCCGTCGCCGCCGCGCTCATCCGGCAGATGGCCGCATGGCGGACGACGCTGCCCGGCGACCGCGTCGAGGCGAACGTCTACCTCGAACCGTTCCTCGACACGCTGCACGCGGAGCTGCCCGAGGCGACCCTCGTCCACCTCCACCGCGACGGACGCGACGTCGTGCGCTCGATCCTCAACCGCGGCTGGTACGAGGTGCCCGACGATCGCCGCCACCGCACCGTGCCCGTGCCGCACTGGCACGGCCTCTCGCAGTTCGAACGCGCCTGCTGGTACCACCGGTTCACGCAGGAGCGGCTGCTGGCCGCGACCGATCGGCGGCTCTCCTTCGAGCGCATGGTGGCGGATCGCGTCTACCTCGAAGCGACCCTCGCCGAGTTCGGCCTCGTGACGCACCCGCTGCTGGCGGAGCGCGTGTTCGACGAGCGCGTGAACGCGAACCGGCGGGAGCCGCTGCCACCCTACGCCGAGTGGCCGGAGTCGTTCCGACGCACGTTCGAGTCGATCTGCGGCGGCGTGCAGGTCACGCTCGGGTACGACAACGAGTTCGACCTCCCGCCGGCCGCGTCGCCGGCAACCACGTCCTCCGCCGCCGCGGGCGCGACGGTCTTCACGCTCGATCCGGCCGCGATGCCGGCCGCAACGACCCACGTCGTGGCCACCCCCGACCCCGGCGGCCTCACGCTGGCCACCGCCGAAGCCGGCCGCGCGAACGCGCACGCAATGCTCACGCCCGGCAAGTGGGACAAGGTCACGCGGCGTCAGGGGATCGCCTGCACGGGCGATCGGTACTTCGCCGGGCGGGCGCGGCTCGAAGCCGCCCCCGGCGTCGCCGCCCGGCTCTTCGCGCTCTTCTTCGACGCCGCCGCCCGCCAGGTCGATCGTCGGCACGTCGCCACGCTGCGGGACGGGACGGTGTCGTTCACGTTCCGGCCGACTCCCGAAGCGAGCCACCTCGCCCTCGCGGCGCACCTGGGCGATCAATCGCCCGAGCGGCGGCTGCGGCTGACGGCGCTGACGCTCGATGCCGTTCCGACCAGCCCCGCGTACGGCCGGTTGCCGGTCGCGGAGGTGGCGCGCAAGCGGTGAGCCGCCGGCGCCGGGGTCAGTCCATCCATTCCTCGTCGTCCTCGTCGTCGTCGTCGGGGACGGCGACGGCGGTCCGGGCCGCCGTGAACCCGCGCTCCTCGAGCTGCCGGGCGTCGAGCGCCGCGAACCACGCGGGAGGGCCGATGCCGGAGACGCCGTCGTCCGCCGCCACGACGACCGCCGACGCCACCGCCGGCACCGGCGCGTGGGGCCGGCTGCCGGCGAGCACGACCGCGGCGTCCCGACGCAGACGCTCGATCGCGTCGTTCCGCGCCGGCGCGCTCATCCCGTTGAGCCCCGACCAGGAGACGAAGAGGACGCTCGCGTCCGCGAGAAAGCCCGGGATGAGCGCGAGCGCGGCCGCCGCGTCGGGGGGAAGGCCGCGTAGCTCCTCCTCTCCCATGACGGTGTCCAGCCCGCCGGGCAGCGACGAGACGAGCTCGGCCAGCCCCCACGCGGCCAGCGTCTCGCGCAGCCGTTCCCGCCGCTCCGGACCGGGGTTCGCCTCCCCCGTCATCAGGTGCGAGAGCGGCATGGCCGGTGGTCGCCACAGGTCGCCGGTAAAGGCGAGCGACGACAGGAGCCGCGCCCCCGCTCGGCGCCCGCGGGTCATCCGTCGGCAGAGCATCGGCAGGGCGTACGCCGTGAGGCGACGCGGCGTGAGAAGGTACGTCACCGTGCCCGGCTCGAGCCGGTGGTCGGCGGCGGAGCCCGGCAGCGGCGTGTCGACCACGCGAAGCCGAGGGGATCGGTCGGTCGCGGCGGCAGGATCGGCGGCCGTCTCCACCACGGGCGCGTCGGCCGCACGAAGGAACTCCGCCAGACGCGCGAGCTTCGCGTGGAAGCGGTTGAACCCGGTCAACAACGTCAGCGTGGTCGTCAGGTGTCCGGCCGCGATGCGGAAGGCGATGAGGTAGGCCAGCAGGGGCCCCCACCCGTCGCGTTCACCCCGTCCGCTCGCGATGTACAGCACGAGCGCCGTCGCGATGACCGCCCCGAAGAGGAGGTTCTGCACCAGACCCACCCGCCGCCGCGCGAGCAGGATTTGCCGCAACGCGTTGAACGCGCGGTGCCGGAGCGGGTGATCGAGATACGCGTCGATCCAGGGCGGTGTCGGGGAACCGGGGAGCGACTGCGCGGCCGCGAGGTCGAGCGTCCGGCGCAAGACCGACGATTGCCCCCGCGCCGTGTCCTCGTACGCCCGCGCCGCCTTCACGAGCCGCACGTTCACCACGGCCAGCGGCGCGAGCGCGAGCGCGAGCACGCCGATCACGACGAGCGTGAGCCGCGTATCCAGCATGAACAAGCCGGCGAAGAAGACGAGAAAGCTCACCGTCGCCACGATGAGCCGCGGGATGAGCATCGACACGCGCAGGAACGAGATCGCGTCGCCGCCGAGGGCACGACGCGCGGCGTCCTCCACGTGCGTCTGCCGCGCCGGGGACGACGCAATCCGGTGCATCCGGCCGAGACCCGCGAGCCCGCGACGCTGGACGGCATCGAGCGCCGACCGCCCGAGGGTCAGGCTGAGCGACTCGCCGAGGTACGCGCACGCCGCGGCCACGAACGCCGCCACCAGGACGAGCCCCACCCACGCGAGGGCGGCGGCCAGATCGAGCCGCGACGGGATCGTGACGCCGGCAAACACGAGCGGTTCACCCGCCCGCTGCACGTTGATGAACAGAAGGACCACGCCGAACGCGGCGGCCTGCCCGAGGATCCCCGCCAGCGTGCAGGCGAGCACGGCCACCGCCCGCGCCCGTCCCGCGCCCACGCACACCGCGGTCACCCAGCCGAGCACGCCGAGCATCCGGCGGAGACGAGTTGCGTGTGAGGAAAGGGGCATGGTCGGTGCCGCGAAGCGGTCGCGGTCAGGGTACCGATTCGGCACCACCACGGCATCCGCATCAGTACACTGGTCGGATGAGCCACCGGCACGACGAGCCCGCGGGAGCGGGCGCTTGACCAGCACCGACTGGGGCGACCCCCGCCAGCTCGCCGCGATCGTCGCGCCTCCGCCCGACATGGCGGCGGAGCCCCCTTGCATGTTCCCGCTCTCGTGGTATCGCGAATTCCTCCGCGAGATCCGGCGACGCGACATCGAGATCCTCACGTACCGGGACCTCTTCGCCGACAGCGACGACTGGGACTACGAGTCGCACTATCTCGCCGAGTACGAGGCGTGGCTCGAGCGTCGCGATCCGAAGCGGATCTATCTGCTGATCCAGCACGACGTCGACCTGCTGCCCGAGTTCACGCGTCGGATGGTCGCGCTGGAGATGCAGCACGAGATCCGGTCGAACATCTTCCTCTTCCACGAGCGGTTCTCCCGCCGCGAGAAGACCCCCGTCTACGACGTCGACCACGCGTTCTTCCGGGGCGCCGAGGCGGCGGGGTTCGTCATCGGCTACCACCAGAACGCGTTGCAGCTCGCCGGCTTCGACCTGGAGCGTGCGGTCGAGCGGTACCGCGCCGACGTCGCGGCGTTGCGCGAGCACTACTGCATCGAGTTCGTGGTGCCGCACGGGGGCATGGGCGTCGTCATCGACGGCGTCAAGCGGCACAACCACGACGTGCCGATGCCGCCGGAGCTCGCGGGCAGCGTGCGGTGGATGTACAACCGCTACGGCGCGCGGTTCCCGGTGCGCTGGAGCGACGGCGGCCTGCGCAAGTGTCGCGACCTCGAGCGGATTCGCCGCACCGACCTGATCGGCGTCTTCCTCGATGGCCTCCGTCCGGGCTCGCGGAACTTCTGCCTCGTGCACCCGCAGCGGTGGGGTTTCCACGTCCAGCCGGATTCGAACCCGCTTCTCGCGGCGGAGCCCTGGTACCGCGCCCTGTGCGAGCGATCCGACGCGCTGATCGCCCCGAGTCCGCCCGCTCACCGCGGCCAGATTGCCTGATACAATCCCGGGCTGCGCAACGCACCGTGAGAGGGCCTCGATGAAACGCATCTTCGTTCGCGGCATGAGCCGCTCCGGCGGCACCCTGATGGCGACGATCCTCGACGCCCATCCGGACGTCGCCATGTGCTACGAGACGTACGAGGTGCTGCTCGCGCCGGCCGAGGGCGAGGCGGATCCGGCGTCGCGTTTCGAGGCCGAGCTGGCCCGCGCCGTACGCGACGGCGCCGAGACGATCCGCGACGGCCAGCTCCGGAAGTTCGCCCTCCGCGCGGGCCGGGCCGGTGTCGATGTCCGCACGCTGGCGGGGATCCTCGCCGATCACCGGGCCGCCGGCGGCACGCTCGACGCGTTCGAGGGACGCATGCGTGTCGTCGAGGCCGTCGGGCACGCGAAGACGCGTGCCGAGAACGCGGCGCACTGGGGTACGAAGATCGGCGCGAACTACGACGCCATCGAGACGCTCCTCCCCGGGTCCTACTACCTGTTCATGCTCCGCGACGGCCGCGACATCGCCGCCTCCCGGAAGAACGTCGGTCAGTTCAAGCAGTCGATGGCCGACGTCGCCCGCGGCTGGGCGAACCAGATCCGCCAGTTCCAGCGGTTCGCCGGCGGGCCCGGCGTGCACGCCTACACCGTCCGCTACGAGACGCTCACCGCCGAACCGGAGGCGGAGCTTCGGGCGATCATGTCCTTCCTCGGCCTGCCGTGGCACGAGGACATCGTGCAACACCACACGCAGGACTTGAGCCTCTATCGCAACCCGGCCGGTCACCTTTCCCGCGAGCAGGTGCAGCAGCCGATCGCGACGACGAGCGTGGGCCGTTTCGCGCAGGATCTCACGAGCGAGGAGATCGCCGCGTTCGAGGCGGGCGCCGGCACGCTCCTCGACGAGCTCGGCTACCCCCGCGCGACGCCGGCGACCCCGGGAATGCCCGGGTGACGGCGGCGGCCACGCTGAATCCGCCCGGTCTGCTGGATCGCCCGGCCGATCCGGCGTCGGAGTACGCGAGCGTCTTCCCGCTCGACGGCTACCTGGCGTTTCTGGACGTGCTCCGCGAACGCGACGTCAGCGTGATCACGTACGACGACCTCTTCGCGGGCAGCGACGACTGGGATCACGAGTCGTGCTACGAACGCGAGTTCCGGCGGTGGCACGCGGAGCGGCGGGATCCCGAGCGGATCTACCTGCTCATCCAGCACGACGTCGACTTCGTGCCGGAGTTTACCCAGCGCATCGTCGCGCTCGAAGCGGCGGCCGGCGTGCGGTCGAACGTGTTTCTCTTCCACGAGATCAACCGCGACATCCCCGCCGGGAGCCCGTACGACGACCGCCCGTACGACGTCGACCACGCGTACTTCCGCGTTGCGGAAGAGGCGGGGTTCGTCGTCGGCTACCACCAGAACGCGATCGCTCGAGCCGGAACGAGTGTTGCGGACGCGACCGCTTGTTTCCGCGACGATGTCGCCGCGCTCCGCCGGCACCACGCCATCGACTACTTCTGCCCGCACGGCGGTCCCGGCCGCACGATCGACGGGCGGCTCTATCGGAACTTCGACCTGGACATCCCTGCCGAGCTGCGGGGAACGCTGCGGTGGGTGTACAACCGCTACGGCGTGCGGTTCTCCAAACGCTACAGCGACGGCGGTCTGCGTCGGATCGACGACCCGAATCGTCTCGCCGGGCTCGACCTGCTCGCGTTCGCCCGGTCGCTTCAGCCCGGGCAACGCGCCTTCGCGCTGATTCACCCCCAGCTCTGGGGGTACAACGTCCAGCCGTCGTACAACCCGCACCTCGCGACGCAGCCCTGGTACCGCGCGTTCCTCGATCGCTCCGGCTGAGTCAGGCCGACGACGATGACGGTTCGGCCGGCGTGGGAGCGGGGGCGACGAACCACCGTTCGAAGAGCTTCATGATGTGATCGACCGCCACGGGTCGCACGTGACGGTTGTCGTCCTCGTACGCGTCCGGCTCGGTGAGCGTGATGATCTCGTACGCCGGGAAGTAGGTGACGCGGTCGGGGTGGGCGGTGACGAACGCGTCCACGACCGCCCGCAGCATCGACTTCGTCGCGGTGTTGGCGATCAGGCTGTTCATCGGGCGGAAGGTCGCCCGCAGCGGCACGGGCGACACGGTGATGATCACGTGCCCCCCGCCATTGTTTGCCGTGAACAAGTCGAACACCCGCTCGAGGTTCGCGAGGTTCTCCTCGTAGGTCGTCATGCGAAACGCGTGGGACGCCGGGTCGTAGACCTGCACCGGCGGCACGAGCGGATAGACCGATCCGTCGGCGCGGTGGTACCAGATCTCCGCCTGGCCGATCGTCATGATGAGGATGTCGGCCGTCGAGAATGCCTGCCGCACGTTTGCCTTGTGCTCGGCGAGCTCCGCCGCCATCTCCTCTTCGCTCTCCCACGCGACGCCCTTGCGGTGCGGGTCGAGCAGTCGGCGTTTGCCGTCTTCGTCGATGAAGTCCCAGCGATCCTCGACGGGCTCGAAGACGCCGAACGCCCGCTCGAACTCCTGCCGCAGCGTGAACGTGTTGTACACCCGGTCGTAGCGGGCCGATCCGGCCTGCGTGCACGGCCCCGTCGCGGTCTCGATGAACGCGTACCCGTTGGCCTGGAGCCAGTGCTTGATCTCCCGCGCGAAGCAGCTTCCGATCGACGCGATCGGGGTCTGCCGGGTGATGCGCACGCCGGACGTCTCGCCGGACGGCGGGGGGGCGAGGAACCCCGTGGCCAAGTCGTCACCGCGGGGGTACAGCCGCCACGGCTCGAGCTTGAGCAGCTTGACCTCGCTGAGACCGCGGCGATCGGGGTTGTACGCGTACATGGTGGGTGACTCGACGGTTCCGACGCCGGCCCGAACGATCGGGCCCCCGGCGGGTGCGGCCAGTATAGACCCGCGGGAGGGGTGGTTTCGGGGGGATCGTCCTTCCCCGCCCTGCCGGCCGGGGCTACGCTACGCCTCGCCCCCATGATCATCCACCGCAACGCCGACCGCCTCTTCTCGGGCGCTTCCTACGACGAGACGTACTCGCACGACCCCGAGCGGTTCGCGCACGCGGTCACGTTCCGCGCGCTCGAGGCGGTCTGGCGGGACCACCTGCCGCTCGACCGGCCGCGTCGGTGCCTCGATCTGGGCTGCGGCCAGGGGCAGGTGATCACCCGGGTGCGGGATGACCTCCAGGCCGCCGACCCCGCCGTCGCCGCCGCCTCCGAGCTCTACGGCCTCGACATCAGCCCGGTCGCGATCGAGCAGTGCGACGCCCGCGCTCCCGACATCCGCTGGATTCTCGACGCGTTCCAGGACTTTCTGGCGAGCCCGGCGGCGGGGGCGCTCGAAGGCACGCTCGATCTCGTCATCAACAAGGGCGGCCTGACGAACGTGAGCTCGCAGGCCGAGTACCGCGTCATGCTCGCGGGGATCGCGCGGCTCCTGTCGGACGGAGGCGTCTATCTCTACGTCCAGAACAAGCAGTTCTACCAGGTGTGGTCGAACAACTTCTGCCTCGATTGGACCCAGGACATCTTCGACCTCGCCGGCGACGTCTTCGGTCCGCCCGCGATCGTCCCGGAGCCCAGCGCGTACGCGGCCGTCTACGTCAAACGCACGAAGCCGGCCCCGGTGATCGCGTCGACCGGTCAACCGGCGTCGGCGGAGAAACCGCGGCGGTTGATCTTCTCGATGAGCGACGGCACCGAACGCACGGTCTTCGTCTCCGGTGACGAATTGACGGCCCGGCGGCTCACGCAGCTGCGGGCCGAGCCCGGGCATCGTTCCCCGCCGACGCACCCCGGCGACCGCGAGCGGGTGCTCGTGCCGGGCGGAAGGATTCGGTTGGGGGCTGCCGGCACGCTCGACGTGCACGCGACCGTCACGCCGGCGCTCGAGCGCACGCACGAGCCGATCGCGTTCACCGAGATGTGCCCGCTGATCCGTCACTACTGTCGGCACCTGCTGGAGTGGACGACGCTCGCGCCCGACACGCTCCTGCTGGGCCTCGGCCTCGACGACTTCAAGGTGCACTGCAAGACGGGCCAACCGGTCGTCGACCTCGACGAGTACCGTTCCCGCCTGGACTGGGTGCTGGAGACGGCCCGCCGCCGCGTCGTGGCGGGAGCGGGCGGACGTGTCGTCTGGGTGGCCACCGGTCCGAGCGTCGCGTTCGACGATCGCAGCGGCACCTACCGTTCGGACCCGGCCGTCGCCCGCGTGTATCTCGACGCCGCGGCGGAAGTCTGCGCGGAGCACGCGGTCCCGTTCGCCGCGGTCACGCCGGCGGGCCCGGATCGGGCCGCGGCGACGCGTGCGATCGCGGCCACCGTCGGAAGGACTCTCGCAGCAACGGGAGCGGTCGCATGCAGCCCGTGATTCCCGTCGCCGTGCGTCTGGAAGCCGGCGGCGGACGCGTCGCCGATCTGCCGGACGACTTCGCCGCCCCGCTGTACTTCGCCAACCGCTCGACGGTCGAGACGAAGCGTCTCCGCACGGTCGGGGGTCGCACCGAGTTCGAACGCGACCGGCAGATGAAGATCCTCCGCTGGCTGTCGGACCGGGAGCGGCCCGGTCGTCCCCGCGTGCTGCTGATCGGCGATTCGATCCGCATGCGACAGGCGGACACGACCGGCTACGGGCTGCACGCGTACCGGGCGCTCGTCAATGACTACAACCTCTCGCACATCTCACACAACACGGAGAACTCCGGTCTCGTGCGGGAGCTGATCGACGACTGGCTCCAGTGCGCGCCGGACGTCGTCCACTACAACGCGGGGCTGCACGATCTCTCCCGGCACCCGCGGACGGACGTCCTGCCCCCGTGGCACCACCCCGTCGACCGCTACCAGGACAACCTCCGCTTCGTCATCGGCCGGATGCGTGAGCACGGCGTGCGCACGATCGTGTGGGCCTCCTCGACGCCCGTTCACGACGGTTGGCACGACGTCGACGTCCGCACCGGACGCCCCCGCGGCGTGCGTCGGAAGAACGCGGACGTCATTCGCTACAATGCGGCCGCCGCCGAGGTGATGGCCGCCGAAGGGGTGCCCATCAACGATCTCTACGCCCGCGTGATGGACGAGGGGGTCGAGCGGTGCCTGGTGCCCGACGGCGTGCATCTGAGCCACCACGG
This sequence comes from Phycisphaerales bacterium, assembly GCA_013003065.1. Classification (GTDB taxonomy): domain Bacteria; phylum Planctomycetota; class Phycisphaerae; order Phycisphaerales; family SM1A02; genus JABDLI01. Next base: position 29,887 of record JABDLI010000178.1, on the reverse strand, counting down.
CAGCGCGATCCTGGGCGCCCAGGTCGCGGAGACCATCACGCGACTTCATCCGCCTCGACCGGAACACGCGGCGACGCCAGGCAAGCACGACGGGTCAACGACATGACGACCGGCGGGGCAACCAAATCGATCGCAACCGCGGAGACCGCCTCCGTTCCGACGCCGACGCCGGGTTTCGATCCCGCCCGGGGCCTGCTCTGGCTGCCGCCCACCGCCGAGGCGTGGGATCTTCAGATCGACGACGGCGACAAGACCGTCATCAGCGTGCGGCCCGGGACCTACCGCGTGGCGATCACCCCGACCCACGCCCGGCGGCTCCGGACCACGGAGTTCACGCCGCTGGCGACAACGGTGCCCGACACCGCGGAGACCGATGCCCCGGTCCCGCTGCCCGGGCCGGAGGGCCCGCCGCCGCTCGCGCTCGTCAAGCCGTGGACCGCCGACGGCGACTACCTGGAGAAGGAGGAGATCCTCCTCCAGCTGCTGCCGAACGCACCGGGGTTTCACGAGATTCTCATCCGCCGCGACGACCGCACGATCGTCGAGCACGTCGTCACCGGATCGAACCACCGGCGACTGAAACGCGGGCTGCCGGTGGGGAGCTATACGGTGCGGAGCCGTTGGCGGGCGGCGACCGACGAGCCGACGACGCCGTGGACCGCCTGGTCCCGCCCGCGTCCGTTGACGGTTCATCCCGCCGACGCCGAGCCGCAGGTTCAGACGCTTCGCATCGCCGCCCACCGGCTGGCGATGATGATGGATCGCGATCTCGCCGGCGTGCCGACGATCAGCGATCCGTGGGCCGTTCCCCCCGCCTGTCCGGAGACGGGAACCGTGCGGTGGTTCCGCACGCCCTGTTTCGAAGGCGCCGGCCCGCTCGTCAACGAAAACGCGGACTACTACCGCGATCCGCTGGCGTACCACCGCCGCTGCCTGGCGTCGCTGCGGGAGCGGGGGTTCGTCTTCCGCACGTGGCACGATCTGCTCGAGAACCCGGCGTCAGAGGGCGAGCGTGAGGTCATTCTCCAGCTCGACCTCGACGCGGGACCGCGGTCGCTGAAACGTCTGTGCGTCGCGCTCGACGAGATGAACATCCGGGCGAGCCTCATGGTGCACCGGCGGTGCACCGGCGCGTACGCCTATGCGATCGAGGATCTCGACCTCGAGTTCCTCCGGGATCGCGAGGCCCGCGGCTGGACGATCGGGTACCACAACAATGCGTTGACGGAGGTCGTCAACGCGGGCGTGCCCGCAGGCGAACACGCGGCCGCGGCGACCCGGCGTTTCGTCGAGGATGTCAACGATCTGCGCAGGTGGTTCGACATCCGCACGGTCACCCACCACGGCGGCAACACGCTCAACCGGACGGTGCCGGTGCCGCCGGAGGCGGGTGTCGTCGGCGTCGATCGCGCCGAACATCCGGCGTTGTGGGCGACGATCGACCGCTGTTTCTCCGACGGCGGCTTCCTCAGCCGGCCCACGCCCTTGGCCGACCGCGTGGCCGCGTTCGACGCGGGCCGCTCGTTCATTCGCAACCATCCGGTCAAGTACGGCAACTACGATCCCGATTTCGACGTGCCGCCGCTGGTGCCCGAGGACATCACCCGCGTGGACGGCGTCGTGACGGACGAGCTGCGTCGCGTCGCGGCCGACGCGATCGAGCACCAGACGACGTGGCTCGCCGACCGCCGTGACCGTCGTCTCGGGCAACGCATCACCCACGCGACCGAGGTGAAGCCGATCACCCGCCAACTTCGGCCGGTGGCCGAGATCGAGCCGCTGGTCACGAAGCACTGGGCGAACCGGCGGACGCCGTACACGCGTCTGGCCCCGTGGCCGTGGGGCGACCCGCGGGTCTACTGGTGGCGTCTCCTCGACGCGTTCGCGCCGAAGCACGGGACCATCCTCAACGTCGGCGCCTTGCCCCCCGCCCGCCGCGACGAGACGCTCGACTTCGTCGGCGACGCGACCGTCTTGGAGGTGGACATCGACCCGGACCGCGAGCCGCACTACCTCTTCGACATCACGGTGCCGCCGGCTCCGCTGGAAGGAACGTTCGACGCGGTGCTGCTCTTCGGCCTGACGATCATCCACAGCCCCTGCCGCGCGGTCGAAGCGTGCCACCAGCTCACCCGCCCCGGCGGCGTCGCACTCTTCGGCTTCGCCGCCGACACCCATCCGGTTCGCGGCGCCCTCTGGAACCCCGAGACCCGTGTGCTCTGGGATCGCGGCAAGGAGCCGCTGCAGAACATCGGGCTCAAGGGACAGATGTGGTGCTTCGACGACGACTCTCTCCCCGCCCTCTTCGACGACTGGGACCGCTGGGACGGCGAGTTCTTCGGCGACATGTACTACGTCGTCGCCCACCGCAAGAAGTGAGGGTGCCACGGACAGCGAAGCGTCCGTGCCGTGCGTTGCCCGCCGTGCGGGGGAGTCAAGCTCCCAAGCGCGATGGACGCTGACGGCACGGACGCTTCGCTGTCCGTGGCACCCGGAAGCGGGACCGCGTCACCGGACGCGCTGCGTCTCCAGGATGTGGTTGTTCCGCACGAACCGGTACGCACCCATCTTCACACCCTTGGCTTTGCGGAACGGCGTCAGGAAGCTGTTGATGTCGTGGTGGTACTTGCCGCCCGTAAAGTCCACCGCGTCGGTCAGCCGCGGTGCGCGGTTGTAGGGAAGCGCGACCTTGAGCGGGTTCGTGTACGTGCCGAACTGTGCGGGGTCGGAGTAGAAGATCGACACCATGCGTCCGCCGGGCTTGAGCGCTGCGTGCCACCGTTCGATGACCGCGATCGCGGCGGGCCGATCCATCGAGTGCTGGTTGTAGAGCCCGGGACCGCGGGCGAAGATCCGGTCGAAGGTGCCGTCGGGCCACGGCAGTGACTCCTCGGCATCGCCGACGACGAAGTTTTCCGCGTCATCGGGCACGAGCGTGCGTGCTTTCTCGATGCCGCCGCTGGAGATGTCGATGCCGTGGAGCGTGAGAGCCGGCGAGAGCGTCTTGATGCCGCGGGACCAGATACCGTCACCGCAGCACAGGTCGAGCAGGAGCCCCGAACGCGGCGGCAGCGGGAGGTAGATCCCGAGCCACATCGAGACCTGCTCGTCCGTGTACTCGAACCCGCGGTCGTTGTAGAACGCGTCGGTCGCGGCGCGGGCGTTTTCAGCGGAGTCGTAGACGTCTTGCATTGGTGCGGCGGGCTCCGGAAGGGGGAAGCCCCGCATGATACGTCAACAACGTCGCCGGGTCTCCGGGGTCGTGTCCCGTGTTCGTGTTCGTGTCCGTGTCCGTGTCCGTGTCCGCGTCCGCGTCCGCGTCGGCGTCCGTGCCCGCGACCGCGACCGCGTCCGCGTCCGTGCCCGCGACCGCGACCGCGTCCGTGTCCGCGTCCGTGACCGTGTCCGCGTCCGTGTCCGCGTCCGCGTCCGTGCCCGCGTCCGTGCCCGCGTCCGTGTCTGCGTCCGCGTCCGCGCGGCTAGAGTCTCCTCATGCTCGCCCCCCGGCACTGCCGACCCCGCGCCTACGAAGCCTTTCTCGACGGCCTGCGTGAGATGAACTCCCCGGCGGGTCTGGTCCGTGCCGCGGTCGCGATCTCGATGCATGAGCTGGCCGACGCCGACCCGGACGCCGTGCTTGCGCGTCTCCAAGCGTACGCGGCTCAGGTGCGGAGCAGTGTGCCGACGCGGGTCGATCGACTGATGGGGGGATCGACCGATGCCAACGACATCGAGCCGGTGCTCGCGCACCTCCATGCGATCCTCTTCGACGAAGAGGGCTTCCGCGGCGACCGGACGACGTACGACGATCCGTGCAACAGCTACCTGCCGGTCGTGCTGGAGACGAAACGCGGCATTCCGATCTCGCTGACGCTCGTCTACGCCGCCGTCGGTTGGCAGCTCGGTCTGGCGGTGCGGGGTATCAACGCGCCGTGGCACTTCCTGGCCGGGATCGAGATCAATGGATCGCTCACGTTGATCGACGTCTTCGATTCCGGCCGTCTGATTCGCGCCGACGAGGCGCTCGCTCGCATCGAGGCCATGTCGGGCGGATCGATCCCGGCCCCGGAGGAGGTCCTGCCAACGGCCGGGCCCCGCGCGTGGATCTCGCGGATGCTGCGAAACCTGGAGCGGCTGTTCGCGGAGGCGGATCGGGAGAAGGATCGCGTTGCGATGGTGGAGCTGGCGGAGGCGATGGCGAGGGGCTGAGATGCGGAGGCGAACGCCGTCGCGGGCACGGACGCGGACGCGGACCCGGACACGGACGCGGACCCGGACACGGACACGGACGCGGGCACGGACGCGGACACGGACACGGACGCGGACCCGGACACGGACACGGACACGGACGCGGACACGGACGCGGGCACGGACGCGGACACGGACACGGACGCGGGCACGGACACGGACGCGGACCCGGACACGGACACGGACCCGGACGCGGGCACGGACGCGGACCCGGACGCGGACGCGGACGCGGACCCGGACCCGGACCCGGACTCCCCCACGCACCCGGTCGTCCAAGCTCGCCGTACACTCCGGGCATGCCAGACCCCCGTCGCCTTCGCGTGGGCCTCGCCCAGATTGCAGCGGTCGTCCTCGACCGCGGCGCAACGATGAACAAGGTCGTCGCTCGTGTCGAAGAGGCGGCACGCGAAGGCTGCGGGCTGGTGGTGTTCGGCGAGACCGTGCTGCCGGGCTATCCGGCGTGGATCGCCCGCACCGACGGAGCGCGTTTCGACGCGGCCGATCAGAAGGCGTTGCACGCTGCCTACCTCCGGGCCGCCGTCCAGCCGGAAGCCGGCGATCTGGCCGATCTCTGCGCGTGCGCGGCGCGGCATCGCATCGCCGTGATGATCGGCGTGGCTGAACGCGCCGCTGATCGCGGTGGCCACAGCCTCTACTGCTCGCGTGTCTTCATCACGGCCGACGGCGCGATCGCGTCGACGCACCGGAAGCTCATGCCGACCTACGAAGAGAGGTTGAGCTGGTCGATCGGCGACGGCGCCGGGCTCGTCGTCCATCCGGTTGGCCCGTTCCGCGTCGGTGGCCTGAACTGCTACGAGAACTGGATGCCGCTCGCCCGCGTTGCACTGCAGGGCCAGGGGGAAGACCTGCACGTCGCCTTGTGGCCGGGCGCCGAGCGGCTCACCGGCGAGATCACCCGCTTCCTCGCCCGGGAAGCGCGGTCGTACGTCATTTCGATCAGCGGCCTCATGCGGGCGGACGACTTCCCGGCGACCTTCCCGCACCGCGAGCGGCTTCAGTTGAAGGACGGCGAAGTGCTCTTCGACGGAGGCTCCGCCGTCGCCGGCCCCGACGGCGACTGGGTCGTGCCACCGGTGTGCGGACGCGAGACGCTCATCGTCGTCGACCTCGACCACGATCGCGTGCTCGAAGAACGGCAGAACTTCGATCCGGCCGGACACTACGCACGACCGGATGTTCTGCGGTTGGTGGTCGATCGGACGCGGCAAAGCGGGGTTGAGCTCTCGGGCGAAAGTGGACCTGGACGCCCCGTGGGCGACCCGCTGAGATGAACATCCCGTGGCCACGCGCGTGTGGCGCAGTGCACACGAACCGCGTGTCCGCTCCCCCTCCGAGAGCCGCGGCGGCCCAACTCTCCGGGTCACGTGCCAGGGGCCCGGGTCGACCTCCATCTTCACCTCCACCTGTGCTTCGCGCTCACCGGGTCCACCTCCCCTTCGACCGCATTTGCCGTACCATTCCCGCATGTCCAACTCCCTTTTCGACACGCACGAAGAGACGCTCAACCACGCGATCGACGCCATCCGCACCCGCGGCTACTGGAGCGCTTACCCCGAGGTTCCCAGCGGTCGCGTCTACGGCGAGAAAGCGCGTGAAGACGGTCTCGCCGCCTTCCAGGGACGCCTGAATCGACCCTTCGAGATCGATCAGCCGGGTGAGATCGGCATGGTGGGGGAAGAGCAGTCCCCCTACGGGATGAAGCTGGGGATCACGTATCCGAAGCCCGACCTCGACCTGCTGCTCCCGGTGGTGACGGCCGCGCTGCCCGCCTGGCGTCACGCGTCCGTCGAGCAGCGGCTGGGGGTGTGTCTGGAAATCCTCCACCGGTTGAATCAGCGCAGCTTCGAGATGGCGTTCGCGGTCATGCACACGACCGGACAGGGCTTCATGATGGCGTTTCAGGCCGGCGGTCCGCACGCCCAGGATCGGGGTCTGGAGGCCGTGGCCTACGCGGCGGAGGCGATGCGGAGCTGCCCGTCCACGGCGCGGTGGGAGAAACGCGTCGGGAAGGAAGAGACCGTCACGCTCGACAAGCGGTATCGCATCGTCCCGCGTGGCGTCGGCGCGGTCATCGGATGTTCGACGTTCCCCACGTGGAACAGCTACCCGGCGCTCTTCGCCGACCTTGCCACCGGCAACGCCGTCGTCGTCAAGCCGCACCCGGGAGCCATTCTCCCGCTCGCGTTGACGGTCGAGATCGCCCGCGACGTCCTGCGGTCGGAGGGGTTCGATCCCAACCTCGTGACCCTCGCGCCGGACACCGCCGACGCGCCCATGACGAAGTCGCTCGCGACGAACCCCGCGATCCGGATCATCGACTACACCGGGGGCAGCGACTTCGGCACGTGGATCGAGAAGAACGCGACCCAGGCCGTCGTCTTCACGGAGAAGGCGGGCGTGAACTCGATCGTGCTCGACTCCGTCGACGACCTCCGCGCGGTCACCGGCAACATCGCGTTCTCGCTGAGCCTCTACTCCGGGCAGATGTGCACGACGAGCCAGAACATCTTCATCCCCCGCGACGGAATCACCGCCGGGGGCGAACGCGTTTCGTTCGACGAGGCGGCCGGCGCCATCGTCAAGGCGCTCGACTGGCTGCTCGGCGACTCGGCCCGGGGGGCGGAGATCCTCGGGGCCATCCAGAACGAGGCCACCGTCGCCCGGATCGAGCAGGCGAAGGCGGACGGGGGCACGGTCCTTCGCCCGTCGACCCCGGTGGCGAACACGACCTTCCCCGACGCGCGGGTCCACAGTCCGCTCGTGCTGCGGGTCGACGCGGCCGACGAGCGTCTGTACATGCGTGAGATGTTCGGTCCGATCGTCTACGTCGTCGCGACCGACGACACGACACAGAGCATCGATCTGGCCACGCGGATCGCCCGCGAGCAGGGCGCGATCACGGCGAGTCTGTACGCGACCGACCCCGCCGTGATCGAGGCGGCCGAGGAGGCGACGGCCGAAGCGGGCGTGCCGCTCTCGTGCAACCTCACCGGCTCGATCTGGGTGAACCAGTCCGCCGCCTTCAGCGATTACCACGTCTCCGGCGGCAACCCCGCGGGCAACGCCACGCTGTGCGATCTTGCCTTCGTGGCCAACCGCTTTCGCGTCGTTCAGAGCCGGATTCCCGTCGGCCAACCGGCGGCCGTCTGAACCCGGCGAGTCTGCCCATGCCCATCTACGAGTTCGAAGGCATCCGACCCGTGGTCGATCCGACCGCGTTCGTGCACCCGACCGCGACGCTCATCGGTGACGTGATCATCGGCCCGGGTTGTCTCGTCGGACCCGGGGCGTCGTTGCGTGGCGACATCGGCCGGCTCGTGATGGGCCCCGGCTCGAACGTGCAGGACAACTGCACGGTCCACGTCTTTCCCGGAAAGGACTGCACGATCGAGGCGGGCGGCCACGTCGGGCACGGCGCGGTGCTGCACGGATGTACGGTCGGTCGCAACGCATTGGTCGGCATGAACGCCGTCGTGATGGACGACGCGATCATCGGCGTCGAGAGCTTCGTCGCCGCCATGTCGTTCGTCCGCGCCGGCACCGCCGTCCCGGATCGGACGCTCGTCGCCGGGATTCCCGCCAAGACGATTCGCCTCCTCCGGGACGAGGAGATCGCCTGGAAGACCGAGGGCACCACCGTCTACCAGCGGCTGGCCCAGCGGTACCGCGCAACCTGCCGGCCGGCGGAGCCGCTGCCGGCCGTGGAGCCCGATCGGGCGCGGGTGCCCGATCACGCCTACGCTCCCAAGCACGAAGCCGGGGGCGATCGACCCGGCTGAGTCGCGGAGTCCGAGGTGCTCGTGAACGGGAACGGCCAGAAAGTTCTGCTGGCGATGTCCGGCGGCGTCGATTCGTCGGTGGCGGCGGTGTTGCTGCAGGACGCCGGCTACGAGGTCGTGGGCTGCTTCATGCGGCTGGGCTCGCCCGGCGAAACGCTGGACGAACTGACACCGGCGGGAGAGGCGTGCGACGCCGGCAAGGTTCGCATCGGTCACCAGGGGTGCTGCTCGATCAACGATGCGGCCGACGCCCGGCTCGTCGCGGCGCGACTGGAGATTCCGTTCTACGTCTGCAACTTCAAACGCGAGTTCGGCCGCATCATCGACTACTTCGTCGCCGAGTACGACGCCGGCCGGACGCCGAACCCGTGCGTCCGGTGCAACGACTGGCTCAAGTTTGGCAAGCTGCACGAGTACGCGCAGCAGATCGACGCGGCGTACGTCGCCTCGGGTCATTACGCGCGGGTCGACCACGATGCCGGCGAACCCCGGTTGCTGCGCGGTGTCGATCACGACAAGGACCAGAGCTACGTGCTCTTCGGCATCCCCGCGGGGCGGCTTCGCGAGATGCTCTTGCCGGTGGGGGGGTTGACCAAGCCGCGCGTCCGCGCGATCGCCGCCAAGCGTGGTCTGCCGGTCTTCGACAAGCCCGACTCCCAGGAGATCTGCTTCGTTCCCGACAACGATTACGCGGGGCTCGTCGAGCGACGATCGCCCGCGGGGCTGACGGAAGGGCCGGTCGTCGACACCGCCGGCAACCCGCTCGGGACCCACCCGGGTCACCAGCACTTCACGATCGGTCAACGACGCGGGGTCGGCGTCGCCCTCGGGTACCCCATCTACGTGGTGAACAAGGATCCGGACTCGAACACGATCACGGTCGGCGGCAAGGACGACCTGCTCGCGACCGCGTGCACCGCGGCCGAGGCGAACTGGCTCGTCGAGCCTCCCGACGCATGGCGGCCGTGCACGGTCAAGGTGCGGTACAACGCGGCGCCCGTGACCGCCCGCGTGCGGGCGCAGGCTCCCGACCGCCTCGAGGTCGCCTTCGACACGCCGCAGTCAGCCGTCGCCCCGGGACAGGCGGTCGTGTGTTTCGACGGCGATCGGGTGATCGGCGGGGGGTGGATCGACGCCAGCACGCCGGCTACGCGAGGAGCGCGGGAACGATCGTCCCCGCCGGTCCGATGAGCGTGTGGTCGGCCCGGTCGGACGCCCGGCACGCCTCGGCGTTGACGACGACGATCGCCGCCCCCGCGTCACGGGCCACGTCGATGAGACCCGCCGCCGGGTAGACCTCGGCCCGGGTGCCGATGACGATCATCACGTCGCACGCGGCCGCTGCGGTCTCTGCTTGCGACCAGGCGGTGGTCGGGAGCGACTCCCCGAACCACACGACGCCCGGCCGCATCGGTGCACCGCACCGCGGGCAGGACCGGAGCGGCGGCGGGTCGGCCAGGGAGATCGGCTCGCGGTGGGAGCAGCCGTGACAGCGGTCCTCCAGGAGCGTTCCGTGGAGATGCAGCACCCGCTCCGCCCCCGCCCGCTCGAGCAGGTCGTCGACGTTTTGCGTGATGTGCGCGATGTCCGGGCGGGCGGCCAGGGCGTGGTGCGCCGGGTTCGGCGCGAGACCGGCCAGCCGCCGGCGACGCTGGGCGTACCAGCCGATGACCAGCTCCGGATCGTCGGCGAACCCTTCGGGCGAAGCGAGCCGGGTCGGGTCGACCTTCGTCCAGAGTCCGGCGGTCGCCGCGTCGCGGAAGGTGGGGACGCCCGACTCCGCGCTGAGACCGGCGCCCGAGAAGGTGATGGGTCGCTCGGCGGCGCGGATGACGCGGCGAGCCGGCTCGATCACCGCAGGGGCTCGTCGTCGTTGGTCTCGCCGTCCGCCGGTGTCGCCGGCAGGTTCGCGCTCGCCGCTTCGAGCGCCCGGCGGGCGGACTCGGGGAGATCGGGGAAACGCCGCGTGATCTCGTCCCGCACGCGGACGGCGTGGTCGGGGTCGCGAACGCTCAGCGTCTCCAGCCGGGCGATCCACGCCACGGGGTCGGGCTCGGCGAGGGCGGCGTCCTCGAACCGCCCCGCGTCGAGCGCGGCGGCGAATCGCGCCTGGTTCAAGGCCGGGTAGGTGGCCGGTTCGGCGCCGAGCGCATCGATGATCTCGAACGCCCGCAACGCATCGCCCTGTTCGATCAGAAGCGGCGTGAGCCGGACCACGAGCGCGACGCAGTAGTCGATCGACAGCTCGGGGGGAGGCGTGACCGCGACCGGGGTCAGGATGATCGTGCGCAGTCCGACGTCGGCGTACGGTTGGTTGGCGAGCATCTGATCGGCGGCGATGAGCCGGGCCGGGTCGAGTCGCGTCGCGAAGCGGCGAACGGACTCGGCCCACTCGTCTCGCATCGCGTCGTGCGGTCGAAGATTTACCAGCAGCTCGAATTGATCCAATTCGGCCGGGCCGTCGGCGACGAGCCGGAGCACGACGGGGTAGATCGCTTCGTCGTCGGCGCGCGCGAGCAGCGCCTGGGTGGCGCCGCGTCCGGCCAGCCCTTCGGCCACGGCCCGGCGGAGCGTCGGGTCGGCGTCGTCGAGCATCTGTTCCATACGCACGCGGTCGTCGTCGCTCCCGAGCAGGGCCAGCAGACGCAGCACCGACGCTCGGGGATTCGGTCCGCCGTTGGTCGATGGCGCCGGCGTCTCGGGGGCCGCTGCCGCCAGACGCGTCTCGGCCTCACGCAGGATCGTCTGGACGGCGCGACGCTCCTCGGCTGCGAGCGGATGCTGGCGATTGTGGGACCACAGGCAATCGGCGGCCGGCCCGACCAGATTCCCGTCCCGCAGCACGTTGATGATCGTCGGCAACGCGTCGGCCGCGGGCGCACGAGCGAGGATCGCCAGATACCCGCGCACGACGTCGGGATGATGCTCGTCCGGCAGCCGCTTGACGATCGCGTCGGCGAGATCGGCGTCTCCCAGCTCGTCCAGGAGCTGGGCCGAACGCCGGCGGAGCTCGGGGGCCGGATCATCCAGGCAGCCGCGGAGTCGCTCCTGCACGGCGTCGGAGATGATCACGCTGTCGCGGAGGAGGCGTTCGATGCGGCTCATCGCCAGGGCCCGAACGGGCTCGATCGGGTCCTCCAGATCCTGCGGCATCCGCGCGAGCTGATCGGGGTCGACCGGGAGGGAGCGGTACAGCTCGCGCAAGAGCTCGACGTAGCGGCTGACCAGCGCGGCGTTCGCGCGTTCCATCTCGGCGGTGCGATCCTGGTACTGGCGAACGAGCTCGCGCGCCCATTCGGCCGGCGACTTGTCCCGCACGCCGCGCCACCACCGCGCCCACGCATCGAACTCCGGGCCAAGATCGACTGGCGCGAGTCGGCGGAGGCTGCGGAGGGCCGCAGTCCGGATCATCGGATCTTCGCCTCGATTCGGGTCGGCCAGACCGATCAGACGATCTCCGCTCTCCTGCGTGGGAAACGCCCCAAGCGCATGGATGGCCGCCAGCCGCTCGGCGCGGTCCGCCGCCGGATTCTGGGCGATCGCCGCGACCCGCACGAGCGCGGGGGCCTCGTACTTGGCCAGGGCGAGAGCGAGCTGGTCGAGCGTCGGGCCCCCGGCCACGCCGAGCGCGGCGAGCGCGGCTTCCAGGAGCCCCGGCACGGGCACGGCTCGCGCGTTCATCGCCTTCAGGACGGCCAGCAGCTCCGCGTCGTCACCCCGGCGCAGCGCCGCGTCGAGCACGTCGATCGCGGGCGGATACTCCATCGCGAGCAGGCGGGCCGCCGCCCCACGGCGGGTTTCCGCATCGTTCGCCGGATTCTGGAGGATCGAGGCCAGGAACTGCAGGTCGGTGACCTGCTGGTCTGGGGGATCTGTCTAAGGGGGGTCAGCGGGGGTGATATTTTAAAAGACACCACCGGAAAGCAGGGCTGCCAAGGCCGCGGCACGCCACCCAATGCTGCCGCGGCCGCGATCGGACGGGAGCAGACGGCGTCGGGCTCGGCAGCATCGGTCGGTCATCGGTCGGGTGGGGTTTTCCGCTGGGTCGGGTCGGGTCGGCGTGCGAACGAAAGACACGTTCCTTGGCTCTTCCGTTCCAGTCGGCTGAGCGCTTTTGGTTACAATAGCCGGTAACGAGGTTGGGACGAACGAAATGAGCGACTGGATCGACGCCGAATCGCACGCGGATCGCGCGCTTGAGATGTATGAGCGGGGCCGGTGGGCGGAAGCCGAATCCGAGCTCCGCAAGGCGCTCTCGCTCAACCCGGATCATCCCGACTGGCTCTACAGCCTCGCCGTCACCCTCGAAGCCGCCGGCCGCGACCTCGAAGCGCTCAGCACCTACCAGCGTGTGATCGAGCTCGATGACGAGCTGGTCGATGCGTACATCGCCGCGGGTGCCGCCTGCATCCGTCTCGGCCGCTGCCGCACCGCCCTTCGCTGGCTCGAGCAGGCGATTCGGCGTGCGCCGGACAACGAGTTCGCCTACGCACACCGAATCGACGCGTTGGTCCAGCTCGGACAGCACGACGAGGCCGAAGCCACGTTCTACCTGGCTCAGCAGAGCATCGACGAGCCGACACCGCAGTGCCTGGCGGCGATCGCCGAGAGCCTCATCGAGCGACGCGTCTACGAACGCGCCGGCTGGTGCCTCCGCGAGTGCCTGCGGCTGGAGCCCAAGATGCCACGCATCCGGGCCCGCTTCGCCTACGTGCTCAGCGCGACGCAGAAGCCGCAGCGAGCCGTGCAGATGTACCTGCGTGACCTTCGGGATGACCCGGGCAACATCGACACGCTCATCGATTACGGCGAGCTCCTCGTCGACCTCGGCCGGCTCGGCGAGGCGGGCGAGAAGTTCCGCCGCGTCCTCGAGCTGGAACCGGCGAACGTGGACGCCCACTTCCGCCTCGGGCAGGTGGCCATGGAATCGGGTCGCGCCGAGCAGGCCCACATCGAGTACGAGCTGGTCCTGAAGCTCGACCGGCAGTTCCCGTGCATCCGGCTGGCCCTCAGCGAGGCCCTGCTCGCTCGCGGCCACGTCAAGTCGGCCCGGCTGCATCTCCGTGAGGAGCTGGAAGCACAGGCCAATTGCGAATCGACCGACCCTTCGGTGCCCCGCCGCGAGCCGAACTTCCAGGACCTCGATCGCCTGGGCGAGCTGCTCCTCCAGGCCGACCTTCCGGCCGAGGCGGCCCGGATCTTCCAGTCGATGCTCCGCCTCAACCAGTCGGCCGATCTGCTCCGCCGGCTCGCGATCGCCCGTTTTCGCTCCGGCGACCTCGCCGGCGGCGTCGCGGCCAGCCGCCGGGTCCTTCGTTTCGACCCTTCGTGCCTGACCGCGATCCACAACCTGGCCCTGGCTGCTCTCAAGACCGGTCAGCTTCGGGTGGCAGCGGGTTGGATCGCGCGTGGGCTGCGGGTGGATCGCCACGATGACGGGCTCCGCCGGCTCCGGATGAAGCACGGCCTGGCGTGGCTGCGGCAGCACCTTGCCTGGTGGCGGAGCTGAGCGGTTGCCCCGTCCCGGCCGAGCCGGTACGCTCCTCGATTCTGATTCTCGTCGCCCCCGGCTGACGCGGGCGGGGGCTGCTGACTTCCAGCATCCAAGACACGCGGAGCATTCTCGATGGCTCAATTCACACGCGCCGGCGCCAACCGATCCGACTTCATCCGCAAGGACGTGAAGGGGCGGGATTTCATCGACTACAAGTCGGTCGACGAGCTGCGGCGGCTCATGACGCCCAACGGCAAGATCTACTCCCGCAAGCGTCTGGGCGTGACCGCCCGCGACCAGCGGATGATCGCCCAGGCGGTCAAGCGGGCCCGGTACATGGCCTTGCTGCCCTACACCAGCGCGACGCTGTAGGCCTCCCCGGCGTTCCTCCCCCGGCGGCTGATTTGCATGCTCGGCCGGGATCCGATCCGATACGGCTTCGCATGAGCGTCCGCCCCGTCATCGGCATCACCCCCGACGCGACCGAGGAGAAGCTCCTTCTCGCGCGAACGTACGTCGCGATGGTGGCGGATGCCGGCGGCCTCGCCGTCATCCTCCCGCCGCGAGCGGAGGATGCCGACGCGTACCTCGGACTGTGCGACGGCTTCCTGCTCTCCGGCGGCGACGACCCGGACATGCGGCGGTGGGGGGTGCCCACGCACCCCAAGGCCACGCCCATCGACCACGAGCGGCAGGCGTTCGAATGCGAGTTGCTCACCCGGCTCGACGAGCGTCCGGACATCCCGGTGCTCGGCGTGTGCCTCGGCATGCAGCTCATGGCGCTCAACGCCGGCGGCACCCTCGATCAGCATCTCTTCGACTCCCACCCGAGCGCGGACGATCACTGGGGACGGCGTCCGCACGCGGTGACCGGCGACCTCGGCGACGGCACCGTGCAGAGCCACCACCGGCAAGCGATCGTCGATGCGGGGGCGCTCGACGTCGTGGCGCGGGCGCACGATGGTCTCATCGAGGCGGTGCGGGGTCCGGGGCGGCGGTTCTACCTGGGCGTGCAGTGGCATCCGGAGCGGACCACGGATGCGCGGTTGGGGATTGGGATCGTGCGGGGGTTGGTGCGCGCGGCGGGGGGGTAAGTTCCAGCTCCCCAGCAGAAGGTCCCTCACACCTTTTCCGGGCGCCCCCGCGTATTATCAACCTCCCATGCCAAAGACGACCTCCGCCCGCCCATTGCGTATCGACGCCGTCGACGTCGCGGGTCTGCGTGTGCTCACGCGCGTGGACTACAACGTTCCGCTCGACGGCGACGGCGTCATCACCGACGACCGCCGGATCGATGCCTCCCTTCCCACCGTGCGTTCCGTCATCGATCGCGGTGGGCGTCTCGTGCTGATGAGCCACCTCGGGCGTCCGGCCGGCACCGGCCGGGAGCCGCGGCTGAGCTTGCGTCCCGCTGCGATGCGGCTGGGCGAGATGCTTCCCGGCGTCGACGTGCGGTTCGTGGACGACTGCGTCGGGCCCGCCGTCGAAGCGGCCGTGGCGGCGTTGCCGAGCGGCGCCGTCCTGGTGCTCGAGAACTTGCGGTTTCACGCCGGTGAAAAGCAGGGCGACGAGACGTTCGCACGCGGGCTGGCGCGGCTCGGCGACGTGTACTGCAACGATGCGTTCGGCACGGCGCACCGGGCCCACGCCTCGATGCTCGCGGTGCCGACCCTCATGTCCGGCGCGTCGCACGCGTGCGGGTTTCTTCTCGATACGGAGCTGCGGTATCTCGCGGAGGCCATCGACGATGCGCAGACCCCGTTCGTCGCGGTTCTCGGCGGCGCGAAGGTCTCCGACAAGCTCGGGGCCATCGCCAACCTCCGCGATCGCGTCGACTCCATTCTCGTCGGCGGCGCCATGGCGTATACGTTCCTGCGGGCCCGCGGCGACGGCGTCGGCTCGAGCCGCATCGAGCCCGACATGCTGGAGACCGCGGCCGAGCTGCTCGCGGGCGACGGCGCCGGCATCGTCCTTCCCGTCGACCACGTCTGCGGGCAATCGCTCGCGCCGGGGACACCGATCAAGGTCACCGAAGGGGAGATCCCCGCCGGATGGATGGGGCTCGACATCGGACCCGCGACGGCCGCGCGGTTCGCGGCGGCGGTCCGAGACGCCCGGACGGTGATCTGGAACGGACCGATGGGCGTCTTCGAGGTGCCCCCCTTTGACGCCGGCACGCGAATCGTCGCGGCCGGTCTCGCCGCCGCCACCGCGGCCGGGGCGACCACCATCGTCGGGGGCGGAGACAGCGCCGCCGCGATCGAGGCCTTCGGTCTGGAGGATCAGGTCTCCCATGTCTCGACCGGGGGCGGTGCGAGCCTGCGGGTGCTCGAGGGCCGGACGCTTCCCGCCCTGGACGCGCTCGATCGGGCCCCTTGATCGATTGACCGGAACAACCGGCCCGCTGGTGTGTCGATCCCAGGAGCGTACCGACCCCTAGAATCCCTCCGTCGGGCACCCCGGCCCGACCCCACCTGTCCCTCCCGAGGCTTTATCGATGCGACTCCGCTCTCCGCTCGCCGTGCTTCTCACCCTCGCTCTCACCGCCACGGCGTTCGCGCAGCGACGCGATTTGAGCGTCGGTGACGCCGCCCCCGGGCTCAACATCGAACAGTGGGTCAAGGGGCCGGAGACGACCATCGAGAACGGCCGCACCTACGTGGTCTACTTCTGGGCCACCCACTGCACCGAGTGCGTCAAGGCGATGCCCGTTCTGACCGGGCTCCAGGATCGCTACGGCGATCGGCTCACGATCATCGGCATCAGCACCGAGGAGTCGGAGGTCGTCGAGCGGTTCGTCACGTCGCAGGGCTCGAACATGAACATCGTGGTCGCCGCCGACCGCCGGCGGGGAACGGAGCGGGCGTGGATGGGCGCCGCCGACGTCGACGACATGCCGGCCGTGTTCATCGTCGATCATCGCGGTCAGGTGCAGTTCATCGGCTCGCCGCTGGAAGAGCGTTTCACGAGCGTCTTGCCCCTCGTCCTGTCGAAGCGGTACGACGCCCGTCTGTTCGAGCAGGCGCAGCCCATGATCGATGCCGCACGCGGCGCTCGGAAGGTGCGCAACTGGCGGATGTGCTTCAAGATGCTCGACGACATCATCAAGGTGGATCCGACCGTCTTTGGCCTCTATACGCTCGAGAAGCTGGAGATCATGCTCGTCGACATGAACGACGCGACGCAGGCGTCCGTCTACGCCAACGAGATCCTCGAGCGGTACGCCGACGACGCCGGCGTGCTTGCGGCGTTGGCCGAGATGATCGTGACGAGTCCGAAGATCCCCGACGACAAACGAGATCTCGACCTGGCCATGAGGGCGGCCGAAGCGGCGGCCAAGGTCAGCGATCGCAACGATCCCACCGGCTACTCCGTGCAGGCGCTCGTGCACTACCACGCGGGTCGAATGGACAAGGCGATCTCCCTGCAACGCAAGGCGTATTTCATCGCGCGTCCCGAGGATAAGCCGGGGTTCAAACGCGTGCTCAAGTCCTACCAGGAGGCCGCCACGCGCGGTTGAGGCGGAGGCAATCGCTTCTGCTATCCTGCCCCGCATGTCGAGGGATGCTCTGCTGAAGGTGCGGCCCGCCCGGCCGCTCGTCGCCCCGTCGATCCTCGCCGCGGACTTCGCGACGCTCGGCGAGGAGTGTCGGGCCGTCATGGATGCGGGGGCCGACCTGCTGCATCTGGACGTCATGGACGGCCACTTCGTCCCCAATCTCACGATGGGTCCCGACCTCTGTCGCTCGCTGCGTGAGACGCTGCCCGATGTGCTGCTCGACGTTCACCTCATGGTGACGCATCCCGCGGACTTCATTCGGCCCTTCGCCGACGCCGGGGCCGACCACGTGACCGTGCATCTGGAGGCCGAGGGGGAGCCGGAGGCCCTGTGCGCGGCGACGCACGCCGCCGGTCTCACCGCCGGGCTCGCGCTCAACCCGCCGACGGACGTCGAAGCGATCCTCCCGCACCTCGACCCGTTCGACCTCATCCTGGTGATGAGCGTCAACCCGGGTTTCGCCGGCCAGTCGTTCATCCCGGACGTGTTGGAGAAAACCCGCGTGATCGCCGGCCGGCTCCGCGACGACCAGCGGCTGGAGATGGATGGCGGCATCGATCCCCGCACCGCTCCCGACTGCCGGACGGCCGGGTGCGATCTGCTCGTCGCCGCGTCGGCCATCTTCAAGACCGAAGACTACGGTGCCGCGATCGCGACCCTGCGAGGTTCGGTCGAGGCCGGGACGCGGAGCGGCTGAGTGGCCGGAAAGCGTCGCTACATCCTGGTCACGCTCGTTCGCGCCGGTCACACGCACTGGGAGGGCGAAGGGCGTCTGCACGGTGCGACCAACCTGCCGCTGAGCGACGCCGGACGCGCAGGCGTGTCGTCGGATCTGCCGCAGCTCGACCGCGAGGCCATCGCGACCGTGTACCACGCCGCCGACGAAGGCGCGACGGAGACCGCGCACCTCGTGGCCGCGTCCATCAACGCCCGAACGAAGGTCACGGGCGATCTCAAGGGACCGGATCTGGGTCTCTTCGAAGGCATGTTGAGCCAGGATCTCGCCGAGCGTCATCCGAAACGCTACAAGCGGTGGCACGAGGAAATGCTCTCCCTCATGCCCCCGGAAGGCGAAGCAATGGCAGACGCCCGCGCGCGGGTCTTTCGCGCCGTCGCGAAGCTCCTCAAGAAGAGCCGCGCGCACGGCGTCGCGATCGTGCTGCACCCGTTCATGTACGCCCTTCTGAGCTGCTGGCTCGCCGATCGTCCGAGCCGCGACGCCTGGGCCGTGCTCGAGGAGGGCGAACGCGTCGCGCGATTCGTGGTGGCGGTGCCGTTGCTGGACGAGCTGCGGACGACCGCCGGCGCCGAAGCCGTGAGCGTGTGAAGAGCGGAGGTGGGAGCCTCGTGTCGATCCCGTTCGACGAGCTGTGGAATTACGACGACCCGGCCGCCACCGAAGGGAAGCTGCGGGAGGCCGGCGCGGGCATCGATCCCGTGGGCGAGCCGGATCTGCACGTGCAGCTTCAGACGCAGATCGCCCGCACGTTGTCGTTGCGCGGGCGGTTCGAGGAAGCGCACGCGTTGCTCGACCAGGTCGAATCGCTGTTCACGCCGGCGGTTGTCGTCGGTCGGATTCGGCACCAGCTCGAGCGGGGGCGGACGTTCAACTCCGCCGGCGAGAACGCGAAGGCGATCGAGTGTTTCCGTGAGGCGCTGAACCGGGCGGAAGATGGCGGGCACGCGTTCTACGCAGTGGATGCGGCGCACATGCTGGGCATCACCGACACGCTGGAGCACCGTTTGGAGTGGAACGAGCGGGCGATTGCGCTCGCCGAGGCATCCACCGACGCCCGGACCCGCCGGTGGCTGGGTTCACTGCTCAACAACACCGCGTGGACCTGCCACGAGATGGGCTCGTACGGACGGGCGCTCGAGCTGTTCGAGCAGTGTCACCGGTTCAACGTCGAGATCGGCCGCGTGGCCGAGCAGCGGGTTGCCCGCTGGTGCATCGGACGCACGCTGCGATCGATGGACCGGATCGACGACGCCCTCGCCGCGCAGCGGGCACTCGCCGACGAGGCGGCCTCCGATCCGGAGATCGAGGAGGATGGCTTCGTCTGCGAGGAGCTCGGCGAGTGCCTGCTGGCGCTCGGCCGGGGCGAGGAAGCGCGGGAGCACTTCGCTCGCGCGGCGGAGCTGCTTGGGGGTGTGGAGTGGTTCGTGCGGGAGGAAGGAGAGCGGCTCGCGCGGTTGCGGCGGTTGGGGGGGGACGCGGACGTGTCTGGAGGAGACGCGTAGGGCCGACGCAACTCCAATTCGCAGTTCCTTCGCTCTCCGTTCTCCGGGTTCAATTCCACTTCCCGTTCCCATTCCCATTCCCATTCCCATTCCAAATCCAATTCTCCCCCAACCGCGCGAACACGCCGGTGACGTCCGGACGCCTTGTCCTTCCACGGGCGGCGTCCTGCCGCCCTCGGCCTCAGCAAACCGCACGCTGAACGCAGTGTCGTCCGGCGCGCAACCGACCCACGCTCGATCCGCCGCATCCTGTGGCGAAGCACAGGACGGCGTAGCGCCCAAATACACCGCCCGCATCCTGCGGGCTGGCGTTCGGATGGTTCAGCGTGGGTAGGACCATTTGTGTGCCGCCATGCGGCGGCAGGAGCTGCGTGGGAACCGGCGGCGTCCATGCCGCCTGGCTTGGGAAGATCTGGACGTGGACCCTTGCGTTGGCATCCTGCCAGGGGACGGTGGTTGTGCTTGCCGGACGCGGGTGGCCGCGTTGTTCACGCCGCGTCGTGCGGCTCGACCCCAGTTGTCGGGGGTCTCATGTGACGCTCGCATCCTGCGAGCTGGTCAGTGAAGAATTGGACGTGGGTTCGGACTATTCTTCGCACCGCCTCCGGCGGGTGCAGGCTGCGTGGGGACCGGCGGCGTCCATGCCGCCTCGGGCAAGTTGGGTCCGACGTTTGCGCGACGGGTGCGATTTTGACAGAGCCGCCGTGCAAGTTGGGTCCGACGTTTGCGCGACGGGTGCGATTTTGGCAGAGCCGCCGTGCAAGTTGTGTCGGGCGTTTGCGCGGCGGGTGCGATTTTGACAGAGCCGCCGTGCAAGTGGGTCAGGCGTTTGCGCGATGGGTGTCCGTCTACGCGCCTTTGCGTTTCTTCGCCTTTGCCGGTTGACGCCGGTCGTCAAGCACGATCGGATCTCCGCCCGTCGCCGGGTTGAAGTGATCACGCAGACGCAGGCTGTCGGCGAGGTTGTAGAGCTCGCGGGGGCTGGAGATTCGTCGCAGCACCTCGGGCAGGCAGATGATTCGAAGCCGCGTCAGGGGGTGAACCCGCTGGCGACCGGCCGACGGCTGGTCGTGGTAGTGACCCGCGGCGATGTCCTCGCTCGAGAAGAACTCGCCCTGCAGACGCTGGAAGGCGTTCGAAAGCTCGATGAGCTCCCCACGGCAAGAGCGTGGCAGGGCGATGAGGAAGCGATCCTCGCCGATGTGGGCGAGGAAGCTCGCGGCGGGACGGCCCTCGACCAGGTGGGTTTGGAGCAGCCCGACGAGACACATCAGCATCTGATCGCCGCGGTCGTAGCCGTACGCCCGGTTGTAGGCGCCGAAGTCACGCAGGTCGATGAAGGCCATCGTGCACGGGTCACCGGTCTCCATGTGGCTGGCGAGCCAGCGGTCGGCCTGCACGCGACTCGGCAGACCCGTGAGCGGGGCGATGTGCGACGGGGCGCGGCGGTGGACATCCGCCGCGGCGAGCAGCAAGTCACGGATCGAGACGACCCCGACGATCTGCCCCGATTGACCGACGACGATCGGAAGGCCACGTTCGGTGTCACCGCGCGTCGCGACCAGCTCGAGCGCTTCGGGCAACGCCAGATCCGAGGGGGCCAGCGGGACGTCGGGCAGCGGAAGATGCCCGATGGGCGTGCAGGGCGAGACGGTCGCCAGGTTGTCGATCACGTCCGCGCGGCTCAGCCAGCTGACGAATCGGCGCCCGTCCAGAATGACGACACCCGCGTGGCTGGCCGTCCGCAGGAGACGGTCGCGCACCTCACCGACGGCTTCGGCTTGATCACAGACCGGTGACGGGCAGGCGAGCGACCCGACCCGCACCGAGCCGGGATCGATCAGCTTCCGGGCGTCGGCGTCGTGGCGGAGCTCGCGGATGACATCGCGGATCGCGCGGGGGAGCGGTGCGCCGATCTCACCCGGTCGGGCAAGGTAGAAGCCCTGCCCGTGCGTCACCCCGAGCTCGATCAGGACACGAAGCTCCTCGCGTTGCTCGATGCCTTCGGCCACGAGATGCATGTTGGCGAGGGTGGCGAAACGGACGAAGAGGCGGATCAGATTCTGCTTGAGCGGGTCGTTGTGGATGTTGCTGATCAGCTCCAGATCGAGCTTCAGCCAGTTGGGGCGGAGCGACATGATCTGGTTCAGACCGCTGATGCCCGCTCCCACGTCGTCGAGGGCAACGCCGAAGTTCCGCTCCCGCAGCTCGTGCGCACGGTGGGAGAGGGTGCTGATGAGATCGTGACCGGTGCGCTCCGTGATCTCGAGCACGATGCGGTGAGCGGAGATGCCGCCGGCCACGGCGATGTCCCGCCAGATCGTGCGGGCGAAGTCGGGCGAGGTGAACACGGGGGGACTGTTGTTGAGGAAGAGCAGCCCGCTGTCCGGTCGGGCGGCCGCCATCGCGAGCGACTTCTGCCGCGCCACGGCCTCGATCTCCTCCAGCATCCCGAGCGCCTCGGCGGCGTCGAACAGCTCGCCGGCGGTGGTGAACCGCGTGCTCGCGTCGGGTCGTGCCAGCGCTTCGAAGCCGGCGATCTCGGCGTTCTCGAGGTCCACGATGGGTTGAAAGACGATGCTGAGCGCCTCGCGAGCGAGGAGATCCTCGAGCCCGGTCTGCGCATCGGCAGCGGAGATCGGCGCGCCGCCGGCGCTCAAACCTGCCTCTTCTTTTCGCTGCTGCATCGGCGTCCCACTTCTCACGTCCCCGGTAATGGACCGGACAGACGCGTGCTCGGGGGATCGGCCATTTCGGTCAGCGGCTCACCGGAAGTCCCCCGCCCGGCGAGATTCGGGGCCGGACACAACGATCGCCAACACTTCCCGGACGGCAGGCCGACCTATCGGACCATACGCGACCGCCCGACCCAACCTGCACGAGGCGGCATGGACGCCGCCGGTAACCACGCAGCCCTGCACCCGCCGGAGGCGGTGCGAAAGATAGTCCGAACCCACGCCCAAATCTTCACTGACCAGCTCGCAGGATGCGAGCGTCATATGAGACCCCCGACAAGGGGGGGTCGAGCCGCACGACGCGGCGTGAACAACGCGGCCACCGGCGTCCGGCAAGCACAACCACCGTCCAATGGCAGGACGCCAGCGCAAGGGTCCACGCCCAGATCTTCCCAAGCGAGGCGGCATGGACGCCGCCGGCCCCCGCGCAGCCCGGACGCGGTCACGTGCACGGTCACGGACGCGGACGCGGTCACGGACCCGGTCACGGACGCGGTCACGGTCACGGTCACGGACACGGACGCGGACGCGGACGCGGACACGGACGCGGACACGGCCACGGCCCCGCCCCCGCTCACCCGCGAATCACATACGTCTCCGCCGCCGGCTTCATCGCCCGCGCAAACCACCGCGGCCGTCGCAACCCGCCCGGTCCCGGCGCCGGTCGCGTCAGGGCGAGCCACTGGCGGTAGATCTCCATCGACTTCGTCGTGTCGACCTCGATGTCGGCGTACCGGTCGCCGGGTCGCGCCGGCGTCACCGTGACGAGCTGATGCCAGCAGTGCATGCCGGAGATCGGGTCGGGGTGAACGGGGAACGTCATGTTCTGGTGGACCCCGCCGTCGGTCCACCAGATGCGTCGGGTGTCGGGGTCGGCGCTCGTGTAGGCGGTGATGTCCTTGACGCGGCGGAACCGGTAGACGCCGGGGGCGATCTCCTCGCGAGCGACCGTCGCGCTCGCCCAGCGGTCGGTGCCGGCGTCGTCGAACAGTCGCCAGCGGCCGAGGTGGTGGGAGCACGCGACCACGCCCGGACGCATGCCTTCGGTGACCCACGCCCGGTTGACGTAGTGCCCGATGTCGGTCGTCACCCGAATGAGTCCGCCGGTCTCGACGCCGATCCGGGCGGCGTCGGCGGGGTTGATCCACACGGGGTTCGTGTTCGAAAGCTCGTAGAGCCACTTGGCGTTGGCCGAGCGGGTGTGGATGAGCGTGGGGAGCCGGAACGTCGGCACGAGCACGTACTGGCCGCGGTCGTGGTCGACGTGGCGGTGATGCACATGGCTCTCGATAGAGCCCGGCAACGTGTGCTCGGGCCAGCCCCACTCCGCCATCGTCGGGCTGTAGATCTCCAGCCGACGCGACGGGGTCGCAAAGCCCGCGCACGCCGTGTCGCCCACCTTGATTCCGACGGGCGTATCGTCTTTGACGATCGTGCCGTCGTCGTGGACGTCCGCCTTGACCACCGTCGCTTCGTCCAGCGGGGCGCGGTGACCCTCGTACGCGTCATCCTCGACGAGGAACGCGCCGAACCGCCGCATGTACTCCAGCGGCGACAGCCCGTGTTTCGCCGCCTCCTCCGGCAGTCCGGGCACCGAGTTCTCGAAGATCCACCCGTAGTACTCGTCGACCGTGATCTTCTCGCCGGGTCGCGTCGGCGACTCGTAGTAGCGGCGGATGCCGAGGGAACCGTCGGGGTCGATACGCCACGACAGCTCGATCCAGAACTCGTCCTCCTCCCACACCTCGCCGGGGTTCGAGTGGTAGGTCAGCTCGACGCGCTCCCCCGCCCGCTCCCGCGCCACGCGGGTCACCGGCTGGCGGAAGCTGATCCACCGTGCAGCGTGGGTCTCCTGACTCATCAGGTCGTGGCGTTCGGCGCCGTTGCCCATGGGCAGCACGTAGTCGGCGTACTGCGCGGTCTCGCTCCACACGGGCGTGAGGGCGGCGTGCACGCCGATCTTCGATTCGTCCCGCAGCATCCGCTCCCACATCATGCCGTCGGGATTGGTCCACACGGGGTTGTAGACACGGGTGAAGTAGACGTCGATCGCGCCGCGTCCTTCCTCCAGGAAGTGGGGCAGCAGATACGACAGCTCGTGGTACGCAAGCGGGTATTCACGCGGGTACAGCAGTTCGCTCCACACGTTCTGTGGCGGGGGCTTGAGGAAGGGCGGGGGGACGAACTTGTTGCGGCTGTTGGGATTCGTGCCCCCGACCGCGCCGACGCCGCCGACGAGCACGACGAGGAACTGCAAACATCGCGCAACCTGCCAGCCACCGAGGTTGCCGGCGGCCGCGTTTCTCCAGACGTGGGTCGCGAACGCACCACCGGTGCGTCCGATCTCGCGTGCGACCTCCCGGAGCGTGTCGGCGTCGACGCGGCATTCCGCGGCAGCGGCCTCCGGCGTGACGTCCGCGTACCGCTCCTTGAGCCGCGTGAGAAACCGCTCGAACGTCACCTCGTCATCCGGGTGAAGCGCCGCGAGGTAGGCACGCCAGTTCACCCACTGCTCGAGGAAGCCGCGGTCGTAGAGATCTTCCTGCAGGATCACGTGCGCCATCGCCAGCAGCAGCACCGCCTCGGTGCCCGGCCACGGCGCGAGCCAGTAGTCGGCGGCGGACGCGGTGTTGGAAAGCCGCACGTCGATCACGCACAGCTTTGCGCCGGCGTTCTTGGCCTCGACGATGCGTTGCGCATGCGGGTTGAAGTAGTGGCCGGTCTCCAGGTGCGCCGAGAGCAGCAGGATGAACTTGGCGTTGGCGTGGTCGGGCGACGGACGGTCCGCCCCCGACCAGAGCGCGTATCCCACGCGGGCCGCGGACGAGCAGACGTTCGTGTGCGAGTTGTGCCCGTCGATGCCCCAGGACTGGAGCACGCGTCCCATGAAGCCGTCTTCGCCGGGACGGCCGACGTGGTACATGATCTCGTTGCGTCGCTCTTCCTGCAGGGCCCGGCGAATTCGGCCGGCCAGCGTGTCGAGCACCTCGTCCCACGTCGTGCGTTCGAACTGCCCCGACCCCCGCTCCCCGACGCGTTTCATCGGGTAGAGGATGCGGCCCGGATCTTCGATCTGGTTGATCGTCGCCGGCCCCTTCGCGCAGTTGCGGCCGCGGGAGCCGGGGTGATGCGGGTTTCCCTCGAGCCGCTGTACCTGCATGGTCTCGCGGTCGACGTACGCGACGAGGCCGCACGCGGCTTCGCAGTTGAAGCACGTCGTGGGGACCAGGCGGTACCGGCGTTCAACCTTCTTCGGCCACGCCTTGGCGTCGTACTCGACCCAGTCGTCCCACGCATCGACGGGAGGGAAGCTCGCCAGCGGGGTCACGTTCATCGTGGCGCGATCGGCGGGGGGCATGGCAGGACCCGAAGGAGTTCGAAGAAGACGTCAGGAGAGCGGCGGAAGCTGCGCCGCTCGCACGTAGGCATGTTCGTACAGGTAGAGCCCGAGCAGCGTCGGGACGATGACGCCCGCCGGCCACGCGGCCAGCAACGCGAGCGCGACTGCGCCGCCGACGATCAGCCCCCCGGCGTAGGCGGGGATACCCCACAGCCGGACGACGGACAGGAAGGCGGCGGCCTGCCGCGCGTTCTCGGTCTCATGCCGCCCGCGACGCTCGATGAGCGCGAACGCGAGGTGGCCGAGGACGCCGATCACGAACACCAGCCCGAGCGCGGTGTGGCGACCGGTGAACGCGAGGAAGACGGCGCTCCCGCACATGAGCGCTTGTGCGATGAGGTGTGGCAGCAGAAGTGGACTTTCCCACAAGTCGCGTCCCTTGCACTGGCCGAAGAGAAACGCCGTGTAGCCGGCGACGCCGACCCCGAGCGCGGCGCCGAGCCAGCGGCCTGCGTCCGCCGCCGCGTCCATCCCTGCCAAGCGCAGCCCGAGCGTCGCGGCAACCACGGCACCGAACACGCCCAGCAGCACGCCGCCGCGCACGAGCCAGCTCTTCCAATTCGGCCGCGTGATTAGCCGGTAGAACCGCATCGGGCGGGCGAGATCCTCGACGAGCAGAAAGCACGTCACCGCGAGGAAAATCAACGCGATCACTTCCGGCGCGATCCGGCCGGCGTTGCCGGTGAGCCCGAGCCGGCCGGCCAGCGGGGCGAGCATCGCGACCCCGGCCGCGATTCCCTTGGTCACGAGGTAGAGCGCCACCGGCCAACCCCACTCGACGCGGTGACCGGCGTCGAGGACGACGCGGGCGTTCGGTGTGAGCGGCGCGTCGGCGGGCCACGCCTCCGGCTTGGCCGGCGGGCGTTCGCTGAAGAGGTACATCTCGGGTCGCGCCGCGCGGCCCGGGTTGAGGGCGAGATCGCTCGCGCCGATATAACGCACGTTGGGGTTCGTCTCCTGCTCCGGCCGGCGCACGACGGTCTCGCGTTCACGGGACAGGCGAGCGACCCGGGAGTCCGGGTCGTCGAGGTCACCGGCGATGATCGCGTTGACCGGGCAGACGACGGAGCACGCCGGCTCGAGTCCAACTTCGACGCGGTGCGCGCAGAAGTGACACTTCTCCGCCGCCCCCGAGTCTTCGTTGAGGTAGATCGCGTCGTAGGGGCACGCCTGCATGCAGGCGCGGCAACCGATGCATGCGTCGCGGTCGAGGTCGACGATGCCGTCGGGTCGCTTCTCGAGGGCGTTGACCGGGCAGATCGTCACGCACGGCGCGTCGGAGCAGTGGTTGCACCGCTGCACGAGGAAGTCGCGTTTGATGTCCGGAAACGTGCCTTCCTCGGTGTACTTCACCCACGTGCGGAAGTTGCCGACGGGCACGTCGTTCTCCGCCTTGCACGCGACCGTGCAGGCGTGGCACCCGATGCACGAGTCGTGGTCGATGACGAAGCCGTACTGCATGGCGTGCGAGTGTAGCGGACCGCCGTGGCCGCGGGAGCCGGGACTCGTCGATCGTCAGAGATCCACACGCTCACCCTGTCGTGCGACCCGGAAGCCGGCGGTCTCGATCCTCCGGCTCGCTGCGCTCGCGGCGTCGAGGGCGGGGTTGGTGTGGTTCAGGTGGATGAACCGGATCTTCGCACGCTCCGCCGCGGGCAACGGGGCGAGCCGCGTCATCGTCTCGGCGATGAACGGATGCGGGATCTTCGACATGTCGCGGTTGGGCAACTCGCCGTCGGCGTAGAACGTCCCGTCCACGTACGCCACGTCAACGCCGGCAATGACGTCCTCGAGCCGGCGTGACCACCGCTCCCACTTGTCGATGTCGGGAATGAACAGGATGGTGCGCTCCGGGCCGGCGATCCGGAATCCGACGACCTCCGTATATTCCTCGCGGTGGGGGACGCGGAACGCGGTGACCTCGATTCGGTCGTTCAGGCGAAACGGACGATCGGCCTCGATCGGCCGGAGCGTGATGTTCTCATACTCAACGAGCTGATCCCAGGGCCCGTTCTCCGAGAGGAACGCACGCATCCGCGGCATGGCGTACACCGGCACGCCCGTGGCCCCGATCGACTCGTGCCCGATGAACACGAGCCCGGTGTAGTGGCCAATGTGCGCGTGGGTGAGCAGGATGCCGTCGAGACCGGGGGTGGCGGCCGGAGTCTGCACGTCGTCGAGCGCGCGGAGCTGAGCGCGAAGATCGGGCGTCGCCTCGATCAGCCACCGCTCGTTGCTCACGGGATCGACGATGCCGAGGCACGCCGCGTATCGTCGCCGCGTCGGATCCGCCCACGCCCCGGCACAGCACGCCGCAGTGCATCCGGCCTGCGGGTAGCCGGCGTCCTGCGTGATGCCCAGCACGACCACGAACGGAGCGGACGCGGGTGATTCGGGGGCGGGCGCGAGCGCAACAAGCGTCGCCATCACCGTGGCGGCCGCGACGCGGAGGAGCCATCGCCGCGAATTCGGCCCGGGCATCACTCGTCCGGCTCGCCGTCGTGACGCATTCCGTCATAGACAATGCCCACGAACTGGTCGGCGGAAAGAAAACCCCCGCCCCAGACGTCATCGAAGTCCTGCGTGGGCTTGGCGGCGATGACCTCGTCCTTGCTCGCGCGGCTGCCCATCATCCCGCGGATCCGGTCGCGCACGCTACGCAGCATGTCGCGATACCGAACGAGTCCGGCCCGATCCGAAAGCGGACCGTGGCCGGGGATGATCTTTGTCTCGGCATCGGCCAGCCGCAGCCCGACCTCGGCGGCCCGCAGCATGCCGTCGATGTTGCCGCCGGAGCCGGTGTCGATGAACGGGTACAGGCCGTTGAAGTACGTGTCACCCATGTGCAGCACGTTGGCCTTGCGGAAGTGCACGATGGCGTCGCCGTCCGTGTGCGCCAGCTCGACGTGCGTGACGCGGATTTCCTCGTCGTTGAGGTGGAACGTGACGCCGTTCGTAAACGTGATGATGGGCAACGCCGCCGCGGGGGCGGCCGGCACGTTGCGGTTGAACGCCGCCATGAACTGATCGGTCGACATACGCTCCCGAACGTTCTCGTGCGCCACGATGACGACGCCGGCCTCGCCGAGGTTCTCGTTGCCGCCGGTGTGGTCACCGTGCCAGTGGGTGTTGAGGACGAACCGCAGGGGCTCGTCGGTCACGCCACGCACGGCGGCCAGTATCTTCTCCGTCAGCGGGGCAAACTGATCGTCGATCATGAACGCGCCGTCGGGACCCGAGCACAATCCGATGTTGCCGCCGCGACCCTCGAGCATGTGAATGCCCGGACGCAGCTCGGTCGTCTTGATCTCGACGTTGTCGAAGCCCTGGCCGAGGGCGGGGGTGACGAAGAGCAGCGTCGCAAGCAGGAAGCGGTATTTCATGGGGCGTCTCCGGGGCGGGGGCGGGGTGGGTCTCAGAGTATATGGGCGGGTCCGGGTCCGGGTCCGTGACCGCGTCCGTGACCGTGCCCGCGTTCGTGTCCGTGTCCGTGACCGCGTCCGTGACCGCGTCCGTGACCGTGTCCGTGTCCGGGTCCGCGACCGCGTCCGTGACCGTGTCCGTGTCCGCGTCCGTGACCGCGTCCGTGACCGTGTCCGTGTCCGTGACCGTGTCCGGGTCCGCGTCCGTGACCGTGTCCGCGTCCGTGTCCGTGTCCGCGTCCGGTTGCCGGGCGCCGTCGATCCGTCACGAATCCGCCTGCCGCACGTAGCGGCCCTGCATGAGCATCGCCGAACCGCCGTACCGGCCCATTCCGTTGATCTCGTAGAGCGTTCGTTCTCCGACCGTGCGCACCTGCTCGAGGAAGGTCTCGGTGCGATCGGTCGAACGTGAGTGCCACACGAGCGCCGACCCGCCGCCCGGTCCCCGCACCACCCGCCCCGCATGCTCCACCCGCTCGCCGTTCGACTTGCGCACCACGCAGCGCAGCTCGAGCGAACCATCCGGACGCCGCCGCGCCGTGTTCTCACCCTCGCCCGTGATCACCGTTCCGTCCGGCATCGTGTCCTTGACACGGACGCGTTGCGTCGTCGCGTCGACCGTCTCGTACACCTGCTCGACCCGAATGCGGTACAGCTCGCGGCCCGCCGCGTCGAAGCCGACGAACGTGCCACGCCAGGTGCCGTCGAGCTCGTGGTAGACGGCGACGGGGTCGGTGGGGGTGGTCGGGGGGGTGGTGATGTTGGGGGTGGTGATGGCGGGGGTGGGCGAGAGCCACGCGATGGCGACGATCAGGGCGAGGTGGATCATGATGAATACTGTACGGGGGGTCCGTGTCCGCGTCCGCGTCCGTGTCCGTGTCCGTGTCCGCGTCCGTGTCCGTGACCGCGTCCGTGTCCGTGCCCGTGTCCGTGCCCGCGTCCGTGCCCGCGTCCGCATCCGCGTCCGGCTCCGTGCCCGCGTCAACCC
>JABDLI010000169.1 GCA_013003065.1 Phycisphaerales bacterium | reverse complement strand
TGGCGACCCTCGAGCCGTGGCCGGACCTTGTCGAGCGCATGGTGCTCTACGACCTGCGGGGCCATGGGGAGTCGAGCGGGCCCAGTCGCGTGGGCATCGGCGAGGAGGACGACCTTGCGGCGCTCCTCGACGAGCTCGGCCCGGGCCCGTTCGTGCTGGTCGGACGGTCGCTCGGCGGCGGCATCGCCTGGCGTCAGGCCGCGCGGGACGAGCGTGTGGCCGGCCTCCTGCTGCTCGCGCCGGTGCTCGACTTGCGAGACGCGACGCGACGCCGCCTCGTCCGGGCCGGGTATCCAACCTGGCCGATCGTCCCGCTTGCGTTTGCGTGGCTTCGTTTGCGCGGCCTGAGCGTCGCGGAGAGTCCCGCGGGCCGTGCCGTCGCAGCACCAGTGCTCGTCGTGACCGGCGCAGACGACGAGATCACGCCCCCGGCCACCACGGCGTCCTGTGCGTCGGCCGGGCCGCACATCGAGCGTGTGCTGATCGTCGGCGCGGGCCATGCCGATCTGGAAACGGTTGATCCGGATCGTCTCGACGGGGCGATTCGCAGTTTCGTTGATCGGGTCCGGGCGGGTGTCGGCGACGGGTCTGGCTGATTCGTTTCGAATGGCGAATGCTCTTTCGACGGTGCGCTGCGGGGCGGAAGCTGGGTGGGAGTAGGGGAGAGGCACAGAGGCACAGAGGCACAGAGGAGAAGAAGAGGGGAAGATGTGTGCGAACGCGCTCCGGGGACGAGCGCACGTTCATTGGAAAGCAGAGATCCAAAACGGCTCAACCCCACTCGTCATACCCTCCTCACCTCTTCTTCTCTTTTCTTCTCTGTGCCTCTGTGCCTCTGTGCCTCTCCCCATATTCCGACCCAGCGCCCGACCGGCGAGGAACGGGGGAAACTAGGGACGGGTACCAGTTCCCGACGACGGCCCGCCGAGTGGTTCTTCGACCACGCTCGGAAACTGGTACCCGTCCCTAGTTTCCGGCTCACCACCACCACCGTGCGCCGGATGCGTAGAGGACGAGCTCGACGATGACGGCGGCGAGGCCGACGATGATCAGGAGCGACGCGACGATCCGGCCCGGCTTCGGAAGCCGGAGGTAGTGACGCAACGCGCACCACCACCAGAGCGCGAGCCAGGCGAGGAGCACGGCGAGGACGATCAGAGGTGGCAGCAGGACGCCGAGAAAGACGAGCGTGGGCTCGGACGGCATCGGGAACATCGAGATGTACGTCCACGGATTGAGCGGCCGCCACAGCCACGGCACGTCGATGAACTGTCCGGTGAACTGCACGAGCGACCAGAGGATGGCAAAGACCGCCGGGGCGAGCAGCGAGTAGAGCCAGATGCGGGCGATGTGACCGGGCCGCACGCGGGCGCGTCGCAGCGTCACCGGGAGCACTACGAAGGCCAGCGGCATCGCGACGAGCGTGAGCAGGACCCCCGGCATCGCGCTCGCCATCGCGCGGGGGAGCGCGAAGAGCGACTGCTCCAGACGACGCAGCCAGGCGTTCAGCGACATGACGCCGCCGACCTGCGCCCCGAAGACGCCCCACGCGTACCACCCCGCCAGCGTCAGGTACAGGGAGAGCGTCGCCGTGGCGGCGACGAGGGCCGGCGGCAGGAGGGCGATCGGCTCGGTGATGCGGATTTGCCGCCAGAACCGCCGCGGCGCGAACGCGTGCAGGACCGTCGAGACGAGCCGCGCCACCGGACGGTATTTCCATTCGCGTTCGAAGAGCCAGGGGTGGGCGGCGTGGGAGAAGATGTCGGCCCACGCGAAGTCGAGACCGCACTCGACGCACGTGCCCGTCCGAGGGCAGCGGGTGGACCACCGGGCGATCTCGCCCCGGAAGTCGAACCCGCAACGCGGGCACCGGACGGGCATGGCGGCTGATGAGGCGGAGGACATGACGGCAGCGCGAGGGTAGCGGTGCGAGGCCGCCGCTGATAGCGTTCGGGCGGTTTCTCGCCGGCCGGGCGTTTTTTCCGCGACGGTTCGGCGGGATCGAACGAGGAATCTCCATGGCAGCCAAGACCCGGACCGAACGCGACTCGATGGGAGCGATGACCGTGCCGGCGCACGTCCTCTACGGCGCAACGACCCAACGCGCCGTCTTGAATTTCCCCGTCTCGGGCCGGCCCCTCCCGGCCGAGGTGATCGGTGCGTACGCGACGCTCAAGCGGGCGTGCGCCGAAGCCAACGTCGAATTGAAACGGCTCGACCAGCGGCGGGGGCGTCTGATCACGCGGGCCTGCGACGAGATCGCCGACTCTCTGGAAGAGGATCCGGTCGGGTTCATGGAGCACTTCCCGATCGACGTCTTTCAGACGGGGTCGGGGACCAGCACGAACATGAACGCCAACGAGGTGATTTCCAACCTCGCCTGCCGGGCGGCCGGCAAGAAGATCGGCGCCAAGGATCCGATCCACCCCAACGACCACGTGAACATGGGCCAGTCGTCGAACGACACCTTCCCGACCGCGATGCAGGTCGCCGGCGCGGTCGCCATCCGAGAGGCGCTCATCCCCGCGCTCAAGGGCCTCGCGAAGACGCTCAAGGGCAAGGCGAGACGCTGGGACAAGGTCGTCAAGATCGGCCGCACCCACCTGATGGACGCGACACCGATTCGCCTGGGGCAGGAGTTCAGCGGCTTCGCGGCCCAGGCCGAGTACGCCGTCACCCGCGCGGAGCGGGCGATGGTGCGGCTCGCGGAGAACCTGCCGCTCGGCGGCACCGCGGTCGGCACCGGCATCAACACGCATCCTCGGTTCGGTAGTCTCGTCGCCCGGCGGCTGGCCAAGGCGACGAAGGTGCCGTTCAAGGAAGCCCCCAACCACTTCGAAGCGCAGGCGACGCGTGACTGCGTGGTCGAGGCGTCGGGCGAGCTGAAGACCATCGCCGTCTCGCTCTCGAAGATCGCCAGCGACGTGCGGCTGCTCGGCTCCGGGCCGCGGTGCGGCCTCTACGAGCTGAGCCTGCCCGCGACACAGCCGGGCTCTTCGATCATGCCGGGCAAGGTCAACCCGGTCATCTGCGAGTCGGTCGTGCAGGTCGCCTGCCAGGTGATCGGCCACGACGCGGCGATCACGGTCGGGGGACTCGGCGGCGTCGGGTCTCTTCTGCAGCTCAACGTCGCCATGCCGATGATGATCGACAACCTCATGTCGATGATCACGCTCCTCGCGAACGCGTCGACGATGTTCGTCGACCGGTGCCTGAAGGAGTTGGAGGTCAACCGCGACGTCGCGACGGGCATGGTCGAGAAGAGCCTGATGATGTGCACGTCGCTTGCGCCCGAGATCGGGTACGACGCGGCGGCGAAGGTTGCCAAGGGTGCCTTCGCGTCGGGGCAGACCGTGCGGGAGTATGTGTTGGAGCACGGGCTGGTGGAGCCGGAGCGGCTGGATGAGCTGCTGGATCCGGCGAGCATGACCGAGCCGGCGTAAGACGGCGTCCGGGTTCCGTGGCCGTGTCCGGGGCCGTGTCCGCGTCCGTGACCGCGTCCGTGTCCGCGTCCGTGTCCGGGACCGCGTCCGTGTCCGCGTCCGTGTCCGGGACCGCGTCGGGGTCCGTGTCCGTGTCCGCGTCCGTGCCCGTGTCCGTGGCCGCGTCCGTGCCCGTGTCCGTGCCCGCGTCCGCGTCCGTGTCCGCGTCCGTGCCCGCGTCCGGGTCCGTGCCCGCGTGCGTGCCCGCGTCCGTGTCCGCGTCCGTGTCCGGGACCGCGTCCGTGTCCGGGACCGCGTCCGTGTCCGTGCCCGCGTGCGTGCCCGCGTCCGTGACCGTGTCCGTGCCCGCGTCCGCGTCCGCATCCGTGCCCGCGTCCGCGTCCGTGCCCGCGTCCGTGTCCGCGTCCGCGTCCCTGCCCGCGCGTTCGCCGTCCTCCACGCCCCCCCGTACGATGTTCGCGTGCGTCTCCTCGACCGCGCCATCCTCGCCGACCTCACCCGCGTCATGCTGCTCACGACCGCCGTGCTCGTGACCGTCATCGCGTTCGGGGCGACGATCAAGCCGCTCGCGCACGATCACCTGCTCTCGGCGGGGCAGACGATCAAGTACGTCGGGCTGGCGATCATCCCGATGCTCCAGTTCGCCCTGCCCTTCGCGGCCGGGTTTGCCGGCACGATGACGCTGCACCGGATGACCACCGACAACGAGGTGCTGGCCGCGGCGGCCAGCGGGTTGAGCTACCGGCGTCTGTTGCTGCCCCTCGTGGGGCTCGGGCTGGTCTTGACCCTGATCATGGTGCTGCTCACGCAGTGGGTGATTCCGCGGTTCTGGTCGCTGCTCGAACGCACCGTGGCGATGGACGTGACGAGGATCTTCCAGGCGTCGATCGAACGCGGGGATCCGTTCCAGTTCGGCGACATGCAGATCTTCGCCGACGAGATCCTCGTGGAGCCGGATCCCGGGGGACGCGCCGACACGCGGCTGGTGCTCCTGCACGTTGCGGCGGCCGATCTGGCGGCCGACGGGAGCGTCGATCGTGACGTCACGGCCTCGCGGGCCGTGGTGGATGTCTACCGCGAGGCCGAGGCGACCTACCTGCGGATCGCGATGGAGGACACCGTCGCCTATGACCCCGACGACGGCGTCCTCGCGTGGGCGCGTCAGCTCGCCTCGCGGACGATTGCGATCGACAACGTCCTGACGAGCGGCGCCCGGACGATGACCCGCGGGCAGCTCCTCGCGTTGCGGGAGAACCCCGACGGCTACAAGTGGATCGAGGGGTTTCGCAACCGGCTGGCCGACAGCGTGCGGCAGGTGGAGCTGTGGGACGAGGTCGACCGGACGCTGCGGGCGGACGGAGCGGTCACGCTCGTCGAGCTCGGGCCGGAGGGCCGGCGGTACGAGGTGCACGCGGACAGCCTGCGGCGGGGCCGCTTCCAACGCAGCGGGAAGACGCCCATCGAGATCATCCAGCACGACGCCGATGGCCCCGAACGACGGCTGCGGGCGCAACGTGCGCGGCTGACGCAGGTCGATCGCGTTCCGGATGCGCCGCTCGCGTTCGATCTGAACCTGACCGACTGCGAAGTGACCAACCTCCAGACGCCGCAGGCATCGAATCGACGCCGGACGATTCCGCTCGAGAACCTCACGTTCGAGGGGTTTCAGGCGATCGACCTGTCGGGGCTGACGAGCGCCGAGCTGCTGGATCGGTCGGAGGTTCACCGCGCGGCCGGTGCGGGCGCGCTCAACCAGCGGGCGGAGCAGCTCGAGCGTGAGCTGGTGGGGCTGCAGAATCAGATCGCCAGCCGCCTCATGAAACGCTACGCGATGTCGGTGACGGCGATCCTGCTCCTGCTGCTGGGGGCGGTGCTCGCCATGTGGCGTCGCAATTCACAGCCGCTGGCGATCTACCTGTGGGCGTTTCTCCCTTCGATCCTCGACTTGATCCTGATCTCGAGCGGTGACCATCTTCTGCGTGACGGTCACCGGGTCACGGGCCCCCTGGTGATGTGGTCCGGCAACGCGACGCTCGTCCTGCTGCTGCTCGGGTCGTACCGGCAACTGGCCCGCAACTAGCCGAAGGCAACCCGTGACGATCATCGATCGCTACATCTTCTTCCGCTTCCTCGTGAACTTCACGATCCTGTTCGCGCTGATGTTCCTGTTCGCGGTCGCGATCGACCTCATCAACTCGCTCGATCGTTTCGTCGAA
Organism: Phycisphaerales bacterium; assembly: GCA_013003065.1. GTDB lineage: Bacteria > Planctomycetota > Phycisphaerae > Phycisphaerales > SM1A02 > JABDLI01. The sequence goes on along the minus strand of JABDLI010000169.1, from coordinate 4,393 downwards.
GCGGCCGACGCCGTGGCGGGCGACGATGCATCGGGCCTGCGGCGGTTCGGTCTCGTCATCAAGCTCGCCCTCGATTTCCAGAGCCCGCGGTTCTTCCAGTTCTACGCCTATCTGCACGCGCTGGTCGCGATCGGGGCGATGGCGTTCACGCTCGCGCAGATGCACCGGCACAAGGAGCTCGTCGCGATGCTCGCCGCCGGTTTGAGCATGCACCGCATCGCGATGCCGTTCATCGTCGCTGTCTTCGGACTGAGCCTCCTCCAGATCGTCAACCAGGAGATCTTCCTGCCGCGTGTCGCGCCGCTGCTCTTGCGGGACCACGCCCACATCGGCAAACGAAGTGTCGACAGCTTCCCGGTCGTGCTCACGCCCGACAGCACGCACGCGTTGCTCCAGTCCCCCCGGTTCGACCCCCGCACCCGCACCCTCGAGAAGCCGACGTTCCTCGAGCGTGACGATCGCGGCCGCACGCAGCGGCGGATCACGGCCGACTCTGCGCAGTGGCGCGAGGCGGGGCCGGACACCGCCGAGGGCTGGCAGCTCGAGGGGGGGCGCGTCATCACGCTCGTCGAGAGCGAGACGGACGCCGCCCTCGTGGCCAGCGGTGAGCAGCCCATCGACTTCAAGCCGACCGATCTCTCCCCGCAGGTGCTGCTCGTTCACCGCTACGGTCAGTTCGCGGCCATGCTGAGCCTGCGTCAGATCGCCCAGATGCTGGCGACTCCCGGGGTCCCGGCCCGCGCCTCCCTTCTGCGCTACCGGTACGCGCGGTTCTCCTCCGTCCTCGTGACCGTGCTGGCCATGTGGCTCACCCTGCCGACGTTTCTCCTGCGTGAGCCCGGCAACTTGCTCGTGCGCGCGATCGTGTGTGCGGGGATCGCGATTCCCGTGCTGATGGGGGCGACGGTGTTCATGGTGGTGGACCTGCCGGGCATCGCGCCGGCGGTGGGGGTGTTTCTGCCGGTGGTGGTGTTGATCCCGATCGTGCTGGCGGAGTGGACGTACGTGCGGACGTAGCCGGGTCTCCGTGTGCGTGTCCGCGTCCGTGCCCGCGTCCGTGCCCGCGTCCGTGTCCGTGTCCGTGCCCGCGTCCGTGCCCGCGTCCGTGTCCGCGTCCGTGTCCGCGTCCGTGGCCGCGTCCGTGGCCGTGTCCGTGTCCGCGTCCGTGGCCGTGTCCGTGCCCGCGTCCGTGCCCGCGTCCGCGGCCGTGTCCGCGTCTCCCCGCGCGCGAACATGGGCAATCTCTCCAAGTCACTCCACCCACGACACATGCAGCACACGCATCCGTCGATCCTCCGCCGATTGCCACCTCGCCTCTTCCGACCACCCCGCCGGCGTCTATAGTTGAGGCTGGAGGGATCCCTCCGGAGGGTGGAAGAGGATGAGAGAGCCGGTGCGAACAGGCATGTCCGCCGTCGTGATCGCCCTTGCCGCGGGAGCGGCGGTGGCGACGTCGGGGGTGGAACGTCCGGAAACCGTGTCGACCGGGCCGCACGCTGGGTGGCACGCTGGGTGGCACGCTGGGTGGCATCATGCCGAGTGGCGGGCGAGCACTTTCTCCTCCAGCCAGCAGGCCCAGGTCGCGCTCACCGTCGACGAAGCCGGGGTGATCACCGCCGTGTGGTCGAGCCGGCGGCAGCAGGGGGGTCGGTACGGCGTCTACGGTCAGCGGTTCACCGCCACCGGCACCCCCATCGGCCCCGAGACCCGCCTCAATCATCACGTCGGCTCTCACCAGTGGGTGCCGGCGGTGACGCCGGTCACCGGCACGCCGGGGGCGGCGTGGGTGGTCTGGCAGTCCCACGAGCAGGATGGCTCCGACGGCGGCATCGTCGCGAGCCGGTGGGGCGACACGCCGGGCCGTGAGATCCTGGTCAACGACGAGACGGCCGGTCACCAGTGCGATCCCGTCATCGCGGCGCGTCCCGACGGTGGTGCGGTCATCGTCTACGCGAGCGAAGATCCGGCCACGGGGGTCAAGAACGTCCGCGCGCGGCTTCTGGAAGCGACCGGCGCGCTCGGCGTGTCACTGACGGTTCCCATCCCGGGCTACCCGACGATCGCCAGCGTCGCGTCTCAGACCGACGGCAGCTTTGCGGTTGCCGCGGGCGTGAGCGATCACGACGCCCGGCCGATCGGCATTCTCGTGCAGCGTTTCGATCCGGCCGGTCGACCGGACGCCCGCACCTTCGTCGGGGGACCGGCGTCGGGGCAACGCGTCGAGCCGGTCATCGCGGCGGCCGGCTGCGGCTGGATCGTCGCGTGGGTCGAGCGGGATCGGTCGACGTCGCCGTGGCGGGTGTACGCCCAACTCTTCGATCAAGACATGAACCCGCTGCGCCGGCCGGTGGCGGTCAGTCCGGCGGACACCGACTGCACGGCCGCAGCCGTGGCGGCGGGGGCCGACGGGGAAATCGCCGTTGCGTACAACCACGCCGACGGCGACGGCCCCGGCATCTTCGTCCGCACGCTCGACGACACCGGCATCCCGCGGGGACCGGAACGGGCGATGAGTCAGCGGGTCGACGGTCGTCAGGCGTTGCGCGTCGCCACGGGCAGCCAGCGTCTGGCCATTGCGCCCGACGGAGGAATCGTCTGCGGCTGGAGCGGTGACAGCGGCGGCGGCGACGGCAGCGCTGCCAACATCAGCCGCCTCGCGCCGCCTCGCGCCGCCGTGGCCACCCCGGTCGCGCCGCCCGTCGCGGCACCGGACACACCCGAACCCGTGCTCGCCGCCGGCCCCGAGCAGCTCCCCACGTTCGACGCCAGCCGCCGCGACGACGATCCGCACCGAATCGTCACGCTTTCCGGCGGGGGCGAGATCGGCTTCACCGGCATCGTCAACACCGGTTGGACGCCGGCCGATCCGAGCATCGCCGTCGGCCCCGATGCGATCGTCGCGATGACGAACGGCGTGATCGCGGTCTTCACCAAGGAGGGCGAGCAGCTCTTCCAGCAGGCGATCGAGGGCGCCAAGGGGTTCTGGGGCGAGCTGGGCACGAGCGAGATGGTGTTCGATCCCGAGACGCGGTACGACGAGCTGAGCGGGCGGTTCTTTGCGCTCGCGGCGGAGCGGGTTCCCAACACCGCGTCGTACGCGTTGCTGGCCGTCTCGGCCGGACCGGATCCGCTCGGTCCCTGGCACAAGTACCGCTTCGAGACGACCCCCCTCGCCGGTGACACGTTCGACTCGCCGAACCTGGGCGTGGACGACGACTCGGTGTACATCTCCGGCGACGGCCTCGGTCAGGCGCCGAACTACCCACTCTTCATCTACGACAAGGCGTCGATCCTCGCCGGACGCGAGCCGGTCGCCGCGAACACGCTCTCGATCCTCACGGGCTCGCAGTCGGCGGGGATGGTGCCGATCGGTCGCGACGATCCGCCCGCGCTCTACTTCATCGAGCACCGGGAGTGGTCGATCAACACGTCGGTGCGTCTCATCGCGGTCACGAACCCGCTGGGTGAGCCGTTCTACCAGTCGCAGCTCATCCCGGTGGCGCCGTACGGCGGCCACCCCGAGGACCCGCCCCAGGGCGGCACGACCGCGCGACCCGAGACATTCGACGCCCGCTTCTGGTCGGTCGAGTACCGCAACGGCTCGCTTTGGGCCACGCATCACATCAACAGCGACCGCATCCTCGTGCGGTGGTACGAGATCGCAATGAACGGCTGGCCGACCTCCGGCAAAACGCCGGCTGTCGTGCAGTCGGGCGAAATCGACCCCGGCCCCGGCATTCGAACCTACTTCGGCGCGATCACCGCCGATGACGAGGGCAACGCGGCCCTGGTCTTCTCCCGCAGCTCACCGGACGAGCTGATCTCGGTCGAGACTGCCGTGCGGGCGGCGACCGATCCCCCCGGGACGTTCCGAGCGCCCGTGCGGCGCATCACCAACTCCGGGCCGTACACGTTCCCGCCGCGATGGGGCGACTACGGTTCCGTGACAGTCGATCCGGCCGACGGCCGCTTCTGGGGGCAGCACCAGTGGGCCATCGGCAACAGTTGGCGGACGTGGATCCAGGCGTTCGGCGTGGACGCGGACGAACCGGCCGACATCGACGGGGACGGCATCGTCGGATTCGGCGATCTGCTGATCGCGCTTGCTTCGTGGGGCGAGTGCGCGGGTTGTCCGGCGGACCTCGACGGTGACGGGGAAGTCGGGTTTGCGGACCTGTTGCTGATTCTGGCGTCTTGGACCTGAGCTCGAGGCCGAGGACACGCCACGCACGACCCAACTTGCACGAGGCGGCTGGACGCCGCCGGTCCCCACGCGGCTCCTGCCGCCGCATGGCGGCACATGAATGGCCCAAACCCACGCCCAAACATCCAGAGGCGAGCCCGCAGGATGCGGGCGGATCATTGGGCGTCCGGTTCCCTGGTGCGCCGCCGC
>JABDLI010000147.1 GCA_013003065.1 Phycisphaerales bacterium | reverse complement strand
GTCCTCGACGGGTTGCGGGCTCGCGGCGGGGGCGGCAGCCGGCGTGCCGCGGTCGCCGGGGCGGTCGTCGTCGGCGGGCTCGTCGCGGCCAACGCCGGCTACGGTTGGTGGCGGCTGGAGGGGACGGGACGCGGCGAGCGACTGCTCGGCGTCGTCGCGATCCAGACCAACCTGCCCCAGGACAACAAGATCGGCTGGTCGGCGTCGGCGCAGGCCGAGGACTTCGCCGAGTTCTGCCGCCAGACCATCGCGGCGGTGGCGACGACCCGCGCGGCGGGACGACGCGTCGATCTCGTCGCGTGGCCGGAGACGATGCTCCCCGGCATCGGGCTCGAGCCGGCAACGACGGCGTTCCTGCGTCGCAACGACTACTGGCCGGGGGGACGCTTCGCCGAGGGCATCGCCGCGTTGGCCGCCGGCGTCGAGACGCCGATCCTCGTCGGCAGCGCATGCTTCATCGACGTCGACGTGGTCGACGGCCGGTGGGTGTACGAGCGTCAGCACAACGCCGCATACCTGGTCGAGGGCGAGCCGCCGTACCAGCGTTACGACAAGGTCTTTCTCACGCCCTTCGGCGAGGTCATGCCCTACATCTCCCGCTGGTCGTGGCTGGAGGAGCGGCTGCTGTCGCTCGGCGCGCCGGGCATGTCGTTCGCGCTCGCCCCGGGGGCGTCGATCAACCGGCTCGACGTGTCCACGGACGCCGGCGTCGTCAGGATCGCCACGCCCATCTGCTTCGAGGACACCGTGGGTCGGGTCTGCCGGCGGATGGCCTGGGTGGATGGCGTGAAGGCCGTCGATCTCTTCGTGAACCTCAGCAACGACGGGTGGTTCGGCGACCACGACGGGGGGCGGCTTCAGCACGCCCAGATCGCCCGCTGGCGTTGTATCGAGAACCGGGTGCCGATGGTCCGCTGCGCGAACACCGGCCTCACGGTGGCGATCGACGCGGCCGGGAGGATCGTCGAGCGGGCGGGGGGAGCCGAGCCGGTGCTCCGCGCTCCCGCGTCGATGTGGGCGGAAATCACCCGAGATGACCGAAGAACCCTCTACGGCCGCGTCGGCGAGACGTGGGCGTGGTTGTGTGTCGCGGCCGCCGCGGGACTCCTCGTCCTGACGGCGGTCGGCTCAGGAGATGACGGATGAGGATCAAATTTTCGACCACGGCCGCCGGGACCGTGGTGACCATCGTCGCCGCCGCCGTCCTGGCCCCCGGCTGTGTCATGGAGCGTGGCACCCTCGACGAGGCGTGGAGCACGAAGAACCAATCGGTCCTCGCCAAGGACGACACGATGCCGGCGCTCAACGTCACGACGCCGTTCAGCATGGAGGCGACCGGGGAGGTCCGCGCCGCCGCGGTCAACCTGCTGCGTCAGGCGGCAGACTCGACGAATCCGCTGCTTCGCGCCAACGCGATCGAGGCGTTGTCGATTGCGCCCGGCGTGGCGGAGTCGATGGTGCGTCTGGGTCTGGTCGACGACAACCGCGGCGTCCGGTTCGTCGCGGCGATGACCGTCGGCGATCAGCAGATCGCGACCCTCGTCGACGACGTGCGTCCCTTGCTGCAGGATGAATCGGATTCCGTGCGGGCCGCGGCGATCTACGCCGTCCGTCGCGTCGGGGAGCGTGCCGACCTCTCGCCGCTCGCGGAGTTCCTGATGCGTGACGACGCGGAGGTCCGGGCAAACGCCGCGATGGTGCTCGGGCGTCTGGGTGATCCGTCCGCGCTTGGCATGCTGCGGGATGTCCTCCAGCGTCGGCTGACGAAGGTCGGTACCGCACGGGCGCGTATCGTCGAGCTGCAAATCGCCGAGGCGATGGTCCGGCTCGGCGCCGACGAGCAGCTCGAGGTGATCCGGGCGGCGTTGTTCACGCCCGTCGAGCAGGGGGAGCTGACCGTGCTCGCGACGCAGGCCCTCGGCGATCTGCGGGACCGGGCCTATGCGTCGGCGCTCTTGGACAAGGCGATTCGGGAGGGCCGGGACCGGGAGCCGGCCGAGGTGCGGATCGCCGCCGCCCAGGCCGTCGCTCGCATCGACCCCGATCGAAGTCCCACGCAGGTGCCCCTGGGGTACCTGATCCACGACCACTACGCCCTGCGAGCCCAGGCCGCCAACGCCCTTGGCTGGATGGGCGATCCGGTGACCCTGCCCCGTCTCGCGGCCCTGCTCGACGATCCCAACGCGCTCGTGCAGGTCGCGGCCGCCGGTGCGATCGTCCGCTTGACCGGCTGACCCGGAGGTGCGGCGAAACCGCTGCTTTGTTTGACACGAATCTGGGGGGCAGGTAGAAAGAGGGTCTGTGCCGACGGCCCGGTGACGGTACGGAAAGTGCCGTTTTTTGGGTTCTGAGCGTTCACCGCCGGTCCCTCCGCGGGTGAGGCGTCCGGCGCCGACCGTCCGGGTCTCCTGCAGTCTCAGTAACAGAGGATGAGGCCGTGCACGTTCTGACCAAGCTCTTTGTCGTTCTGGTATCGCTGTTGGTGGTGCTCCTGGTGCCGCTCGTCGTGGTCTATGCCCACAACGAGAACAGTTATCAGACGCAGTACCGGCAAGCCGACGCGTCCGCGGCGGCGGCCCGCTCCGCATTCGAGGCGGCGAAGGCCAGCCACGGCGCGAGCATCCTCCGCAAGGACAATCAGATCACCCAGCTGGAGGCCGACAACCTCGACCTTCGCCGGCAGGCCGATCGCCAGGAGGCGGAGGTCCGCCAGCTCGAGGCGCGGCTGGCCGAAGCGGAGAACATGGATGATCAGATTCGGACCCAGCTGTCGACGCTGAGCTCCGCGGTCGACGCCGGTCAGCAGCTCACCGAGTCGCTGATCTCCGAGCTCCGCTCGCTTCGACGCGACGCCCTGACGGCCGAGCGTCAGAAGGTGGAGCTCGACGAGGCCCTTCGCGATGCATCCGCTCAGCTCGACGCCGCCGTCGAGGCCCGCCGCGCGTTGCAGGAGGAGCTGCAGCGTCTGAAGGACGAGCACGCGAGCTCGCTCGATCAGCTCGGCGAGTACGCCGCCCGTCACGGGCCGCTCCCGGCCGGTGCGTTGGCGAGCGAGGGCGTCGGAGGCCGACCCGTCGATGTCGACTTGAACGCGACGATCGTCTCGGTCGTGAAGAGCCAGGATCGAAAGCTGGCCGAGATCGACGCCGGATCGCGTGACGGCGTCAAGGAAGGGTGGCTTCTGACCATCGGCGAGGGTGGCTCGTTCGTCGCTCGCCTGCGGATCATCTCCGTCGACATCAACCGGGCGACCGGCGTGGTCGAGCTGGAGGATCCGTTCCGACGCGAGGTCCGGGTCGGGCAGGAAGCCTACGCCCGGGCGAACCGGTAGAGCGGAGAAACGCCGATGAGCCAGTTCAACATGCCAGCCCGACGCTCCGGCGGAAGCCTCGACGTCTATACCGGCCTCCTGTTCGTCGCCTTCCTCGTACTGGTGGGGGGTCTGGCGCTTCTCGCCAAACGGAATATCGAGCACTCCGGTACGGGGACCACGCCCGGCGGCGTCATCAAGATGATCGACTAGCGGGCCCCTGGTGGCAACATGATGACAGCACGGGCGTCGGCGCAGAGCCGACGCCCTTCTCATATGATGAGCCCGCCCGGTTGGCGGGGAGGGACCCCTGCCGACGCCTGCCCGCCGGCCCTGGCGAGCTACGCCCGCTGGCGTCAGACGGAGACCTTCGGTGTTCATCGATTCACTGCTCGGACTGTTCAGCGTCGACATGGGCATCGACCTGGGCACGTGCAACACGCTCGTGTGCGTCCGGGGCGAAGGCATCGTGCTGAACGAGCCTTCGGTGGTGGCGGTGAAACGCGGCACGAACAAGGTCTTGAACAACGGCAACGCCGTCGGCTGGTCCGCGAAGGAGATGCTCGGCAAGACGCCCGGTTCGATCACGGCCATCCGTCCGCTGAAGGACGGCGTGATCAGCGACTTCGAGATCACCGAGGCGATGCTGAGCTACTTCATCCGCAAGGTGAATGGACGCAGCCGCATTCTCGGTCCCCGCGTCGTCATCGCGGTGCCCTCGGGCATCACCGCCGTCGAGAAACGCGCGGTCCTCGACTCGGCCGAACGCGCCGGCGCGCGCCGCGTCTACCTCGTCGAGGAACCGATGGCCGCGGGCATCGGTGCCGGCCTGCCCATCGTCGAGCCCACGGCCTCGATGATCGTCGACATCGGCGGCGGCACCACCGAGGTCGCCATCATGTCGCTCGCCGACATCGCCACCTGCGAGTCCGTTCGCGTCGCGGGTGACGATATGGACGAGGCGATCATCAACTACATGAAGAAGACGTACAACCTCACCATCGGTGAGCAGACGGCCGAGCGGATCAAGATCGAGATCGGCTCCGCCGCACCCGTCGGCGAACCGCAGACCATGGACGTCCGTGGTCGCGACAACATCTCGGGTCTGCCCCGCAAGATGGTGGTGACGAGCGAGGAGATCCGCGAAGCGCTCCTCGAGCCGGTGGCGGCGATCGTCGAGGCCGTCACCCGCACGCTCGAGCGGGCCGAGCCGGAACTGGCCGCCGACCTCATCGACAACGGCATCTGCCTGGTCGGCGGTGGATCGCTGCTGCGAGGCATCGACGTCGTCTTCTCCAACGCCACCGGCCTGGATGTCCATATCGCCGACGAGCCGACGACGTGCGTCGCGCGTGGCACGAGCATCTACCTCGAGAACCTCGAGGAGTGGAAGGCCACGATGGAATCGGACATGGACGACCTCTAGCAGCCCTACGATCGCGACGCCGCCCGGTTTCGTTCTCCCCCCGCGTGCCCGCTCTTTCCCGCACCCAACTCGCGCTCCCGGTCACCCTGCTGCTCACGCTTGCGGTGGCCCTGCTCCCCGTGGGCTGGCGGTACGGATGGCAACGCGAGCTTTCCGAGCTCGTGCGTTTTCCGCTGACGCCCTTCACCCACGCCGGCAACCTGCTCGCGTCGTGGCTTCGTCCCGTGCCGAGCGAGGGCGAGGGGATGCCGATCGAGATCCGGGAGCGGCTCGAGCAGCTCGCCGAAGAGACGAACCGCGCCATCGCCCTCTACCAGAACGAGCGGAACCGCAGCCTCGAGCTGGAGGAGCAGCTCCGGCAGCTTCAGATGATCCCCGCCCACACACTGCAGGTCGCGACCGGCTCCGCGGTTGCCCACGTCACCGCGCGGCATCCGGACTCGGCGACGGGGGTCGTGCGTTTGAAACTCGCGCGCGGTCACGATCGGGACATCCCGGTCGGGACGATCGCCGTGTACGGCGGCGCCCACGTGCTCGGCCGCGTGGCGGGCGAGCCCACCCGATCGGAGGTCGACCTGCTTCCGATCGTGCACACCGAGTCGGGCCTGGTGCAGGGGCGGGTGCTTCCCGGCGCCACCCCGATGACGCCGATCGACGACGGCGTCCTCGTCCAGCTCGCTCCGACCGGACGCGGCACCCTCACTGCCGACATCGACCGCGCGATCGTCGTGCAGGAAGGCGACGTCGTGCGTCTCCAGGATCGTTCGTGGCCCGCCACCGCCCAGGGGCTGCTCGTCGGAACGGTGAGATCGATCACCGTCGACGAAGCCGAGCCGCTCCGCTATACGCTCGAGATCGCCCCGACCTACCAGGTGCAACAGGTCGCGTACGCGACGCTCGTCATCGAGGCCATCGAAGACCGCGGCGGAAGCGGTGGGGCGGGAGACACGCCGTGAGGTGGTTCGTCTTCGCCGTCGTCGCCTTTGCGCTCGTGGTCGTGGAGCTGTCCGTTCGCAACGTCTTCGTGCTGCGGTCGCTCGGCAACATCGCGCCGAGCTTCGTGTTCATCCTCGTGGTGTTCGTCTCGCTGTTCGCCCCCCGCTCGACCACGTTGTGGGCGGCCTGGGCGTTGGGAATGGCGATCGACCTGACGACCCCGATCCCCCAGGGCGGCGAGCGGGTCGGACCGCTCATCGGCGCCCACGCGTTGGGATTTCCCTTTGCGTCATTCATGGTGCTCCAGATCCGCGCGATGCTCTTCCGGCGTCGCGCCCTCACCTTGGCCGTGATCACGCCGGCGGCGTACATCGCGGCGACCGTCGTGATCATCGCCGTCTACGCGATGCACGCCTGGTACCCCGGCGAGCACCTGGCGTGGTCGGAGCGATCGCTGCCGGCGGAGCTTTCGCGGCGGGTCGGCATCGGCGTGTACACGGGGTTGCTCGCCCTCGTGATGAACCCGCTGCTGGTGTGGACGATGCCGATGTGGGGATTCAAGACGCGGCGGGAGTAGGGGGCCCCCGCAACCGCCTTCGCGCAGACCCAAAGCATGGTGCCACGGACAGCGAAGCGTCCGTGCCGTGCGTCGGCCGTAGCGCGGGGAGTTGAACGCCCCACCGCGATGGACGCTGACGGCACGGACGCTTCGC
>JABDLI010000131.1 GCA_013003065.1 Phycisphaerales bacterium | reverse complement strand
TTCCTCGAGCAGGTCGCCCAGATCCTCGAGCGCGCTCTCGAACTGCTCGCGTCCGATCTCGTACTGGCGTCGATGCGTCTCCGTGGGTCCGTGCGTCTGACGCAGCGTCCCGGACAACGCCGTCTGGACCCGCTGCATGACCGAGAGCGGAGCCGTCTGGCTGCGACGCGATCGCGTGCGATCACCGGTGAGCTGCTCCTGGATGTCGAGCAGCTCCAGCTCGAGCGCACGCGCGTCGTCGTAGAGCTCCCGGTCCAGCGAGCGGGTGTTGGTGACGACTTGCTTGATCTCCGCGAGCTGGGCCAGGACCTCGTCGAGCTTTCGCGTCGTGCCGATGACGTCCTTCTGCAACGCCCCGACCTCCATCTGGAAGGCCAGGGTCTCCTCGCGATCCTGCCGGGGCAGGCTCGACGCGCCGATCGCGACCACCTCGAACTCCCGTGGCTCACCGAGGCCGGTCTCCACGTCGTCCACGCGTCGTGTCGCCGAGACGGTGTAGGTGCCCGGGGTGACCAGCGGCCCCTGCTCTCCCCGACCGGTGAAGCCCGCGTACCGCAGGTCCCAGGCGATGCGGTGAAGACCCGATTTCGTCGGCCCCGTGATGCGGCGGACCACATCGCCGGCGTCATCCTCGATCGTGAAGATCAGCACCGGGTCCTCCTCACGCTCCTCCTTCTTGAGCTCGTCCCAGCCCGGATAGAGGTTGTCGCCTCCCGCCTCCTTGACCTTCTTCTCCTGCTCCTTCCGCCTGGCTTCGCGTGTCTCGAGATCATCCCGCAGGTAGTAGGTGAAGACGGCGCCGTAGGGCGGGTTGTCGGCCGCGTAGTAGCTGTCCCCCTGCGCTCCCTTCGGGCGTCCGAGCGGCCGGTCCACGATGTAGAGCAACGCCTTGCGAACCGGGAACAACGCGAGCTCCTGCTCTTTCAGAAGCTCGGCGTCGATCTCCCGCAGCGGCGCGTAGTCGTCCAGAACGTAGAACCCGCGACCGAACGTGGCGCCGACCAGGTCGTTCTCCCGTCGCTGAATCGCCAGATCTCGAAACGGGATGTTCGGCGTGCCCGCGAGCTTGATCCAGTGCGCGCCGGCATCCCGCGAGTAGAAGACGCCGAACTCCGTGCCGACGAAGAGCAGCTCCGCGACCTCGTGGTCTTGCTCGATCCGCCACACGAGGTGACGCTCGGGCAGGTCGGACGCAATCGAATCCCAGGTTCGGCCGCGATCTCGGCTCCGCGCCACGTAGGGCTCGAAGTCACCGGTCTTGTGATCGTCGAACACGGCGTACACCGTGTTCGCGTCGTGAAGATCCGCCTTGACGTCGTTGACGAAGGCGAACTCGGGAACGCCGTACACCTTGTCGATCTTCCGCCAGGTCTCGCCTCCGTCTTCGGTGACCTGAATCAATCCATCGTCCGTCCCGACGTAGATCAAGCCCGCCTCGAGCGGCGACTCGCTGATGGAGGTGATGTTCCCGTACTGGGACATCGCGTAGAGGTCGAAGATCGCGTCGATGCTCCAGACCCGTTCCATGATCGGCAGCGTGAAGCGATCGAGGTTCCGAGAGAGGTCCGGGCTGATCGTCGTCCATGAATCGCCCCGATCGTCGCTCCGGTGGAGCTTCTTCGAGCCGAAGTACAGCCGCGTGTGCGAGTGCGGGCTGATCAATATGGGCGAGTCCCAGTTGTACCGCAGCTCCTCTTCGCCGGCTTCCGGGCGCGGGCGGATGTCGATCGACTCGCCCGTCCGCCGGTCGAAGCGTCGCAGGTACCCCTGCTGGGACTCCGAGTAGATGATGTCGGGATTCTCGGGATCGATGGCACAGTCATGGCCGTCACCGCCGATCGTGATCCGCCAGTCCGCATTGCGAATGCCGATGTTGTTGTTCGTGCGTGTCGGCCCGTACTGCGTGTTGTTGTCCTGCGTCCCGCCGACGACGTGATAGAAGGGCTCGTCGTAATCGACGTCCACCTTGTAGAACTGCGTCACCGGGAGGTTGGCGCAGAACTCGTAGGTCTCGCCCTGATCCCAGGACCGGTACAGGCCACCGTCGCACCCGACGAGGAGGAAGTCGGGATCGGTCGGATGAAACGCGACGGCGTGGTTGTCGACGTGCTTGTTCCGGCTCTCGACGACCTCGAAGGTCTTCCCCCCGTCCGTCGTCCGCCCCAGCCGGACGTTGGCGTGGTAGAAGACGTCGAAGCGGTGCGGGTCGACGTAGATTTCCTGGTAGTAGTGCGGCCCGGTTCCCCCGCTCGTGTAGTCGCTCATCTTGGTCCAGCTCGCCCCGCCATTCTCGGAGCGCCAGATTCCACCCTCGCGACCGGCGAGCTCGATCGTCGCGTAGACGACGCTCGGCTGCTGCGGCGACACCCCCAGCGACATCTTTCCCTTGTCCGCGCCGGGCAGCCCGCGCTTCAGCTCCGTCCAGGTCTCCCCCGCATCGGTCGACTTGAAGATGCCGGACTCCGGGCCGCCGTCGATGAGGGCCCACACCGTGCGGTGCCGCTGGTGCGTCGCGGCATAGAGCACGTCCGGATCGGTGGGATCCATGACGACATCCGTGACGCCCGTCCACTTGCCCTTGGTCAGGACCGGGGTCCACGTCTCGCCGCCGTCGGTGGTCTTGAAGAGCCCGCGTTCGCCGCCGGGCGACCAGAGCGGTCCCTGCGCGGCAACGTAGACGGTGTCCGAATCGCGGGGATCGATCAGGATCTTGGAGAGGTGCTCGGACTTCTCCAGGCCGACATTCGTGAACGACTGGCCGCCGTCCCGGCTCACGTACACGCCGTCACCGTAGCCGACGTGCCGCCCGCTGACGTTCTCCCCGGTCCCCACCCAGATGGTGTGACGATCGTTGGGATCGATCGACACGCAGCCGAGGGAGTAGGAACCCTTGTCGTCGAAGATGGGCGTCCACGTCGTGCCCGCATTCTCGGTCTTCCAGAGGTTGCCCGATCCGACGGCCACGTACCAGGTGTTCGGTTTCACCGGGTCGATGGCGATGTCCGCGATGCGACCCGACATGAGGGCCGGTCCGATCGAGCGGAACTTCAACGCGCTGACGTCGGACGATTCGAGCTCCCGGCTCGGCGCCGGTTTGGCTTCCTCGGCCACCGCCGCGGGGGCCACGGAGGGGCTGATGGCGAGAGACAGGAGAGCGATGGGGAGCGCGCGGATCATGTGGTCGCCTCTGGTGCAGGACAATGGGAAGGACAAAGCCCATCGTCCGGTCCCCTGTCCGTGACTGCAACGGGCTCGTGGCAAGATGGCGTTCAATTCCGGCGATGGGTGGGATGGGCGCGCGGGAAGACCACGCTGACACGCTTTCCCGGCTTCCCCAGACTGACGTTGCGTGCGGGTGGGGGCGGGTCCGGGGCCGGGGCCGCGTGCGGGTCCGTGGCCGTGGCCGCGTCCGGGTCCGCGTCCGGGTCCGCGTCGGTATCCGTGCCCGCGTCCGTGGCCGTGTCCGTGCCCGCGTCCGTGGCCGTGTCCGTGTCCGCGTCCGTGTCCGCGTCCGTGTCCGCGTCCGTGTCCGCGTCCGTGCCCGCGTCCGTGCCCGCGTCCGTGTCCGTGGCCGTGGCCGCGTCCGTGCCCGCGACCGTGCCCGTGTCCGCGCCCGCGACCGCGACCGCGACCGCGCCCGTGTCCGCGTCCGTGTCCGTGTCCGTGTCCGTGCCCGCGTCCGCGACCGTGCCCTCGCCCCCCCCACAATCGGCTACAATGTCCAACCGCCCAGCGCGGCCCGCCAAACCCGGCCTCGCATCGCGCCGGGGTCACTCGTGCCGTCCTCCCGCGTTTCCCGATGCGACCGTCTCCGGTCGCGTACCCGGCGGCCGATGCCGCCGGGAGTCGATGATTCGATCAGGAACCCGCCCCATGCCCGTCAAGACCGTCTACGAAACGTCGATCGAGCACGTCTCCATCCTCGACGAACACGGCAAGTTCGACGCGAAGCTCGGTGAGGGGCTGATCCCCGACGAGGACGTCGTCAAGCTGTACGAGCACATGAGCGTGTGTCGTCACTACGACGAGGTGGCGTTCAAGCTTCAGCGATCCGGGCGAATGGGCACCTACCCGCAGAACATGGGCCAGGAGGCGGCCAGCCTCGGTGCGGCGTACGCGTTGCAGAAGGACGACTGGTTCGTCACGTGCTATCGGGAGAACGCGGGGCTGTTCTGGCACGGGCTTCCGATGGAGCACGTGCTGCTGCACTGGATGGGTGACGAGCGTGGCAACGAGATCCCGGAGGGTTGCTACTGCACCCCCCTTGCCATCCCCATCGGCACGCAGATGCTGCACGCGGCCGGGCTCGCATGGGCGGCGAAATACAACGGCGAGAACCGCATCGCCTGCACGTTCTTCGGTGACGGGGCGACGAGCGAAGGTGACTTCCACGAGGCGGCGAACTTCGCCGCCAACCTCGACCTGCCGGTCGTCTTCGTCTGCCAGAACAACTCGTGGGCCATCTCGGTACCGACGAAGATCCAGTGTTCCGCGCCCACCGTCGCCCAGCGGGGCATTGCGTACGGCATGCCGTGCGTGCAGGTGGACGGGAACGACTTGTTCGCGATGGTCAAGGTCATCCGCGATGCCGCCGTCCGCGCCCGCGACGAGAAACGGCCCACGTTCATCGAGGCCGTCACCTACCGGCTCGGTGATCACACGACGGCCGACGACGCCCGCCGCTACCGCGACGCGGACGAGGTCGAGATGTGGAAGAAACGCGATCCGCTCATCCGCCTCCGCCTCTTCCTCGACGAACGCAAGCTCTGGACGACCAAGAAGGAAGAGGCGTTGCAGGCCAGCGCCAAGGAGATCGTCTCCGCCGTCGTGAAACGCGCGGAGGAGATCGCCGAGCCCACGACGAACGACATCTTCGACCACACGTTCGCGGAGATCCCCCCGAACCTCCGCGTGCAACGCAGCACGCTCCGCACGCACAGTCTCGGGCAGGATCCCTCGCCGCTGCGTGACACGCAGGCGGCTTCCGCCCCCACCCGCTGATTGAGAGCTCGACCCACGATGGCAAACCTCACGCTGGTCCAGGCAATCAACCTCGCCCTCACGCAGGAGATGGAGGACGACGAACGCGTCATCCTGCTCGGCGAGGACGTCGGCAAGAACGGCGGCGTCTTCCGCGCGACCGAAGGGCTGCACAAGCGGTTCGGACCGGGACGCGTCGTCGACACGCCGCTCGCGGAGTCCGGCATCATCGGCACGGCGATCGGTCTTGCGATGGGCGGGCTGCGGCCCGTGCCGGAGATCCAGTTCGAAGGCTTCCTCGGCCCCGCCTACGACCAGATCTGCACGCACGCCGCCCGCTTTCGCACCCGCACGCGGGGCGCGCTCACGGTGCCGCTCACCATTCGCGTGCCGGTCGGTGGCGGTATCCACGCCCCGGAGCTGCACTCCGACAGCCCCGAGTCGATCTACGCCCACACGCCGGGGCTCAAAGTGGTGATGCCCGCGTCGCCCTACGACGCGAAGGGACTGCTCGTCAGCGCGATCCGCGATCCCGATCCGGTGATCTTCTTCGAGCCGAAGCGGATCTACCGCGCCTTCCGCGAAGAGGTCCCCGAGGACGAATACACCGTGCCGATCGGCAGCGCCCGCGTCGTGGCCGAAGGCTCCGACATCACAATGATCTCGTGGGGCGCCAGCGTCATCCAGTGCATGAACGCCGTCGAGGCGGCATCGGCTTCGATCGAGCTGATCGACCTGCGAACGATCTACCCGATCGACACCCCCACCATCGTCGAGTCCGTCAAAAAGACCGGGCGGGTGGTGATCGTGCACGAGGCGCCACGCACGTGCGGGCTCGGCGCCGAGCTCGCGACCCAGATCATGGAACACTGCTTCCTGCATCTGGAGGCGCCGATCCAGCGGGTCACCGGGTTCGACACGGTGATGCCGTACTACAAGCTCGAGCTGGAGTATCTGCCCGACGCCCAACGCATCGGCGAGGCGGTGGAGCAGGTCGCGGCGTACTGAATCGGCCACGCGTTCGCAAGAGACAACCATGGCGATCAAGCAACCGGCAGACAAGAGTCACTTCATCCTTCCCGACCTCGGGGAGGGCGTGCACGAGGCCGAGCTCATCCGCTGGCGGGTGACGCCCGGCGAGACCGTGGAAGAGCATCAGGTCATCGCCGAGATGGAGACGGACAAGGCCCTCGTCGAGGTGCCGAGCCCGTGGGCCGGCACGATCGCGAAGCTCAACGGCAACGAAGGTGACGTGCTCGTGGTCGGCTCGATCCTCGTCGAGTACGGAACGGGCTCGAAAGCCGGCGCTGCTTCCCCGCCGAAGGCGGCGAAGAATGCCAGCATCACGGCAAAGGCCGCCGAGGCCAACGGAGAACGCGAAGATGCCGGCACCGTCGTCGGCTCGGTGGATGCGACGCTGCGGGTCTCCGACGCCTTCACGCGACGCCGCCACGATCCGGCCACGGCGACACGCACCGGCAAGGCGCTCGCGACGCCCTCGGTGCGACGCATCGCGCGGGAGCGGGGCGTCGACATCAACGCCGTCGCCGGGACCGGTCGCGGAGGTCGCGTGACCGCGAGCGACGTGCTTGCCTTCACCGGCGACGGCAACGCGGTCGCGACGCCGGGCCGGACCGCCGCCGCCATCCCCTCCCCGCCGCCCGCGCCCGTCACGCTCTCCGCCGACGGGATCGCCGAACGCATTCCGTTCCGCGGCGTCCGCCGGAAGATCGCCAACGCGCTCGACCGATCGGTCAAGACCGCGGTTCACTTCACCGTCGTCGACGAAGCCGACGTCACCGCGCTCGAAGCGAAGCGGGCCGAGTACGGTCGCGTGCTCGGGCGAAAGATCAGCCTGTTGCCGTTCGTCATGACCGCGGTGTGCCGGGCGCTCAGGATCCACCCGAGCCTGAACGCGAACGTGGACGACGAGCAGGCCGAGATCCTGATCAAGGGCGTCATCAACCTCGGCTGCGCCGTCGACACCGAGCACGGGCTCATGGTGCCCGTCATCGACGAGGCCGACACCCTCAGCCTCCTGCAGCTTGCCGACTCGGTCGGCGAGGTCGCCCGCTCCTGCCGAAACCGCACGATCGACCGGGAGCGTCTCGTGGGCGGCACGTTCACGATCTCCAACGTCGGCTCCTACGGCGGGATGTTCGCGACGCCCATCATCAACTACCCCGAGGTCGCGATCCTCGCGGCGGGCCGCGCGGCCGAGCGGGTGCTGACGAAGAACGGAATGTTCTACGCCGGCGTCATCCTGCCGCTGAGCCTGAGCTGCGATCACCGCGTGGTCGACGGCGCCGAAGGCGCGCGGTTCCTCAACACCGTCGTCAAGCTGCTCGAGGACCCGGAGACGCTCCTTGGCGACTGACCCACGCCCCGCTTCGCATCGGAGTCGCATGACCGTCACCTCTTCGCAACCAGCCGCGCAAGACTCCCCGGCCCAGCAGCTTCGGGAACGCCTGGAGCAACGCACCGCCGTCATCGGCATCGTCGGGCTCGGCTACGTCGGGCTGCCGCTCGCCCGTGCGGTCCACGCGGCGGGCTACCCCGTGCTCGGCTACGACGTCGACGCCGCCAAGGTCGCTTCGCTCGGCCGGGGCGAGAACTACCTCACCCACCTCGGCGACGAGCTTGCGCAGACGCTGGCGACCTCCGACCGGTTCAACGCCACCGCCGACGCGGCCCGGCTGGCCGAAGCCGACGTGATCCTGCTCTGCGTTCCGACCCCGCTGGGCAAGCACCACGAGCCCGATCTGAGCTTCGTCCTGAACTCGACGCGGATGGTCGCGCGGGTCCTCAGACCGGGGCAGCTCGTCGTCCTGGAGTCGACGACGTATCCCGGCACGACGCGCGACGAGATGCTCCCGATCCTCGCCGAAGGAGGGCTCGCGTGCGGCAGCGACTTCTTCCTCGCCTACAGCCCGGAACGTGAGGACCCGGGCCGTCCCGATACGACGACAGCGACGATCCCGAAGCTCGTTGGCGGCATCGACGACGTCAGCGGCGACCTCGCCATGCTGCTCTACGAGAGCATCGTCGCGGAGGCCCATCGCGTCAGCCGCGCCGAGATCGCCGAAGCGGCCAAGCTGCTGGAGAACATCTACCGCGCGGTCAACATCGCGATGGTGAACGAGCTGAAGGTGCTGTTCACCGAGATGGACATCGACGTGTGGGAGGTGATCGCCGCGGCCTCGACCAAGCCCTTCGGCTTCCAGCCGTTCTTCCCGGGTCCCGGGCTCGGCGGCCACTGCATCCCGATCGATCCCTTCTACCTGACGTGGAAGGCGAAGGAGATCGGCCGCACGACCCGCTTCATCGAGCTCGCCGGCGAGATCAACAACCGCATGCCCGAGTACGTCGTCACCCGCGTGGCGGAAGCGCTCAACGACGACGGCAAGAGCCTGCGGGACGCGTCGGTGTGTGTCCTGGGCATCGCCTACAAGCCCGACATCGACGACATCCGCGAGAGCCCCGCGGCCGAGATCATCGACCGCCTGGTTGCCGCCGGATGCACGGTCGCCTACCACGATCCGCACGTGCCCGTCTTCCCCCGTATGCGGAAACACCGGATCGACCTGGCGTCGGTGGCGTTGACGGAACCCGAGATCGCCAAGCACGACTGCGTGCTCGTTGTCACCGACCACGCGGCGGTCGATTACGACCTCGTCGGACGCTGCGCGTGTCTCGTCGTCGACACACGCAACGCGATGAGCGCGGTGGTCGGACCGCGGGCGCGGGTGGTGAAGGCCTAGGTGTGATTCACGAGGACGTTGTCTCAGAGGCCCGCGAATGAACAACGTCCTCGTGAATCACACCTAGATTCCGGGTGCCACGGACAGCGAAGCGTCCGTGCCGTGCGTCGTCCGCCCGCGCGAGGGAATCGAACACCCCGTCGCGATGAACGCTGACGGCACGGACGCTTCGCTGTCCGTGGCACCCGGGGGTTCTGGACGGTCGCTCGTGCAATTGCGGCGCTGCAGAACCACCCGATCGCCCTCTCCCGACAAGGACCCCCTGCGATGTCCACGATGTACGACTGGTCGCTTCTCCGTGCCGGGGCCTTTCGCCTCGACGGGGGCAGCATGTTCGGCGTCGTGCCGCGGGCGATCTGGGCGGGGCTGACGACGCCGGACGAAGACAACCGCATTCCCCTCCAGTGCAACTGCCTGCTGCTGCGGGGCGGCGGCGAGACGACGCTCGTCGAAACCGGGTTCGGCGGAAAGTGGACGGATCGCGACCGCGGGTTCTACGACCTGGAGCGGCGAACAGTCGTCGATGCGTTGGGCGAGGCCGGCGTCACTCCGGGCGACGTGACCACCGTCATCGTGACCCACCTGCACTTCGACCACGCCGGCGGTCTCACCCACCTGGACGCAGACGGCACGCCGGTGTCGACGTTTCCCCGGGCCCGCATCGTCGTGCAGCGAACGGAATGGGAAGACGCGCTCGCCAACAAGTCCACGATGACGAAGACCTACCTGCGCACCCACCTCGATCCGATTGCCGGTCAAGTGGACGTCGTCGACGGCGAGGCGGAGGTGCGTCCCGGCATCCACGTCTGGCCCGTGCCCGGCCACACCTGGGGGCAGCAGGCGGTGCGTTTCGCCGACGCCGACGGCATCGTCGCCTTCCCGGGCGACGTGATGCCCACGGTCAACCACGCGGGCCCCGCGTTCAGCATGGGCTACGACATGCTGCCCTACGAAAACATGCGTTCGAAGGTCACGCTCCTTGAGCGCGCCGCCGCCGAGACGTGGCGTCTCGTCCTCGACCACGAGCCCGGCAACCCCGTCGTCCGGGTCGAGACCGACCCCAAACGCCCCGGCCGCTACCGGCTTCAACCGACCTGACGGCCCGGAACGACACGCCGCGAGCCCGGGTCCACAAGTGATCGCATCTCGCGCCCTGGCCCCTCCGCGTCTTGCTCCGTGCGACCTCCGCGTCTCCGTGGTTCCGATCGAGCGCACGCGAAACGCAGGCGTCGAAGCCGGAAGCGAACCACGCTTGTCGCCGAGGTATGCGAACGGCGTCAGGCCGCGCGATCCATCTCCGACGACGCGTCCGCCAGCTCGCGGTCGATCGCGGTGATTTCGTCGAAGCGGTCGACAAAGGCGTCGACGAGTTGGGGATCGAAGTGCGTGCCTCGACCCTCCGTGATGATGTTGAAGCACTTCTCGAGCGGGAACGGCTTCTTGTACGGTCGCTCGCTCCGGAGCGCGTCGAAGACGTCGGCCACGGCGACGAGCCGACCTTCGATCGGGATCTCGTCTCCAGTCATCCCGATGGGATACCCGGACCCGTCCCACTTTTCGTGATGCGTCATCGCGATCATGGCGGCCATCATCAGGGCAGGCGACTCGGTGACACCCTCGATGAACGACGACCACTCTGCGTTCTGCGACGACCCTTGCGTCGTCGGCGCCGCGAGGATGATGTCGCGTCCGATCTCGCAGTGCCGTTTCATCTCGTCGAACTCTTCCGACGTCAAGCGGCCCGGCTTGTGCAGAATCGCATCCGGGATGCCGATCTTCCCCACGTCGTGGAGCTGTGCCGCCTGCTCGAGCAACGCGATCCGATCGAGCGCCATGCCGGTCGCCCGGGCGAGCACGCCGGCGTACAGCCCGACGCGAATCACGTGATACCCCGTCAGATCGTCGCGGTACTCGCCGGCCCGGGCCAGACAGTGCATGACGTGCAGTCGCGACGCCTCAAGCTTGGCCGTGCGTTCCCGCACCTGCTGTTCGAGCCGGGCCGAGTGGGTCTCCAGGTGCACCTGGTACGCCTTGACCATCAACGCGTTGCGCACGCGTGGCACCATATCGTTGGCATCCAACGGCTTCGCCAGAAAGTCGGTGGCTCCGAGCTCGAGTGCCTTGAGCTTTGTCGCCGCATCATCCGATGCCGTCACAATGATGACCGGCGTGAACCGCAGCTCGTCGTCGACTCGGATGGATCGGAGCAGCGTCAGTCCGTCGATCTCGGGCATCATGACGTCCATCAGCACGACGTCGGGCCGGCGCGTTCGTATGAGCTCGATCACGACTCGAGGATCCGTTTCTGTCACAAAGTTGGTGTAACCCGCGGCCTGCAGGTACTTCCGGATCACCTTGATGTTGACGGGCTCGTCGTCCACGATCATGACAGTGGCGTCGACGCCAGCGCTGATGGTTGCGTGCGGATCCACGAATGGATCCTGCGCACTCGACGAGGGGGAGTCAGACATGGACGCCTCCGTTGTTGGATTCGAGGGATGACTCGGCTGCTGCGGATGCGGTGTCTTCCCGCTGGGGCAGACCTGGCCGCACGATGCTCGCGATGAGCTGCGAGAGCTCCTCGAGCGTGGTCTCGATCTCATCCAGACGTTCTTCTTGGACAAGCTGCTCGAGCTGGGCCGCCGCCGGGGAGAGCGCCGCGAAGCCCGCCGTGCCGCCCGAGCCCTTCAGCCAGTGGGCGAGCTTGGCCAGCTCATCGAACTCGCGCGCCGACCACGCCGTATGCATCGCCTCGACCTTCTCATGCAGACGGTCGATGAACTCGATCACGATCTCGCAGAATTCTGGATCGTCGGTGGGCAGGGAGGACTCCAACGCGACGCGAACGGGAGCATCGGCCGGCGTCGCCGGCTGACCCAGGCCGTCGCCGACCGGCGCCGCCTGACCCAGCTCCGCGCTCACGGTGTTGATCAGCAGGTCGAGATCGATCGGCTTCTTCAGAAAGCCGGAGCACCCTGCGGCCAGGCATTTCTCCTCGTCACCCTTCATCGCGTTCGCAGTCAACGCGATGATGGGAATCTCGATCCCTTGCTCGCGAAGCGTGCGGGTCGCCGTGTAACCGTCCATGACCGGCATCTGCATGTCCATCAGGATCAGGTCGTACGCGGCAGCCGCCACGGCATCGACGGCCTCCTGACCGTTGGTTGCGACATCAACGGTGGCACCCGCACGACGCAGCACGAGCGTCGCGAGCTTTCGGTTGGCCTCCCCGTCATCGACGAGCAGGATTCGGTGGTTGGTCAGCATCGCCGACGAGTTGGCCGAGATGACCGCTGCGCGGGCGGCCTTGTGCTTCGGCATGCTGTCCAGCATGGCCACGTCCGTCAGCGATCCGGCGGTGACGGTCAGTGTGAACGTACTGCCCTGTCCCGGCGTGCTCTCGACCGTCAGGCCGCCCCCGAGCGCCTTGGCGAGGTTCTGACTGATCGACAACCCGAGCCCGGTGCCGCCGAAGCGGCGGGTGATCGACGTGTCGGCCTGCACGAACGGGTCGAAGATACGCTTCAGGGTCTCGGGCTCCATTCCGATGCCGCTGTCACGCACATCGATGCACAAACGAGGGCTGGCTCCGAGCTCCTCCATCCGCGCCGTCACCCGGACTTCACCATCGTCCGTGAACTTGATGGCGTTCCCGACGAGGTTCGTGATCACCTGCTTGAGCCGGGTCGAGTCCGACTCGATCGTCTCCGGTATCGGGCCCGACCAGTCGTACTCGAGCGCGATTCCCTTCTCCTCGGCTCGCCCGCGGAGCACCATCACGACGTCGCTGAGCAGCTCGTGCACCGGAACCGGACGCCGCTCGAGCTCGAGGTGTCCGGACTCGACCTTCGACAGATCGAGAATGTCGTTGATCAGCGCCAACAGGTGCTCGCCGCTCCCGTGAATCGTGTCGAGGTATTCGCTGCGCTCGGCCTCGGTGGCCGCCAGGCCGCGACGCAGCACGTCGGCAAAGCCGAGGATCGCATTCATCGGCGTGCGAATCTCGTGACTCATCCGCGCGAGGAACTCGCTCTTCGCCGTGTTCGCGGATTCCGCCGCCTCCTTGGAGAGACGCAGCTCGATGCGGTGCTTCTCGATCTGCGTCACGTCCTCGAAGCTCGCCAGGACGCCACGCGCTTCTCCGTCATCGCCGAGAACGGGCGAGGAGTTCACGAGGAACGTCCGCGGTTCGCCCTGGTCGTCCACGAGGCCGAGGATGTTGCCGCTCCGCGACTCGTGCCCGATGCCGCTCCAGGGCAGATCGTCCGCTCCCACCGGCTCCCCGTCGGGCCCCGACCACGCGAACCGCGCGATGTCCCGGCCCTGAAGTTGCTGCGGCGTCGCGCCGACGGTTTCCGAAAAGGCGAGATTGGCCAGCACGATACGATCACGCTTGTCCAGAACGACGAGCCCCTCGGTGAGGGTGTCGAGCGCCGACCGCACTCGGCCCGGCACCACCTTGGACGGATCCAGGTGTTGCAGCACCTTCTTGAGATACAGCGAGAACAGCACGAAGCACATGCACGCGACGAAAGCGACGAGTTGGGTCGCGGGATTCAGCAGGTACCCGGTCACCCCCCCGATGGCTGCTGCCTGAAACCTGATCTCGATCGTGCCCCACGGCGCACCGTCCATTTGAATGGGTACGACGACGTGCGAATCCGGTGTCCCGGCCTCTCGTTCGCGATCCCAGTGCCGGGCATGGTCACCGACCTCGATCGCCGCGGAACCATCCAAGGGGCGCACCGCGGCGGAGAGGATGTCGGTATTTCGGCCGACGACGGCGCTCAACAACGCATGCACCGAGCCGAGATCACCTTCTCCAACGTCGATCGAGCTGGCGATGGCTACCGCTTCGCACAGCTTCGCACGTCCGTGCATGTGCGCCCCGTACCGGTCGGGCACGAGGCCGAGCGTCACCGCCGTAAGCTGGACGCTGACGAGCAGAAACACCAGCCCGACGACAATCCGCGACTTTGCCGAGATTCGGGCCATCATGCCTCACGCGTCGCTCGGTGATCGGCCACCGCTACTCGGCCGGGCCCATCCTCTAGTCGTCATCGGCCCCTGGGCGTTGCCGGTCGATCATGGAGGCGAGAGATTCATCGTCTTCCTGGTCGGCGTCTGTGCCCGCCAGCGAGTCGAGGATCGGAAGCGGATCGACCATCCGCCAGGCCGGCATCGACGAGAGCAGGCTGCTGGCAAGGTAGCCGCCGCGGATCACGGCCACGACGTACCCGGCCGACAGGCCGGCGAACACGAATGTCGCGGAACCGGCGACCGCGACCGGCGTCGAACCGGAGACCTGGATTCCTG
Organism: Phycisphaerales bacterium; assembly: GCA_013003065.1. Lineage (GTDB taxonomy): Bacteria > Planctomycetota > Phycisphaerae > Phycisphaerales > SM1A02 > JABDLI01. Next base: position 29,513 of record JABDLI010000131.1, on the reverse strand, counting down.
CACTCATCTCGTCGAGCTCGTCCCATAACGAGCCGCCCACCTTCGAGACGAACTCGATGGCACGTCGACCCGCCATCGTGATCGCTTCGGATGCCGTCTCGACGACCTCTTCGCTCTCCATCTGCAGGATGCGTTCGACGTCGCTCTGGGTGCCGGCGCGACGGGCCTCCGTCGCGCGACGTTCCACGTCGGCCAGCTCGAACTGCTCGGGCCCGGCGGCGTCGCGTCTTGATGCCGGCTGACCCTCGTCGTGGCGACGCATGAGGTACGCGAGGTAGACGGGGTCGATGTTCGCGGTCGCAGATTCCGACTCCGGCACCGCGGTCTCGACCGCCTCCGGGCCGGTCTCGCTCGTGAGAACGAGCGGGCTCTTCGGGATCGGGAGCAACGGGGGCGGGATGAGGGTTGGCGGCACGATGGGCGCCACGACCTCGATCTCGAATTCGCTCGCCGCCAGCTCACCGCCGGATCCGTCGGTCACGACGAACTGAAAGCCCTCACCGCTTGCGTGGAGCTCGTACGTGACCCGGCCGGCGTTGATGTCCGCCTGCGTGAAGGCCTGGCCGACGCCAAGCACCTCGCCGTCGAGCCGGACCATGCCGGCGCCGGGCGCCGCCGTGATCGTGTAGATGATCTGGCCCGAGGTGTTGTCGATGTCGGTGACGTTCAACATCTCCTTCGTGATCACGACGGTGCTGCCCTGTTGCACCTTCGCGCCGGGTTGCGTTGTCAGGATGGGGGCATCGTTCTCGGGATCGACGACCACCGTGAGGACGGTCTCCACGTACGCACCTTCGGAATCCATTGCGCGGATGGTGATCTGGGCCGTCCCGAACGCATCGGCGGCATAGTCGAGCGTCAACGTCCCGGTCGCCGCGTCGATCGTAAACGACGAGAACAAGCCGGCGTTCGTGTTGCCCTCGATCGAGTAGACGAGCTGGCCGTCGAGATCCTCGATGTCGTCGAACGCGCCGAAGAGATCGACGACGGTGTTGCCGGCGTCCTCATCGACGTTGACGTTGCCGATGCCCGTGGTGGTCGGCGTGTCGTTGACGGACGTGATGTCGATGGCCCGCACGCCGTCACCGACCGCGTCGCCGTCGTCCACTTGGAAGGTGATTTCGCGTTGGACCGTGCTGGGATCCTCGCTCGTGTTCTCGTACGTCACGGATTGCAGCGCCGCCTCGTAATCCGCGACCGATGCGGTGCCGGAGAGCGTGAGCACGCCGGTCGCGGCGTCCCAGTGGCCAGTGATGCCGAGTTGATCGACGAATCCGAGAATGTCTTCTCCCGACCGGTATCCGGAGGTGATGCTCACGGTCGCGCCTTGAAGGAAGGCGTGGTCGACGTCGTCGACGGAGAGACCGCCGTCGACGACCTTCGGCCCTTCGTTCTCGGTGTAGGAGCCGTTCGGCCCCGTCGGCGTGACGACCGGCACGTTGTTGCCGACCGTCAGCGTGAAGGCGTCGAGAACCTCGTCGCCGCTGTCGAAGGCGACATCGCTCCCGCGGAAGAATATGGCAGCGGTCGCCGAGCCGTTGCCAGCGCCGGCAACGAGCGTGGTCGTGCTCACGTCGAGGGAGATGATGTCGAACTTCGTCGCGGCCAGACCGTTCGACCCGACCGTGGTGCTGTCCTTCAGGCTGAGCAGGAGGGTGCCCGTCTGGAGGGTGTGGCCACCTACGGTCGTCGTGCGTTCGACGAGGTCGAGCCCGAAGATGTCCTTGCCGATCGCGACGCCCGCGTCGCTCCCGTCGAGGAGCACACTCACGGCTCCGCTCGTGTTGCCCGCGCCGACGTCCGTCGTCTGGAAGAGCAAGATGTCCTGGGCGACGGCGCCGTCGGCGTACGTGAACAGAAAATCGCCAGCGCTCAGATCCGCGTCGCCAACCGTCGTGTCCTGCTCGACGAGCGTGATGGCCCGCACGTCCTTGCCATTCCCCGAGGGATCCTCGAGCAGCATCGCGAACGTGCCGCTGCTGTAGTCGCCCGGCGTGTCGGGGCGAAAGACGAACACGTCAGCCTTGCTGGCGGTCAGGTTGTTGGTGAAGCCGGGATCGGACGCCACGGACGTGCTGGTCAGCGTCTTCGTGTCCTCCATCGAGAGCAGGATGTCACCCCGCTGGAGCTGGAAGCCCGACCCGCCGATCGTGATGCCGTTCGTGACGTAGTGGACCGCGTTGGTCTTGGCTCCTGCGGCAAAGAGATCGATGTCGAACGCCTCCGAGAAGCTCCCGCCCGTGCCGCCGGGGCCGTACTGGAGTCCGGGGCCGGTCATCTTGACGAGGTCGCCCTTGTCCCAGGTGTCGTCGCCCGGCTGGCCGCCGCCGCCGACGCTGTTCTTCGTCGACATCCACAGCGGGTTCGTCTCGTCGAGCACGGCGTGCCAGGTCTGTTGGAGGCCGTCGCTCACGGCAACCTCGGTCTCGATCGCACCCGTGGCGTACTCGAGCTCCCAATCACCGCCCAGTGTCGCGATGCCGGTTCGATCGTCGCTGGCGGCGACGTCGGCGCCGGTGAGCGTCGCCATGGCCTCGACGAAGCTCGTTCCGGACGTGGCGCTGGCCAAGTCGCACCCGTAGATCAGAAGATCCGCATCGGCGTTCAGCCCGTCGCTCCATCCCGCGATCTGGTCCGCGTACCCGGCAAGGCTCTCGGAGTCGAGCCACCCGTTCCCGAGCTGAACTCCTGCGTTCTGGCCGTGCGAGATGATGTGCACCGCATCCAGGCCCCGCGAGCGACCGAGCACCTCGGTGATCTGCTCGACCCCGTCACGATCGGCGTCGAGCACGATGACCTCGAGCTCCAGCCCGTCGCGACTTCGCGCCCGCAGATCGTCGATGAGCTGCTCATGATCGGGCGTGCCCGCATCCACGATGACCAGCTCACGCCGGACGTTCGCCTCCGCCGCGCGCGAGATTACCCCATCCGACGCGGTCGCGTCCGTCCACGGCTCGCGCTCCGCGTCGATCGCGGCGATGCCGTCGAGCCCCGACGGCGGTGCGACGGCGTCACCCCCGATCGGAGAGACGCTGTACAGCACCCGATCCTCCAGACGCTCCAGGCCCGCCCAGGCGTCGTCTCGACGCGGCGACGCAAGACTGGTCCGGCGGCTTTGCCGCGGCCGGAGCGGCCGGAGCAGCCGCGTGAGCCACGGTCCGAGAATCGCGACGAGATGGTGGCTCATGCTGCTCCCTCGATCATGGAGGTCATCCCCTGCATCTTTCAGACGATTAAGGGAGCGGCGAGGCAAAGCAATTCGGCCAGCGGTCGATGCAATGCTCCGCGTCGCCGCGTTGCGCAGACCCAGCACGTCCGGGTCTCGACGCGGCGGTCTCGGCCGACCAGGACCGTCAGCGGAGAGGGATCGTCCCATGCGTTCACGAGGATACGTCCGATTCGTCCTGCCCCTGACCCTGGTCGGGGGCCTGTCACTGGTGAGCGCACAGGATCTGTCGGCGCCGGCGATGGGCTCCGCGTCGAGACAGCAGTTTCGCGGCCACGTCGCCCCCAGCCGGCAGGTTGCGCTTGGCGCCGCCGTCGAAGAGGTGATCCGCGCGATCACCGTCGAGGAGGGTGACCGGGTCGACGCCGGCCAAGTGCTCGTGCGTCTGGACGATCGTCTCCAGGAAACGGTCACCGAGGCAGCGCGTCTGACCGCGGCGAGTGACGCGGAGATCCGAATCGCCGCGTGTGAGCTCGAGGAAACCGCCGAGAACGTCGCCCGCACCCGACAGGCCTTCGACCGGGGGGCAGCGACCGATCTGGAGCTTCGTCGGTCCGAGTTTCGTCACGCCAAGGCGACAGTGGCGCACGCTGGCGCCATCGAGAACCGGGTACTCGCGCAAGTCAAGCACCGGCTCGAGCAGCGGCGGCTCTCGCAATACCGCCTCGTCGCGCCGTTCGACGGCACCGTCTTCCGCCTGATGACCGATGTGGGCGCGATCGTGACGGCCGAGGATACGATCCTCGTCCTCGCGGATCTCGAGACCCTGGAGGCGAGGATCAACGTGCCCGCCGATCTCTACGGGCAGCTCGAGCCCGGTCGCTCGTTCCTGCTCGCAGCGGGCGACCCGATCAACGCCGACGTCATCGCCCGCCTGAAGAACTCCGATTCGATCATCGACACCGCGAGCCAGACCTTCCGGTGCGTCTTTACCATCGACAACCGCGACGCGCAGCTACCCGCCGGTTTTACCGTCGTGCTCGACTGGCCCCAGGCGGGCGAAACGCCCGCCGCGGTCACCTCTTACGACCAGTGAAGCCGAGAAGCCGATCGATCCCGTCGTCGGCGAGCAGCACCATGCGACGCTGACGAGCCGCGGCGATGGCCGCGCGACGTTGCGCCGATGCCACCACCGAGCTGATGCGTGACCCGCCCCCGAACCACCGCGCGATCGCGCCGGCGTGATGCCGGCACACGTCGTCCTCGAGGCTGACGAACGCCACGGCGCTGCCCGGATCTCCCTGGCGGGCGGCCCTCCCGAAGAGCTGGCGGTCGATCCGGGCTGATTCGTGACGTTCGGTCGCGATGACGTGGAGCCCGCCGAGCTCGGCGACACCGGGTCCGAGCTTGATGTCGGTGCCGCGTCCGGCCATGTTCGTCGCCACCGTGATTCGGCCCCCGGCGCCCGCCCCCGCCACGATCGCCGCCTCGTCCGCGTGCCGAACCGCGTTCAGCACCGCGTGCTCCAAGCCGACTCCGGTCAGTTCCCGGCTGAGCGTCTCGCTCCCGACCACGCTTCGCGTCCCGACCAGGATCGGGCGACCGGTCGCGTGCACCGTTTGGATCTCCTCCAACACCGCCGCCCACTTGCTCGCGGCATCCGCGAACACGCGATCGGGCGTCTGCACCCGAAGACACGGACGGTGGGTCGGCAACGGCACGACGCCGAGGCCGTAAACATGCCAGAACTCCTCGCGCTCCTCCCACGCCGTGCCGGAGGTGCCGCCAAGGTGCCGGTACATCCGGAAGAACCGCTGGAAGCTGATCCGCGCCTGCGTCTCCTTGGCGCCGGTAAGCTCCAGCCCCTCCTTCGCCTCGACGGCCTGGTGCAATCCTCCGCGCCACGTCCGGTCGGGCATGAGGCGGCCGGTCGACTCATCGACGATGACGATGCGTCCTTCTTCGATGACGTAGTGCCGATCCGGGAGGAAGAGCTCCCGTGCGGTCACCGCCTGCGTCACGAGCTCTTCGCGTCGGCCGGGGGCGGCCCAGATTCCACCGAGCACGCGTGTGAGCCGGGCCGCCGCGGCGCGGCCGGCCTCCGTCAGCGTCACTTCGCCGTATTGCTGATCGACCGTGTACTCGGTGCCGGTGGCCAGCTCGGCGGCGACCCACGCCGCCGTCTGGTAGGCCTCCGCCTGGTCGGCGTTCGGCGCGTTGCCGCTCAGGATCAATGGGGTGACGGCCTCGTCGATGAGAATCGAGTCGGCCTCGTCGATGATCGCGGTGTCGAGCCCGCGCATCATCAGTCGTCCGGTCCCCGCCTCCGGTCCGCCGATCAGGCCCCCGAAGATCGTCGAGGCGAGACCGGCCGACGCACGCAACGCGAGTTGATCCCGGAGGTGATCCGCCGCGACATCCTGATTCGTGCAGTACGTGACGTCCGCGGCGTAGGCATGCCGTCGGTCCTCCGGATTCATGCTGGCTTCGATGTGCGCGACGCGGAGCCCGCACCGGCGGTACAACGGACGCATCGCTTCCGCGTCGCGCGCCGTCAGGTATCCGTTGAACGTCAGCACGTGGCACCCTCGGCCCCGCCAGCCCGCGAGCACGGCCGCCACGGCCGCCGCCAGCGTCTTGCCCTCTCCCGTCGCCATCTCGGCGATGCCGCCTTCGTGGATAGCCAGCGCCGCCGCCACTTGGACCGGGTGCGGACGGAGCCCGAGCGTCCGCGCCGCCGCGGCACGAACGAGGCCGAGAGCGTGATGGACGTCCGCCGGACGCGCGCGACCGAGCCGACAACGCTCCCGCTCCACCCGCAGCATCTCGTCGAGCGCGACGTCATCCAACCCATCGATCTTCCGTTCCGCCGCCACGATCCGATCGGCGAGATCGAGAGCGCGGAGAGGCCGACGCTGCCGGGCGGTGAAGCGTCCGGTGACGGCGTGCCAGACCGCGTCGAGCCCGTGGGGGATCCGCGGCTGCGTCGCCGCGTGCGACAGCTCGCGCCAGACGTCGCTGGGGATCGTCGATCCGGAGTCGGGGGCCAGGGTTGGGTCGGGATGCATGACGGATGCTCCCGTGATCAGACCTGAAAACGCCGCTGCACCAATTGCCGGAGACCCCGCCACGCCTGCGTCAGGAGGGGGCTTCGTGGCAGCTCGAATCGAACGACGACGCGTTGACCGCTGCACAGCCCGACCGCATCGATGTTGGCGTCGTCGAGATCGACGTGCACCTCGAAAAACGGCTCGGTGCTCGTGGTTCCCGTGGCGTCGTCGCCTGCCACCGGCGTGAACCCGCCCCCGAGGTACCCGAGCGCCGCCGACGGAAGCTGGTCCGAGCCGGCCGGGAGCACCTCACGCAACGTACCCAGGAGCCTTAGGTCGGGACGCCCGCGCACCCGCACCTGCACCGGCGCCCCCAGTCCAACCTCTGACTCCAGACGAGGTCCGAGCCGCTGATTCGCGACGGCCCGGACGAAGAGTCGCTCGATGTCGGCCACCATGCCCAGCCGCTGGCCACGTTCGACGAATGCGCCGGACAGTCGATCGAATTCCGGAGCGATCCACCACCCCGACGCCGGTGCTCGCACCCGCAACGCTTCCCGGCGACGGTCCATCCGCGCGATCTGTTCGTCGAGGGCCTGGATGCGGTCACTGAGACTCTGCGCGAGCGCGGTCTCGCCCATTCGTGCGCGATCGCGCTCGAGCTCGGCGATCCGCCGCTGCGCGATCAGACGCGTCCGCTTCGTCTCCAGCTCGAAGTTGTTCGCAGCGAGCAGCTCCTCGCCGGATTGGACGACGACACCGCTGTTGACGAGCACGTCGCCGATGAACCCGTCGGTCTCGGCGAAAATCCACTGAATGTGCGCGGGCTCGATCAGCCCCTCGGAGCGTCCGGACGCGGGAACCGGGATCACGCCGACGCCGAGCAGTGCAATGGTGGCGATCATCGCCACGGTCACGCACGCCCGCCGACGGCCGCGTGACAGTTCCGAATCGGCGGCAAGGTACCGAAGCAGCCGCGAGCAGGGCAACACGAGGCCCGCGACGACGCCGCTGATCGCGAGCAGAATGCCGACGAGGAAGAACTTGTCGACGATGAAAAGGATGATCCCCGCCGTGATGCCGATGCGGTACACCGTCGCGGCGACACCGTAGACGGGCAGCCACCAGCGTTCGGCGCCATGCACCGCCGGTGCCGGCACCCGCGGCACACGCAGAACGTAACGTTTGAGGAGCGACTTGATCAGGTCGCGACTCCGATTGGCGAGATTCGGCACCTCGCAAAGATCCGAGAGGATGTAATACCCGTCGAACTTGAGCAGCGGATTCGCGTTGAATAGCACCGTCGAGAACCCGGCGACGAAGACCAGGTTGTACGCCATCGCGTTGACCAGACCGGGTGACGTGTTCGCCCAGACGATGGCGGCCCCCGCCGCCACGGCGAGCTCGGCGTACATCCCGGCGGCCCCAACCAGGGCTCGGTGCCACTTGCTGCGGAAAGCCCAGGCGCTCGACGCATCGACGTAGGGCATCGGCGTGAACACCATGAGCGTGACGCCAAGGGTTGGCACGACGCCTCCGCTGCCCGTCCTTCGTCCGAGGTGCTTCGTGGCGAATGCGTGTCCGAACTCGTGCACGATCTTGATCAGAACGAAGCCCACGTAGAGCAGGAACAGGTTCTCCGGCGCGATCACGCCCGAGACGCCGCTGGCGAACTCGCCCGCCCGGCCGAGGAGACACACACCGGCGGCGATCATGAGAAGCAACCACGCAACCATCGTGACGGGCCTGAACATCAGGCCGCCGAGCCACTCCCACCGACCCAGCAGGGCGTCGGGATTGAACAGCGGCACGCGGATGAAGAGCAGGTTCGACAACACCCCACCGATCCGGCGCCGCACATCGGAGCGCTGGTGCTCGAACATGCTGGCCGCGTCGGACGGCAGGTCGGACTGGAGGAGGTTGCCGCGGTGGAGCTGACCGAGCACGTTGATCGCCTCGGCTTGGGTCGGCGCGGCGTCGCCGAACAGCTCCACGCAGATCCGCCACGCGTCCGCCACCGAACGTCGTCCGTCGAGCAGGCTGACGAAGTGATACGCCGCCGCATCGAGCCGAAAATAGCGATGGTTCGACGGGTCCCGCACCACGTGCCAGCGTCGGCCGCGGAAGTGCTGGCGGTACGTCTGGACCGCCGAGCGGAGACGCGGACGCACGTCGGCCACTCGGTACCAGGACTCGTGGAAGGTTCGTCGTTCGTCGGACATCGGCGCCGCCCCGGGGGTGAATCAGAGCCAGAGCTTCGTGCGGACCCAGCGAACGAGCGGCCCGGTCCAGAGGGCCGCGTGCGATCGCCGCCCCACGTCGATCTTGGCCACGCCCTTCATGCCGGGGCGCAACCACGACCGTTCTTCGAGCAGCCGCACGCGAACCCGGAAGATGTTCCGCTGCTCGCTCACCTCCGCCACGGGATTGACGCGGTCGACTTCGAAGGGGATGTAGTCACCGGGGTGCGAGACCGTCGCGAGCCGCCCCCGGGCCGGTCGCCACTGCCCGTCGGAATCGACGAGATCGGCAATCCGGTCTTCCGGGACTTCCAGCTCGGCTCGGAGCCCGGGGAGGCGGGCAACCTCGAACAGGACCTCACCCGTCTTGACGGGGGCACCCAGCCGGCGATGCAGGTCTCCGCTGATCACCGTCCCGTCGATGGGCGCGACGATCTGGGCGCGCGCGATCCGGTGCTCGAGCAGCCGGATGTCGGCTTGCGCTCGCTGCTGGCTGGCTTCGGCCATCTTGGCCTCGACCGCTTTCCCGTCCCGCAACGCCAGATCGCCTTCCTTGCGGAACTTGGCCAGCTCGGCGTGCGCGGACGCGAGCTCGAGCCGCAGCTCCGCGGTCTCGAGCGTGGCCAAGAGCGTCTCGCCCGCCACGATGCGGTCGCCCGGCTCGACGTGCGCTGCGTCCAGACGACCGTCGAACGGCGCGGGGATCACGCGCTGCACGACCGCGCTCACCTCGAACGACGCGTCGATCCGGTCCTCTCCGCGTCCGAGCAACGCAAACGCAATCACGCCTGTGATCAGCAAACCCGTAAGCTTGGCCCACGTGTGCTCGGCGCCGAGCAGGCCGGCGAGCCCGGTGCGGGCGGCGTCCAGCGTCCGCACACCCCACCATCGGTCGTGCTGCCGCAGATCGAGCAACCGCGGTGAAACCAGCTCGCACACGACGCGAAGGATCTCAAGATCATCGACCGCGAGCGGGTCGTCGAGACGGCGTTCGACCGTCAACACCCCGACAACTCGCCCGTTGCGTCGAAGCGGGAGGCTGGCGACCGAGACCGGGCCGTGACGCTCGGAAAGACGCTCCGCCGCACGCGTCACATAGATCGCCCCGGACGGCCGAGGGACGACGATCTCCGTATCCTGATCCAGACATTCTTCCATCGCGCACTCGAGGTCACGGACGAGATCCGTCTGACGATCGAATGCCTCGACGTGGCTGATCGCGACGGTCCTGACGTACCGGCCGTCGAGGAAGCCGAGGGTGACACGCTCGCCGCCCCAACGCGTTGCGACCTCGTTCGTGAACGCCATGGCCGCGGCGCCAAACCGATCGTGTTCGTTGGTCGTCTCGACGACATCGACGGTCGCATGCAGCCGCTCGAGCAGTTGACGCTCGGCGTCCATCCGAGCGTGGACGCTCTGCAGCGTGAACAGCCCGCTCATCGTCTCCAGCCAGGCCCGCATCCCGGCGAGCGCAGCGGCGTTCGGCGGAGCGACGAGGTAGGCCATGACCACCCGCCCCGCGGGTGCCGCCAGCGACACGAGGATCACGCGGTTGCGTGTTCGTGCGGGCTCCGGATCATCCGGCTCCGGACATGTCGCGATGACGGTCTGTCCCGCCCGATCGATCGCACGTGCGTGTTCGGCCGCGGTGGCAAGCCACCAGGGCATCGCCGCACCCGGTGCGAGCGCGGGCCACACCGCGACCACCCGCAGACGATTCGTCCCCTCGGTCCGGAGCACGGCGGCACCGATGACGCCCGACACGGCGGTGGCGGTGTGCAGCAGGTCGTCGAGGAACGGTCGCGCGGCGTCGCGGCGATCGACGAGACGAGCCACTTGTTCCACCCAGGGCGTCGGGGCCGAAGGGGCGGATTTGGAAGCCGATCTGGACATGGGTTCATGGGGCCGCACGGCGGTGCCGGCACCGCCATGACTTCGGCGTTCTCGGTCCGGCTCACTGGCGGAATCAACGAGACGACAGCACCCGCTTGTGATCGAGCGCTCCGCGGGTCCAGATCACGCTGGCTATCGGACCCGCGCACATAGCCGGGACCGTGGCATTCACGACGCGCTGTCCACGATCGGCATTCGATGCACAGGGACGCCGGAGGACCGCTGGGAAGAAAATGAAGCGGGTGCGGGTCGGTCAGGCTTTACCGAGACCGCTCATCTTTCTTCACACGCCCGCGGTCGCGTGCTTGCCGACGAACTCGACGATCGTCGTCGCCACGTGCTGACGCTGCGTCTCGGTGAGCTCGGGGTAGATCGGCAGGGCGATCGTCTCGTCCGCGGCGCGTTCGGAGTGCGGGAGCGAGCCGCGTTCGTAGCCGAGGTGCGCGAAGCACTCCTGGAGGTGCAGCGGGACGGGATAGTAGATCTCCGAGCCGACGTTCTTGGCCTTCAGCTCGTCCCGAACCGCATCGCGGATGCCGGCGGGCACCCGGATCACGTACTGGTTGTAGATGTGCCGGGCGGAATCCGGGGCCGGCGCGGGCGTGCGGAGCGGGAAGCCGCCTTCGTCGAGCGACACCACGCTCGTCGCCGCGCCGGCGGCGGCGAACGCCTTGTCGTACCAGGCGGCGTTGCGTTGCCGCCCCGCGGTCCAATCGTCGAGGTGCTTCAGCTTCACCCGCAACACCGCCGCGTGGAGCGCATCGAGCCGCGAGTTGATGCCCACGACCTTGTGGTAGTACTTGGGCTTCCCGCCGTGCAGTCGCAAGAGCGCGATCTGCTCGGCGAGCGTGTCGTCGTTCGTCGTGCAGACGCCGCCGTCACCGAATGCCCCGAGGTTCTTCGACGGGAAGAAGCTGAAGCAGCCGATCGTTCCCCGCGTGCCGGCGCGTCGGCCGTCGACATCCTCGGTGCCGATCGCCTGCGCCGCATCTTCGATGATCGGCACGTTCAGCTCGCGGCCGAGCCCTTCGTAGGCCTCCATGTCGACGGCCTGACCGAACAGGTGCACGGGCATGATCGCCTTGAGCCGGGTGCAACGCGCCGCGGCGGCCAGGACCGACTCCGGATCGAGGTTGTACGTGACCGGGTCGATGTCCGCGTAGACCGGCTTCGCGCCGAGCCGGTGGATGCACCCGCCGGTGGCAAAGAACGTGTACGACGGGCAGATCACCTCGTCCCCCGGCCCCACGCCGAGCGTCATGAGGGCAAGCAGGATCGCGTCGGTGCCGGAGGCGCAGCCGATCGCGTGCTTGACGCCGCAGTAGCCGGCGATGTCCGCCTCGAGACCCTGCACGACGGGGCCCATGATGAACCACTGGCTCTCGATCACCTCGTTGATGGCACGGGTGATGTCCTCGCGCAGCGGCGCGTACTGAGCCTTGAGGTCGAGCAACGGCACGGTGATGGAGTCAGACATGGGTCTCCAGCTTTCCCTGGTTCTCGTGGACGACCTCGAGCCGCCCGTTCTCTTCGCGATACTCGTTGCCGCACTCGGGGCATTCGAGCGTTGTCAGCCCGCGGGGCAGCGGCGTCCCGCACCGGCACGCCCAGCCCACTCGACGCGCCGGTACGCCGACCATGAGCGCGTAGGGCGTGACATCCTTCGTCACGACCGCGCCGGCCGCGATGAACGCGTACACGCCGACCTCGCAGCCACAGACGATGGTCGAGTTCGCCCCCATCGACGCCCCCCGCCGGATCACCGTGCGGCGATACTCACCGCGTCGCACGATCTCGCTGCGGGGATTGACGACGTTTGTGAACACCATCGACGGGCCGCAGAAGACGTCGTCCTCCAGCGTCACGCCGGTGTAGATCGACACGTTGTTCTGCACCTTGACGTTGTCGCCGAGCACGACGTCCGGTGACACCACGACGTTCTGACCGAGATTGCACTTCCGGCCGATCACGGCGCCGGCCATGACGTGCGAGAAGTGCCAGATCTTCGTGCCGGCGCCGATCTCGCACGGCTCGTCGACATACGCCGACTCGTGGATCTGCACGCCCGGGAAATGACTCGCGTCGGCGGCGCTCACGCGGAGTCCACCGTCTCGGACGGGATCCCGGCCACGTTGGCGGGACGCACCGTCGTCTCGATCACCGGCTCGGCGGCGGGACTGCCGTTGGCGAAGACGGCGGCGTCGAGCTGCGCCGGCTGACCGTTGGTGGCGAGCGAACGCTGGGCCGCGTGCAGGATCTGAAGCACCCGCAAGCCGTTCATGCCGTCCGTCCGCGGCGTGCAGCCGGTCTGCACGCACTCGATGAAGTGGCGGCACTCGGCCTTCAGGGGCTCGTCCGCGGCAAACGGCACCGGCGTGCCCTCGCCCCGCACGGGCACGGGCTGGCCTTCCTGCCAATCGACCCGCTGGTCGTAGAGCACCAGCTCCTTGCTGACGTCGTCGAAGCTCGCCATCTTCTTCGAGCCGACGACGACCAGCTTCTGCTCCTTGAAGGGGTGCAGCCACGACACGAAGATGTGCGAGCGCACGCCGTTGTCGAAGAGCAGTTGCGTCACCGTCACGTCGGCGATGTTCGGGGAAACATAGCTGCCGCCCGTCGCCACCACCTGAACGGGCATCGCCCCCACCAACCGCAGGATCACGGCGATATCGTGGGGGGCGAACGACCAGAGGGCGTTCTCCTCGGTTCGGATCTTCCCGAGATTGAGGCGGTTGGAGATGATGTAGCGGATCTTCCCGAGCTCGCCGCTCGTGACGAGATCACGCAACGCCAGGATGGCGGGGTGATATTCGAGCAGATGCCCGACCATGAGCACCCGACGCATCTGGGAGGCGCGGGTCACGAGGTCGCGGGCCTCGCCGACGTCGATCGTCAGCGGCTTCTCGACGAAGACGTCCTTCCCCGCCGCGAGGGCCTGGATGGCCAGCTCGTAGTGCGTCTCCGCCGGCGTCGCGATCATCACGCCGCGCACGGCCGGATCGGACCAGACGGCATCGCCGCTCGCGTGGACGGGCACATCCGGTGCGAGCGTTGCCGCCCGCGCCCGGCCCGCCTCGGTCGGATCGACGACCGCGCGGAGCCCGCCCAGCTCACGCAGCGACCGCACGAGGTTCTTGCCCCAACCGCCGCAGCCGAAGACTGCGATCTCTGGCTTCATCGACACGTGCTGTCTCCGCCCCCGCTGCCACCAGCCACGTTCGCGCCGACAGCGCGAGGAAGCGCGGGAAACTCATCCTTCGGAAGGGCACCACGTCGGGGGCGTCACACCCTGTGTCCACATCAATGCGCACAGGGCAAGCCCGCCATGGGCCGGAAAGGCTCGCGGCAAAATAGCAACCCGGCCAAATCGGGTCAAGATCAGCCCGGAGCCGGTGGCATCAGGCCGCGATCGCGTCGGGATCGAGCCGCACCGGCGGGCGATAGAGGCGGTTCTTCGTTTCGCCGTTCGGGGTCGTGACGACCCCGTGTGCGGCGTCGTCGATCACCCACCGGCCGTCCACCCGATAGCGGAACAGGTACGTGCCGGGGTGCGGATCGAGCGTCAGCCGCCACGTGCTCTCGCCCCGCCGTTCCATGGCAAAACGCTGCTCGTGCCAGCCGTCGAACGCCCCCACCAACTCCACTGCGTGCGCTCCGGGCGCTTCGACCGTGAAGATGATCCGCCCCGCTCCATCCACATCGACCATCGCCCGCTGCACTCCCATCCGACGCGTACACTCTACCGCGGCGGGTCTGTCCCGCCGCTTCGCAGGAGGCATCGATGCGACGCCCTCCCATCCCGATGACGGAAGCCGGGGGCCGGGAGGACGTTCTCCGCCGCTCCCGGCCGCCGGCTCATGACTCCCAGGGTCTCCGCCCCGTGTCAGGCTCCGCGACGAGAGTTTTCTCGGGCCGATCCCGCTGGCGCTTGAGCGCGAGCGAGCGCGCACTGCTCATATGTTTGTGTTTCGTCACGGGCGTCGCGCCGGCGCGCGCGGAAACCGTGCAGGGCATCCGCGCCGCGACGTCGACCCCGCTCGCGCCGCGGGGCGGCGTGATGCAGATTCCGTTGACCGCCGCGCAGCCGGGGACGGGCTGGCCCGCCACGCTTCCACTTGAACTTGCGGACGGCGTCCGACTCCAGGGCACGGTTGCATGGCTGCACCGCACCCGCCTCGAGAGCGCGGCGGCGCGGCGATGGACCGCCGACGCGAGCGGGCTGGGCGTACGAACGATCGCTCCCACGGACGACACGAGCCGCGTGGACCTCGGTTCGCCGCTGCTGCTCGTGCGTCTCCCCCCGGACGGCGGAGGATCCGTCGTCTTCATGGGCGAGCCGCTCTCCCCCCGATGGTTCGATCCTCCCCCGCCGGCGACCGGGCCCGCGTTGAAGCTCGAGTCTCGACCCGACCGACCCGACCCCGCGTCGCCACTGGAGTACTGGCGGTGGACGCTCCTCGCCGACCAATTGGGGCAATCACCGCCCGAGATCGCGTTCTCCGACCCCGCGGCCGCGTTTCTCGCCGAGCACTACGCCACGATCTGGCGGTCTGCCCTCGCCCGCCTCGCCGCCGCCAGCCCGGGTGTGGCGGCCGCGTGCCGGGACCAGCTCACCCGGATCGCGATGGATGGGGAACAGCCGTTCGCCGCCTGGGTGGCCCAGCCGGCGGTGGTCAACGACCTCCTCGAACGCTGCCTGGACCCCGACCGGGACGGCGACCGGCTCGCCCGCGCTGCGCTCGCATGGAGCGACGCGCAATCTCCGCTGATCGCCTGGCCGGAGCTGGTCGCCGCGCAGGAGGTGCGGGTGGCCATGGTGAACCAGGGCTTGCGTCCCCTCGTGGTCCGCGGGCGGTGGACGCACGTGGAAGAGGATGTACCGATCGCGGTCGAGATTCCCGCGGGCCAGCTCACGATCGTGCGGCTGGATCGTCCGCCGCCCCCGACCCCCGGTCTGCTGGGCGAGGTGCCCGAGGAGCCGCCGGCCGTGCTCACGCTGACGGCCTCGGGGGTTCCCCCCATCCGCCTGGCGGTCGGCCCGCGTCATCTGGAAGCGCGACCGCCGGGCGTGTTCCTGACTCCCTTTCGCGCGCCGCTCACGCTCGCGGAGCTGCAAGCGGGCCGGCAGCGGGCCGTGGCGGCGAATCGCGGCACGATTGCACACGTGCGACGGAGGGCCGGTCGGTGGGAGATCTTCGTCGACTGCCGGCGCCCGACGCCGACGACGCTCGGACCGCAGGCAGAGGCGGTGACGCTCCGTCTGGGGCCCCCGCAGACGCCGTTCGCCACGTTGCTCGTTCCCGAGTCGGGGGTGGTGCGTCGCCTGGACGGCGACGAGACCCTGCCGAACTCACTGCTCGTCGAACGACGCTCCTACACCGACCGGTGGTACATGCGGATGGTCGTGCCGGATCCGTGGGGCGGGGACCCGGGTCCGATCGGCCTGTTTCGCCTGGGGTGCCGCCGTCAGCACGGCGACGGCGAGGCGACGGAGACGGCGCCGCTCACCGGTCCCCCGTGGCGCCGGGTGACCGGCGCGGCGGAAATCGACCTCAATCGATGGGACGACTAGCAAGCCGCAGAAAAGGTGTCGGGAAAAAGTTCCTGACACCTCTTCGTCTCTAGAAGCGGAACTTCGCGGACAGTCCGACGATCGCGGTCAGCTGGTACTCGTCGTGCCCGGGTACCACGCCGTTGCCGAGCTCCAGCTCCGCTTCCCCCCCGACGACGATGCCGCCCCACAGGCTGTACTCGAACCCCGCGTTGACCTGCCGGTTGAGACGGGCCCAGATGGTGACGCCGGTCTCCTCGCCCACGCCGTCGGGCGCAATGCCGTCCTTGTCGAGCCGAAAGCGGCGGAACTGGAAGGCGCCGCCGACTCCGAGGACCGAGTCGCGGTCCAGGTTCCACCGGACCTCGAGACCGGAGCCCATGACGCTGTTGGAGCTGACGAGCTGGAAGTCCTGGGCGAGCTCCCAGTTCACGATGATGATCGGATAGAAACGCGCCGACTCCTGGATCTGGCTGGTGACCCCGATGCCCGCGCCGACGGTGAGATCGTCGTCCACCCGAAGGCTGGCGCCGCCGTACCCGCCGGCGATCCACGAGTCGTCCCAATCCGCTCCGGTCTCCCGCGCAATCTGAAAGACCGGACCCGCGAACACGGTCAGATCGTGGTTGATCGCGTAGGAGTATTGGAGACGCAAGTTGTAGAACTGGACGCTGTCCCACGGATCGTCGGCGCCGGCGAAGCTGGTCACGCCGTCGAAGTCGTAGGCGTTGAGCTCGTAGCCGAAGTTGAAGGAGAGGCTCGCCTCCTCGGAGAGCTTTCGGCTCGCGCTGAACCGCAGACCGGTGCGGTGCACGTCCACGTCGCCGCCCGCGTCGAACTTCGAGGTGATCTGATAGAGATAGTTCGAGCTCAGTTCGTACCGCACCGCGTAGGGGTCAGGCCCCGTGGGCAGCGTGGGCAACGCGTCGCCCTCCTGATCCTGGCCGAGACCGGCGGACACGGGGAGCAGCAGCCCGAGCAGAACGGAAGCGAGCGTGAGCGATGACGGCATGATTCGACCTCCGGAACGAAGACGCGGACGCGGCATCCGCGGCGGCTCCCACTGCATCGTCGGCCACCGCGGTCCGCAGAGTGCAGGATACGTGGGATCGCGATGAGGCGATCACTCCCGAAGGCGACGGCAGTAGAGCAGCCACTCCGCAATGAGCAGCACGAGGGCGAGGCCGACCAGCCAGGGCCACAGGCCCCGCGGCGCCGCGCGATCGGCCGCCCCCGCGGCCACCCGGACCGCGTTCACCTGGAGAGAGCGGCGGGGACGGGTGTCGCTCTCGACCTCGCTGAGGCCGCTGACCGCAATCTGGTTGCCCGGAGGCAGGGCGTCGCGGACGGCGTACAGCCCGACGCGGGAGAACGCCGGGAGCGGCGTGGGCTCGCCACCGCCGTCGGATCGGACGGGAATGGTGATCGGTTGCTCGTCCGCCCCGGTGACGATGAGCGAGGTGACGCCCGGCGCGGGCCGAACCGAGACCGACTCCCCGGGACGAACGCCCAGAGACACCTGCCCCGATCCGGCGCCGGTGAGACGATCAAGGACGTTCTGAAGAAACACCGCCACGCTCACGAGCGCCGGCCAGTTGCTCTCCGCGAGAGCGAAGGCCACCACGACATGGGGCACGCCCGCCTGGTCCAGGACGGCGACGAGCGGGCCGTGCGAGCCGGTGGCGAGCGTCTCGGCCCCGTCGGGGAGACGCAACCGCATTGCGGTCGCAACGACCGTCGCGTCGAGGTCGACGTGCCGCATGATCGGATGCTGCCGTGACCAGCTCAGAACGCGTTGTCCGACGGGCTCCGGATGCGGCTCGTTCGCAAAGGGCGGCGGCGCGACGCCAAAGCTCAGCGAGGGCAGGTCGGGCAGCACCGCCGGCGCTGCGCGATCGAAGATGAGCACGTCGTACCGATTCGGCGCCAGCGGTTCGGCCAGCTCGGCCTCCAGGGCCGCGGGCGTGAGCACGGTGAGCGAGCGGGGCTCGAAGTCCCGCAAGAGCCCGGCGAGAAACGGGTCCGGCCGGCCGTCCGGCGCGACGAGCGCGAGCCGGGGGCGGGCCGGCGGGGGCAGCACGACGGCGGCGGTGTCGTCGGAGGGGAGCGGATCCCGCGCGTGGTGTCGCGTCCTCAACACGGCTCCGCCGGGCAACGTCACCGAGAAGGTCAACGCGGCCCGTCCCGGCTCACCGACCTCACCCGCGCGAACGCCCCCGTCGTCACCCGGCGGCGTGGCCGCGGGGATGCGGACCGATTCGAGCGGGCCCTCCGCATCGCCCAGACGCAGCTCGACGAGCGTCTCGACGGGATCGGGACCGGCGTTGATCAGCCGGGCGAAGACGAGGACCTGGCTCGGATCGCGGTAATCGCGTCGCGCGTTGAGCGCGGTGATGCCGACGTTCTCGGCCGGACCGTCGGGACCGACGGCAATGAAGCGAAAACGTCCCGCGGCGAGCCCGAAGCCCGCGGCCTCCCGGGGCGGGGCGACGCCACCGTCGGAGATGAGCAGGACGTCCGGAGGATCCACGTCCGGCTCCTCGCCCCCGCGTGCGAACGTCCCCGCCAGATCGAGCGCCGCGTCGAGATCTGCCTGTTCGTCGGTCACGGTCATTCCCGCGATGACGTCGAGCAGCACCGCCCGCCGCGCTTCGTAGCTGCACACGACCTGCGCTGACGCGCCGAACCCAATGATCATGACCGGTGTCGGGTCACCGCTGCCGGCAAGACGATCGACGACTTCACGCGCAGCGGCCCGGGCCGCCTCGAAACGCGTGATCGGCCCCGCGTCCCCGGGCACGTCCCGCGTCGCCATGGAGGCCGACCGATCGAGCAGGATGATCACGCGTGACGCCGCCGCGCCGTCGCTGGTGATCACGGGCTGCGCAAACGCGAGGAGCAACGCGAGGATCAGCAGAAGCTGGAGCAGGAAGAGCGGCGTCAGACGCAGCCGCTGAAACGGCGCGTTGACCTGCAGATCCTCGAACGACTTGCTCCACAGCAGCGTGCTCGGCCACTGCAACCGCCGTCGGCGGAGCTTGAGCAGATAGAGGAGGATCAGCGGCGGGAGGACGAGGAGCGCCGCGAGGAGGGCGGGGCCGGGGGTCAGGAAAGACATTGGAGGGGCACGGACGCGGACGCGGTCGCGGACGCGGACGCGGGCACGGACGCGGACACGGGCACGGTCGCGGACGCGGGCACGGACACGGTCGCGGACGCGGGCACGGTCACGGACGCGGTCACGGACGCGGGCACGGACACGGGCACGGTCGCGGACGCGGACGCGGGCACGGACGCGGACGCGGTCACGGACACGGACGCGGACGCGGTCACGGATCCGGCCGCGGCCGCGCTCACCCGGGCGCAAAAGAACCGTCGCCCTCCGGTGTCCGGAGGGCGACGGTATCCGTGTGAGTAGCGGGAGGTTATTCCGCTCAGTTCTTGCTGGAGCAGCTGCTGCCGCTCTTCTTCTCGCCGAGGGCGCCGAAGCTGACGGTCGCGGGCGTCGCCGCTGGGGCGTCGGCCTTGGCCTGGGCCGCGTACTCGGCCTGGATCCGCTCGACGACGGCGGTGAGCACCTTGTGGGCGGTGTCGGAGGGGCAGCCTTCCTGACCGGCGACGGTCTGGATCGCGTGCATCACCTCGAGGTACGCCTTGGCGGCGGCCTGAGCGACGGCGTCGCTCTTCTCGCAGCCGTAGGCGACGAACTTCACGTCCTTGGCCGAGCTGCACTCGCCCGACTTGACGTTGGCGACGATCGCCTTGGCCTTCGAGGAATCGCAGCAGCCTTCGCCACTCTTGACGTTGGCGACGACGTTGCGGGCCTTCTCACCCTTGCACGAAGAAGCACAGTCGCCCGACTTGACGTTCGCGACGACGGCCTTGGCCTTGCCTTCGCACGCGGTCGCACATGCCTCAGCACACGCGGTCGCGCAGTCGCCCGACTTCACGTTCGCAACGACGGCCTTTGCCTTGCCTTCGCACGCGGTCGCACATGCCTCAGCACACGCGGTCGCGCAGTCGCCCGACTTCACGTTCGCAACGACAGCCTTCGCCTGCTTGGACGAGCAGTCGCCCGACTTCACGTTGGCAACGACGGCCTTCGCCTGCTTGGACGAGCAGTCGCCCGACTTCACATTGGCAACGACGGTCTTGGCCTTGGTGCCACAGGGGGACGAGCAGTCGCCCGACTTCACGTTGGCAACAACGGCCTTCGCCTGCTTCGACGAGCAGTCGCCCGACTTCACGTTGGCAACGACGGCCTTCGCCTGCTTCGACGAGCAATCGCCCGACTTCACGTTGGCGACGACGGTCTTGGCCTGCTTGGACGAGCAGTCGCCCGACTTCACGTTGGCAACGACGGCCTTCGCCTGCTTGGACGAGCAGTCGCCCGACTTCACGTTGGCGACGACGGTCTTGGCCTTGGTGCCGCAGGGGGACGAGCAGTCGCTCTGGTTGACCTTCGCGACGACCGGCTTCGCGCTCGAGCACTCGCCCGACTTGATGCTCGCGACGGCGGTGCGGGTCTTCAGGCTGCTGCAGTCGCCGGAGCCGGCGAACTTCGCGAAGTGGACCTTCGCGGCGTCGGGCTTCATCTTCGAGAGCTGAAGCGCCGCGGCGATGACGTGCTCGCGACCGGGCACGTCGGTCTGGGCGGCGTTCATGGCTTCCATGGCCGCTGCGAGCGAGCCCATCGCGCTCTCGATCGGGCAGTCGGTGCTGGCGATTGCGGTGGCGGTCACGCCACACTGGGCCTTGCCGGCAAGGGCGGCAGCCTTGGCTTCGTCACACGCCTGGCCCGGCTGGGCCAGCAGTGCCATACAGCCGAGGGCGAGAACGGTGGTCAGCTTTCTCATCGTCAATGCTCCTGTCGCGTCAATGGTGGTTTGTGTGCGGTGATGGAATCGGGCCGTCGCAGCAAATGCGGCGACACGGGTTGAACCGGTCAATGAGAGCGCGGTGGCAGTCCCCGCTCCCCTCCTCAACGCCCGGCGGCCGGACATTGTTGCCCCCACTATATGGATTGGGGACATTGGGATCACCCATCATCCCGCGATGTTCCGGACTCTCTGCCATCCCAGCGGGGCAGTTTGGAAGCTGTACGGCCTCGTGAGTCCCTTCAACACTGTTTTCGCGGCCCCCCGGGGGTATCCCGGGCATTCCGGGGAGTTTGCGGACCCATCGAAGCCGGCCAGGAAAAGGTAGCTCCCGGCACTCAATCGACTGGCCGGCGCGTCGGCTCCACCCCCACTCCCCGAACCCGAGCCGCCGCTGGTCGCGGGGATCGCCCGACTCACGAGGCGCCGGGGGCCTCTACTGGCTCCGCCCAGAGCATCAGGTCGATCATCGGGGGCTCGAGGTCCAGATGCCGCATCATGTTGATCGCCTGTGCGCGGTGATGGGTGCCGTGGCCGCCGAGCTGGAGCATCGTGTCGCCGACGGCGAAGGTGAACGACCGGTCCGGGCGGGGCTGGACGGTCACCGGGCGTTCGAGGTCCTCCGCCGTGGCGACGCGGAGCAGGTCGTCCCGGCCCGCGATCGTCTCCGACCACGCTTCGCGCAATTCCGCGACGCTTGTCGTCGGCGCGGGCGGCGGGAACGGATGCGACGCGACGCCCCGCCAGTGGTCGAGCCACCACCGTTCGGCGGCGTGGATGTGGAGCAGCGTCGTGCGGAGCGATCCGAGCCCCATGGCGAACGGGTGGTCGAGCGCTTCATCATCGAGCGTCGCGGCAACTTCGAAGACGCGGTCGTTCGCCCAATCGCCGTAACGAAAGTACTCGGCGATCGTCGGCGGATCGTAGGTGACGGTGGAAACGTCCGGATCGCGTCGCATCACCAGGTAGTCGAGTGCGGGCGGTTTCACACCGGCGTGACGAAGCATGTTCACCGCCTGCGCGCGGTGGTGCGTGGCGTGGTTGGCGACGTGCAACATCATGTCGCCAAGGGGATAGGTCGCGTCGCGGTGCCACAGCGAGTGGAAGGTGATCGGGTGCGATTCGAACGCCGGCCCCCCCGCGTCGAGGAACGCGTTCCGCTCCGCGGCGAGACGCCGGAACTGATCGGCGAGCCGCGGGACCGACGACTCGGCGCCGGTGACGTCGTCGGCCGCGTCCAGACCCGACTTCCACCGGTCCAGCCAGTACCGCTCGGCTCGCCAGAGGTGCTGAAGCACGGCGCGGATCGAGCCGGGGCCCACCGGAGACGCCCGGTCGAGTGTCTCCTCCGGCAAGGCGGCGGCCACGGTCAGCAGGCGGTCGCGACCCCAGTCGCAGTGGGCAAGCAGTCCTCGCAGGGTGGTCAGGGCGGGCATGGGATCTCCTGGACTGCCTGATAGTAGGGAGGGGGTCGCCCCTTCCCGCGACCGCATGCCAACCGGACGCCGTACGGGGCCCCGGACGGGTCACAAACATCGTGGAAACCTCACCGGAATCCGCTTGCAATCGAGGGGTCGATCCATAAGATGCCAAGCCACAAGCATTTGTGGCGGCACCCACCGTTGCCCACCGGGGCGTGCGCGATCACGGCATGCTCCAGCCCCCGGGAGAGGAGAACAGAGAAATGAGGCTCTTCGCGATCGCTCTCATTGCATCGATGCTCGTCGCCGCGACGCCGGCGGTGGGCGGCGACGAGGGTGGGTTCAACGGCATCACTCCGTGGATCGAGCTGGGAAGCGCCGAGCTCGGCGCCGGCGAGGAGCTCGTCGTGAGCCCGTTCGTCGGTGTGAATCCGGCGCTCGTCGTCGGTTTCGAAGTGCGTTTCGACTACTCCGAACCGATTTCCGACTCGAGCTGGGCATCCGACGCGCAGCTGCGTCTCACCGCGCCGTCCGGGCTTCAGTACATCATCGGCGGCTTTACGACGTTGCCCGACGCCGACGAAGCGTGGTCGTTCGACGGCCCCGAATCGGACGAGGCCGGTCACTACGGCGATTCCGGGGACGACATCTTCCTGCCGTATCTCGACCTCCCCGAGAGCGACGGCAACTACAGCGTCCTGTTTCGCAACGACTGGTTCGGCGATCTCAACGCGAACCGGTACGACAACCTCGGCGTTCGGTTCTACCTGATTCTCCGCGGCGCCTGCTGCTTCCGGGACGGCACTTGCGAAGAGCTGACGTTCGAGGAATGCAAGAGTCGCGGCGGCGTCTACCAGGGCAACAACGTCGTCTGCACGCCCACGCGATGCGCGCCGGTGACCGGCGCGTGCTGTTTCGCAGACGGCTCGTGCGACGTGCTCACCGACGACGACTGCGTCGCGGCCGCCGGCACGTACCAGGGGGACGAGGTCGCCTGCACGCCCGCGTTGTGCGCAGCGCCGAAGGGCGCATGCTGCTTCCCCGACGGCGCGTGCGGCGTCATGGAGGAGGGCGAGTGCGTGACGCTCGGCGGTCTCTACGAGGGGGACGGAACCATCTGCGTGCCGGATCTCTGCCGGCCGCCGGCGAGCGCGTGCTGCTACCCCGACGGAACGTGCGTCATCGTGACCCAGGCCGAGTGCCTCGCCTCCGGCGGCATCTACCAGGGGTTCGGCATCCCGTGCGAGCTGGATCCGTGCCCGCGGGCGAAAGGCGCCTGCTGTTTCCCGTTCGGGACATGCGGCGTCATGAACGAGATGAGCTGCGAGAGCATGGGCGGGGTCTACCAGGGTGACGACAGCGTGTGCGGGCCGGGCCTGTGTCCGCGACCCGCCGGGGCGTGCTGCTTCCCCGACGGCGCGTGCGTCTCGATGACCCAGACCGACTGCGTCAGAGATGGCGGCACGTTCCAAGGGTTCGGCGTCGACTGCACGCCGGTCTTGTGCCCCGTGCCGAAGGAAGCCTGCTGTTTCCCCGACGGCGCCTGCGCCGTGATGGTGACGACGGCGTGCGAGCTCTTCGGCGGAACGCCCGCGGGTCTGGGCACGATCTGCACCGGCCTCTGCGAGCGTCTCGATGGCGCGTGCTGCTTCGGCGACGGAACGTGCGAGGAGCTTTCCGACTTCGCGTGCGTGATGCGGGGCGGCGACTTTCTCGGTCACGGCGTCACCTGCGAGGGCGACCCCTGCCCGACGGCGATCGGGGCGTGCTGTCTGCCCGACGAGAGCTGCCGGGTCATCGAGAATGACGACTGCATCGAGATGGGCGGCGCCTACCGCGGCGACGGCACGATGTGCGCCGGACCCTGCACCCCGCCGCTCGCCGGCGACATGGACGGCGACGGGCTCGTCGGGTTCTCCGACATGCTCATGGTCCTCGCCAAGTGGGGCGCGTGCGAGCACTGCCGTGAAGACGTGGACGGTGACGGCACGGTCGGGTTCATCGATCTGTTGACCGTGATGGGGAACTGGAGCTGACCCGAACGCGGGCACGGACGGTTCGCGGACGCGTAAGACCGGTGCCACGGACAGCGAAGCGTCCGTGGCACCTTTGGGAATGGTGTCACGTGCGCAGCGCGCGAATCGGGTCCATCGCGGCCGCACGCCGCGCCGGATAGATGCCGAACACGATGCCGGTCATGCACGAGACGCCCATGGCGAGGGCGAGCGCGCCGGGGGTGATGGCGGCTTCCCAGCTCGTGCTGCGTTCGAGGACGAACACGCCCCCGACACCGAGCGCGACGCCGAGGAGGCCGCCGATCGTGGCGAGCGTGACGGTCTCGATGAGGAACTGCCACGTGATGTCCCCCCCGCTCGCGCCGATCGCGCGGCGGATGCCGATCTCGCGGGTGCGTTCGGTGATGCTGGCGAGCATGATGTTGAGGATGCCGATGCCGCCCACGAGCAGCGAGATGCCGGCGATGATCGGCAGCACGATGTTGAAGACCCGCTGCGTGCGTTGCTGGGACTCGAGGAGCTCCAGCGGCACCGTGATCTCGTAGTCCTGCTTGTCGTGGAACGTGGCGAGGATCGACTTGATGCTGCGGGCGGTGTCGATGACGTTCACCTCGTCGTCCACCGTGCACACGATCTGATGCAGCTCGACGCGGCTGCTCTCGCGGCTGCCCGAACGCTCGGTCACCGAATGGAGCCCGAAGCGGTCGATGGCGGTCTCGAACGGGATGTACACCTCCATCGCGCGGTCGTCGATGCCGAGGACCGAGCGGTTGGGGCTCTGGAACTCGAAGTCCGGGAGGACGCCGACGACGCGGTAGTACTCGGTGCCGACCTTCAGGTCGAGCTTGAGCGGTTCGCCGACGTATCGCGCGTCCTCGAGCAATCGCGACCGGACGACGCACACGCGGCTGCGTTCGGCGCCGTCGAGCTCGGTCAACGCCCGGCCGATCCAGGGTTCCAGCTTGAGCCGCTCGAAGTATGCCGCGCGGACCCCACGCACCTTCGCCGGGATGCGGCGGCTCTTGAACCAGATCCACTTCTCCTCGTCGTGGACGGCCAGCACGTCGGTCACGGTCGGCACCGTCGCGCGGATCTGGTTCGCGTCGCGAAATGTGAGACCGTATTCGAGCGTCGACGACTCGCTCTCCTCGGAGACATCCTGCTCCTCGGGGGGCTTGCGGGCATTGATGATGATGTTGCGAATGCCAAGCTCGGAAATCTGCGAGAGGATCTCGCGTCGGGCCCCCTCGCCGATCGCGACCATCGACAGCACCGACGCGACGCCGAAGATGATGCCCAGCGTCGTCAGCAGCGACCGCAGCTTGTGACGCGAGAGGGAGCGCACGGCCTCCGCCGCCAGCTCAAGCAGGAACACGGGCGTGCTCCTCGGCAAACTCATCGCCTTCGATCCGGCCGTCACGCAGGCTCACGCGTCGGGGCGCGGTTGCCGCGATCGACTCGTCGTGGGTGATGAGGACGATGGTGCGTCCGGACTCGTGCAGATCGTCGAAGAGACGCATGATCTCGCGGCTCGTGGCCGAGTCGAGGTTGCCCGTGGGCTCGTCCGCCAACACCATCGCGGGATCGTTGGCGAGCGCCCGCGCGATCGCGACCCGCTGGTTCTCACCACCGGACAGCTCGTTCGGACGGTGCGTCGTCCGGTGCGCGAGCCCGACGCGTTCGATCAGGGCGCCGGCCTTGCGGCGGCGGCTCCGCCGGCTCTGGCGGGCGTAGAACATCGGCATCTCGACGTTCTCCTGCACCGTGAGATGCGGGACGAGCTGAAACGACTGAAAGACGAATCCGATGCGGCGGCGTCGGATCTGCGACAAGCCGTGATCGTCGAGCGTCGCCACGTTCTCCCCGAGAAGCCGGTACGCTCCGCGGGAGGGGCGGTCGAGACAGCCGAGGATGTTGAGCAGCGTGGACTTGCCGGCGCCCGAGGGGCCGACGATCGCGACGTACTCGCCCTCGTTGACGGTGAAGTCGATCCCGTGCAGCACGACCAGCGGGTTGCGTTCGGTGCCGTAGACCTTCTCGACGCCGGCGAGCTCGAGAATCGGCGGGGATGGCGTCCGGGCGGCCGGAATTGGGACGGAAGCGTTCTGGATCATCCTGCTCCATCGCCCGCGGTCGACACATCAGGCGTCTCCGCGGCATCCGGAGTTGCCGGCGTCGGCTCGGCCGTCGCGCCGGGTGCCTGGGCGGCGGACGGGTCGGCCTGGATCGTCGGGTTGTAGAGGAGAACCTGGTCACCCGTCACGAGCCCGTCGGTGATCTCCAGGTACATGTCGTTGCTCGTGCCGGCTTCGACGGCAACCTTGACCGGCCCCGCGTCCCGCTGCACGTAGCAGAAGTGTTCACCCTCCTCGACGAAGACGCACTGGAGCGGCACGAAGATGA
Source organism: Phycisphaerales bacterium (assembly GCA_013003065.1). Classification (GTDB taxonomy): domain Bacteria; phylum Planctomycetota; class Phycisphaerae; order Phycisphaerales; family SM1A02; genus JABDLI01. The sequence continues at coordinate 2,897 of JABDLI010000131.1, read as the reverse complement.
CCGAGTCCCTGCCCTCGATGAAGATCTCCGCCTTGGCGCTGATGCCCGGCTTGAGCGTTCGCGACTCCGTGTCGTCGAGGATGATGTCCACGGTGAACTTCTTCACCTCCTCGCGCCGCCCCCCGCCGCCGGAGCCGGCGATGCTCGCAACCTTGCTGACCTTGCCGGTGAGGACGAGCCCGGGGTAGGTGTCCATCGTGACCGTCGCGACCTGGTCCGGCTTCACCTTGTCGATGTCCGCTTCGTGGACTTCGATCTGCACCTTCATCACCCGCAGATCGGGGATCGTGAACAGCGTGAAGCCGCCCCAGATCTGTCCGCCGAGCTTGATCTCGCCGCGGGTCCAGTACTGGTCGGGGTCGCCGTAGATCACGATGCCGGGCGTGGGCGCGGTGATCGTGAAGTTGGCGATCTCCTCCTCGACGTCGGACTTCTGCTTGGTGAGCTGTTTCAGACGGCGGTCCTGGCTCTCGACCGCAACCTCTTTCTGACGGAGCTTCGACTGCGCACGCTTCTGCGCGTTCTCCAGGTTGCGGGTCGCGTCCCGCAACGCGGCTTCCTTGTCGGTGAGCGTCATCGGGAACGTGTACGTCTCGAAGATCTCCAGGTCGCGCCCGGCGCCTTCCAACTGAATCGCGGAGCGTTCGAACGCGATGCGATCCTGCTCGACCTGCGAGGCGGTCACGTACTCCTGCTCGAGGAGCTTCTCCGAGTCGGTGTACTTCTTCGTCGCGCGGCTGTGGTTGGTCTCGGCTTCCTTGATCGCGATTTCGAGCGTCCGACGCTCCTTCGGCGCGTCACCCTTGGTGTACCGCTCGAGCTCCATCTCCGCCTTCTTCAGCGCGATCTCCGCCTTCTCGATGTCGGCGACGTTCTCCGACGCCTGGATTTCCAGCTCGGTCTTGGCGCTGCCGAGATCGGCCTCGGTCTTGACGATGTCGAGCTTGAGCTGCTGAAGACGCGACTCGAGGTCGGTCGTGTCCATCCGGCAGAGCACCTCGCCCTCCTCGACGGACTTGCCTTCCTCGACCAGGAACGTGATCTTCCCGCCCCGCCGCGATCGCACCGTGATCTTCTGCGAGTCCTTGGCGAGCAGCGAGCCGTTCTCGGTGATCGTCACCTTGAGCGGGCCGCGGGCCACCGTGTAGACCATGCGCTCCTGCGGCGTCGTCTCGTCGGCGGCGGGAAAGAGCTGACGCACGACGAGCGTGCCTCCCGCCACGACGGCCACCATGATCATGACAAGCAGTGATTTCATTCCTGCCACATCCCCTTGCTGTTCACCAAGAATATGCCCAGGTCACGCCGGAGTCGCAGCCGGGCGATGAAGTGATCGACGCGAAGGTCGATGAGGCTGTTCAGCGAATCCGTAAGCCCCTGGCGTGCTTCCAGCAGGTCGCGGGCATCGACGTCGCCGGCGTCGAAGCGGATCTCCTCGACGGCGACCGCGCGACGCTCGCGGGCGATCTGCGTCTCCTGGATCTCGATCTGTTTCTGCGTGCGCTCCAGCTCACGCAGGCGATTCACGACGTCACGCTCCACCTCGTCGTGGCGACGCTCGACGCGGCGCTCGGTGCGGGCGAGCCCGATCAGCGACGACCGGTACTGGTTGCGTTCCGCCTTGCGATCGAGCGGGATCTCCAGACGCACGCCGACCGACGCCTGCCACGCATCGGGCCCCGCACTCGAGAACCGGTCGCCGGCGCCGTCGTTGCCGTAGGACGCGGTGAGATCGAGATCCGGCAGCAACCCGTTGCGGGCAATTGCCACCTGTCGCTGCGCGTCGGCAAGCCGGTCGCGTTCGGTATGAAGGTCGAGGCGGTTGGCGAGCGCGCACCGCACCGCCGAATCCGGGTCGAAGCGGATCTCCTTGAAAGGCGGCTCGACGTCGGCGATCTCGATGGCCCGGCTCGTCGGCAGACCCAGGAGGATCCTGAAGTCATCAAGCGCGAGCTCCAGACTCGTCCTCGCATCGAGCATGCGATCCTCGGCCTCGATCTCGCGACGCTGGGCGAGGAAGACCTGCTGCGCCTGATCGCGATCCAGCTCCTGCAACGCCTTCGCCCGCTCGCTGTCGAAGACGGCCGCTTCGTAGTCCTGCTCGACGATCACGAGCTGCTGCTTCTGGCTCACGAGGTCGAAGTAGGCGTTGGCGATGAGGATCGCGAAGTCCTCGCGAAACAGCTCGAAGTCGCGGACGGCGTACACGAGGTTGCGTTCCCCCTGCGTCAGCGATTCGTACCGCACGAGGCGGCCCCCGCCCCGGAGCAGCGGCTGGCTGATCTGCACGCGAACGAGCGCGTCGTAGAACGTGTCCTCGTCGAAGCGGAGCAGGCCGGGGTCATCGCCGCGGGTCCCGGAGACGCTCGAGTCGAGCCGGACGTCGGCGCCCGTGGGGATGGGCATGCCGACGCCGAAGTCGGCGTCGAGCGAATCGCCGCCCTCGGCGTCCTCGGCGTCCGACCAGAGATAGGACACGGTGGAGTTCAGGACGGGACCGAAGTTGTGGCGGGTGAGCGTGTAGCCGAGGCCCGTCAGGTACAGGGACTCGCGGGCGTCCTGGAAGTCGCGGCTGGAGGCGAACGCCGTCTCGAGCGCGGTGGCGAGGTCCACCAGGATCGGGGGTTCGGCGGGTTCCGGAACGACCCGGGTCTCCCGGTGGGTCTCCGTCTCCGCCGGCTCCGGGGGGAGCGTCGCGGGACGCACGATGCCGTCGGCCCACTCATCGATGACGCGGTGCTCGTACTCGGCGAGCAACGCGTTCACCTCGCGATCCGCGTCGGCCACGAACCACTGCGGGCTGCACGCACCCGCCAAGCACGCCGCGACGCTCGCGAGGGTTCTCCAGATTCTCCGGTCTTCGCAGATTCGCCTCATTGGGCGGTCCTGAACCACGC
>JABDLI010000053.1 GCA_013003065.1 Phycisphaerales bacterium | reverse complement strand
GCCCTGCACCGCCGGAGGCGGTGCCAAAAATAGTCCGAACCCGCGTCCAGATCTTCACTGACCAGCTCGCAGGATGCGAGCGTCATTTGAGACCCACGACAACTGGGGTCGAGCCGCACGACGCGGCGTGAACAACGCGGCAACCGGCGCACGGCAAGCACAACCACCGTCCCCTGGCAGGATGCCAGCGCGAGGGTCCACGTCCAGATCTTCCCAAGCGAGGCGGCATGGACGCCGCCGTCCCCGCGCGGTGGGGAGAATTGGAACTGGAATGGGAATGGGAACTGGAATGGGAATGGGAAGTGGAAGGGGACCCGGAGATCGGGGAGCGGCGAATGGGGAACTGGAATTCGTCGAACCGCCCCGCGCACCGTTGAGATAGACGCGGGGACGACGCCCATCGCGCAATCGCCCGACCCAACCTGCCCAAGGCGGCATGGACGCCGCCGGTCCCCACGCAGCGCGAACCGCGAACCGCAAACCGCGCACCCCGACCGCCAACCCAAAGAGCCTCGCGACGATTTCTCACGATCCCCCACTCCCCCATCCGATTCATCCGGTGTCCTCCCGGAGCCCCGGCCATGACCCATCCGCACCCCAAGTCAACCATGACCGACCCCGCCCTCGTCCGTCGCTGGGACCGCGCCGCGGATGCCTTGTGGCGCCGGCTGTGCGAAGGTGTCTCCGCGCCATGGCTCGACGAAGTGCGGCAGCTCCGCACCGAACGCGACGGCTACTCGGCTTCGCTTGACATCTGGACAGTCGCGATCACCGCGGAGCTGAAGAACCCGGCCCGACGTGACGAAGCGTCCGTCGTGTTGTCGCGGTTGCGTCAGCTTCCCGATGTGATCGAACACGGCGACTAGGTCCTGTTTGACGGCTCAGGATTCGCCGGAGTGCGGTGCTTTCCGTTCTGCCAAGGAGGGGGAAGCGATGCCGTATTTGAACGATACAGCGAGCTTCGGCGACGCCGTCCAGAGCGGGAATGACCGTGCTCCGACGGATTCTGAGCCGTCAGGACCTAGGACGACGATCGCGTCGTCAGGGGACCGGCCGCGTGTGAACGGTGAGCTGCGTCTCATGCTCGAGACGCCGACCCGACGCGTCGTCGATCGACCACGTCACGTGCACCTGCATCGCCGGCTCGAAACCGTCGAGTTGCAGACGCACCGTGCGGTCATCGGCCGCGAGCGTCGCGTTCACCACGTTCCAGGTCGTGCGTGCGTCACGACGGCCCTCCAGGTCGAAGGTGGGCGAGCCGTACGAAGCGTTGCGCCGGTAGTTCCACGCCGTCACCGTCCACCCGTCGGGGCTGGTCGCCGAGGCCGGATCGAGTGGATGCAGAAACGTCAGCTCGAGACCATCGCGGGTGGCACGCACGCGACGCGGGATGTTGAGCGAACGCGACCAGCTCGCGGCCATGGGGCGGACGCGGTAGAACCCGCCCGGCTCGGTGCGATCGCTCGACCACCCGAACAAGCCGCAGACGTACAGATCACCCGATGCCGGATGGATTCTCCCCGCGAGCAGACCGGTGGGAAGCTGGATTCCGAGCTTGACGACACCGCCCTGGGTGACGGTGCTTCCGTCCGCCATCGCGACGTCATCACGCAACACGAGGTAGACCTCGCCGGTCCCGTACGAGAGCCCGAGGATCGAGCCCGCGAGCGGCCCCCACGCGGGATGATCGACGTACACCTGTGACGAGGGCGAACGGTCGAATGTCGGATGCAGCCAGCAGAGCGGCGGGACGTACGGATCGTCGCCGTCCCACGCCGAGCGGACCGATTCGCCGCTGCGCTCGACCCGCGGTGACCCCGCCGGCGTGGCCGCCCACCCGTTGCCGTAGAACGGCGGGCTCACCGCCGAGGGGCGGATCAGGTTGATGCGGTTGGCCGGTGTCCAGTGCCCTTCCTGGTCGGATCCGAGCAGCGCGCCGTCGGGCAGGCGGGTCAGCCCGATCGGTGCGCGGAATCCGCGGGCCACGACCTCCGTCGTCGAACCGTCGGCCGACACGCGAAGCACCGTGCCGTGGTGGTCATGGAGCGCGAGCTTCGCGTGCCGCGCTGCCTTGTGATAGAGGTAATCGCCGTCGGGGGTCACGAGCAACCCGGATGCGGGCTCGTGAAAGTGTTCGCTGTTGCGGGCGGCGTTCGTGAAGCACTCGTAGAAATCCGCTTCCCCGTCGTGGTTGCGATCGTGCAGGCGGGTGATCTGGTCACGGCCCAGCACGAGCGTCCCATTGCCTTGGGCCACGACGCCGAACGGCTGGTTGAGCCCGGTCGCCACGCGGGACCAGCGCAACGAGTCGAGATCGTCGTCCAGCCCGTCGACCCGCCACACGTCACCGGACCAGGTGGTGATCACCGCACTCGTTGGACTTGCCGCCGACGCGGGGACGAAGTCGAACGCGCCGAAGCGAAGCCACGAACCGTACCGATTGTCGGCGGGCCAGGTCAGGCGATCGATCCGGAAGGGGCGGCTGGGCGCATCATCCTCTGCGAGGGCGGCGTGCGCCCAGGCCAACACGGCCGAGCGTGGTCCGTGTCGTTCCTCGACCGTGTGGACCGATTCCGCCGTCGCCGCGGGCAGATGCAACCGCGCCTGGCGGACGGCGTCCGCGCCGGCCAGCGCGATCGTGGCCGGCTCGTCGCCAGCGTCCCCGCGACCCCGCACGACCGTCGCCGTGACGAGCGGCTCGCCCGTCATCGCCGCGATCGCGCGAATGTCGGCTTCGTCGACGACCGCGCGAAGGAGCATGGGACCGTCCATGTAGCCGCTGAAACGCGGCGTCGCGGGGAAGTCTCGGTTCGTCCAGCCGAAACGCGGCACGAACCCGTCGCGATCCGCGTTCTTGAGCGGAAGCAGCTTCGAACCGACGTCTTCGCCATCCACGTAGAGCCGCACGCGACCATCTGCGTGGGCCCACGTTGCCGCAACGTGGTGCCACCGACCGTCGTCGAGACGCGGTCCCGCGGTGAGCACGCCCACCCATCCGACGTCGAAGCTCAGCCGGCCCGCCCGCAGGAAGAGCGTCACGCCATCGGGGGCCCAGATGCCGTCACGCGGCGCAACGGCAAACACGGTGCCGTCCGACGTCGTGTGGATCCACGCCGCGATCGTCAGATCGTCCTGGGCGAAGTCGATCTCCACGTCGTCGAGCCAGGCCGCCGCCGTCCCGTCGAAGTCGAGCGACCGTCCCCGCACGCCACGACGCCAGGTCACGCCATCCAGACGCAGATCCCGCCGTTCGGTGAACGCGTTCCACTCGTGCGAGCCGTCGCCGGAGTCGGCGGGCCACCACCCGATCGGATACCGCGGCGTGAACGACGGGGTCGCGGCCGGATACCGCAGCGTCACGACGGCTCCGGCGGCGCCCGCCCCGACGACGACGCCGTCCCGCACGAGTTCGAGGCGGCCGTTACCGGCGGTGGCAAGAGTGACGACCGTCGCCGGCGCGCCCGCATCGCGTTTGATCCGGCGGCGGTCCCGTGATTCGCCGGGGCGGTCGTCGATCACCCCCCGGGTCGTGATTGACGCGCCCCATCGCGCGGCAGCGTGTGCCGTCGCCTCGTCCACGCTCCGCCGTGCGGCGGCCGGCGGCGCGGGCCCGGCCCCGGCCCCGGGGGCTCGAGCCTCAGCGGCGATCGCGACCCGCACGGTGCCGCGCGCGGGCGCTCGAATGGCAGTCGCCGCGTGGACGAGCTGCGCTTCGGGTGACGCGACGACACGCGCCCGATCGTCGGACGCAACGAGCGCGAGGATCGGCCCGGCGCCCGACGTGTCATCGGAGGTCTCGACGTTGATCTCGCGGACGAAGGCATGACCCCCCGCGTGCGGTTGCGCCCAGACCCGCTCCCGGACGCGGTGCCGGTCGCGATCGACGGTGTACTCGAAGACGACGTCGTCACCGTCGAGCGACAGTCCCACCCAGCGTCCCCACGCCGGCGGAATCGGACCCCACGGCTCGACGCGAGGATCCGCCGGCGGCCACGCGTGCGTCGCGGGATCGGCGATGCCGGGACGCGGCGGCAACCGCAAGATCGCGTCGCCTTCGATCTCCGGAAAGACCCCGTGCGGCCCGTCGAACACGATCCCCCGCCGCGCGAGCGTGCCGCTCCACACGCATCGCCAGGCGAGAAGATCGGTGTCGAAGACCGCGTGCAGATCGGTCGGGCGTCCATCGCGTGTGCGCAGACGCACGACGAGTCCCTTGGGGACCGGGGTGATCCCCTCACCGATGCCAACCGCAGTGGAGAGGAACGGACCGTAGTCCATCTGCTCCCACGGAGGCGCCGCCGATTGCGCCCACACCGATGATGCAATGCAGACGACGCCGGCAGTCATCGAGCGGCGGATGATTCGAGCTGATGCCACGGCTGTCGCCCTCCACGGTCCGGCTCCGACCGGGGCGCATTATGGCGGAACGGCGACCGGCTCGCTCAACCAGGCAGTGCCTGCCGAAAGGAGATCGCCGTTGCGAGCCGGACCGCGATTCGGGATCGAGTCGGTCGCTCAGCGCATGGCGGTCGATGACCGCGCGAGCAGAAACGCGCCGATGAGCACCCCCACCGTCCCCACCGCGGGGGCGGCAAGGACGAGCGGCGTCGGGGCGTTGACATCCTTCACGCCGGCGGCGACCAGCAGCTCCGCCGCTTCGACGAGGCCGAGGAGCAGCACGATCGCGGCGAGCGCGAGCGGTGGCCACAGACAACACGCCAGGCGACGGCACAGCCAGCCGGCGGCGATTGCCGCGATGCCGCCGGCGACGAGCTCGACCTTCAGCCACGGCGCGAGGTCGAGCGTCTCCCCTGCGACCGGTCGGGCGAAACCCGCAATCGCGAGCACACCGAAGACGACGAGCATCGTTCCCACCAGCACGCCCAGCCCGGCTGCGATGGACCCGAGACCGCGTTTCATCGCCGACGCTCCGTCACGAACGGTCCCCTGCGTGAACCGCACACAGCCATCTGCATCGGCCGAGGGGGCGGACGCCGAACAGAATGAGGCTCAGAGATGGAACATCCACCGGCCGTCTTCGACGCGGTACAGCATGAAGCGGGCGTCATCGTCGAGCTGGAAGGTGGCGATGTCGCCGTCGGCGGAGATGACCGGTTCGATCTGAGTCACGGCCTCGAGCGCGGTGATGAGCGCGTCCGATCGCTCGCTGAACCGCGCGATGAGCGTGCCGCGGTCGTCGTGATCCGGGCGGAACTTGTGCTGCTCGCCGTAGAACCGGTCGATGTACGCGCCCCATTCGCCGGCGCGGGCGAGCTCGAGCATCTGCTCGACGGTCTCCGCCGGCGTTGCGGCGGCGGCCGGGGTCGCCGTCGATCCGGCTTGCGCGACGGGCGTGCGTTTCCCGACGACGGCCCGATCGGGGGCCGCATCGGCCGAGGAGGTGACCCGCCCGCACGCGGCAACGGCGGCGGCGAGGATGACGACGGCGGCAATCTTCAGGGCGTTCATGGTCAGCTCCGTGGAAGGACGATCTCTCCTCTTCGTGCGTCTTCGACCGATTCGGGATCCGGCATTCGAACCGTTCGCGTCCGGATAACTCGAATCCGCGGGGCGACCGGTACGATGACGCCATGCGGCTGATCCGCGCCGGCACCAGCGGCTTCTCCGACCCGGCGGAAGACTTCGCGACGCTCGACCTCGTCGAGATCCGCCTCGGCCGAGGATCGATGCCGTCATTGCAGGATGGCCAGCACTGGCGTCGCATCGCCCCCGCGGAGTTCGACTTCATCGTGCGGGTCGAGGCGGGTCACCGAGAGACCGCCGGGCTGCGGGGCGTGCGTCGAGTGTGGAAGGGTGCGATGGAATTCGCTTGCGCCGTCGAGGCAGCGCTCGTCATCGTGCCGACCCCGGCGAGCTTCCGCCCCACCGACGAGAACATCGACACGCTCGATGAGTTCTTCCCGTGGGCGCATCGCGCGGGGATGCGTCTGGGCTGGGAGCCGCGGAACCGCAGCTGGCCCGACTGCACGCTCACGCAACTCTGCCGTGAACACACCGTCAGCCACGTCGTCGACCCGATGGTCCGCGGCCCGGTCCGCGGACGCCCGCCGTGCTTTCGTCTCAACGGGATCGACGGGCCGCAGCACCGGTACTCCGACGAGGAGCTGGCGGAGGTTCGGCGTCGGTGTGACGCGTACGGGGAGGGGCATGTGATGTACGACGAGGATCTTGCGTTGTGCGTCTTTGGGAACGCGAGCAGGGTGGAGGATGCGCGGAGGATGCGGGGGTAGACGGACCTTCGTGGACGAGCGGTACGGACGCCGCTGGGCGTGCGCGTCCTCTTTTCGGGCTGCGTGATCACCGGCGGCGTCCTTGCCGCCTTGTGCAGGTTGGGTCGGGCGCTTGCGCGATGGGCGTCTGGTCCTCGCGTCCATCTCACGGTGCGCGGGGGCGGTTTAACGAATTCCAGTTCCCCATTCGCCACTCCCCGATCTCCGGGTCCCCTTTCACTTCCCATTCCCATTCCACTTCCCATTCCCATTCCACTTCCCATTCCCATTCCCATTCCCATTCGAGTTCCAATTCTCCCCATCGCGTGGGGACCGGCGGCGTCCATGCCGCCGCGCTTGGGAAGATTCGGACGTGGACCCTTGCGCTGGCGTCCTGCCAGGGGACGGTGGTTGTGCTTGCCGGGCGCCGGTGGCCGCGTTGTTGACGCCGCGTCGTGCGGCTCGACCCCAGTTGTCGGGGGTCTCATATGACGCTCGCATCCTGCGAGCTGGTCAGTGAAGATTTGGGCGTGGGTTCGGACTGTCTTTCGCACCGCCTCCGGCGGGTGCAGGGCTGCGTGGTTACCGGCGGCGTCCATGCCGCCTCGAGCAGGTTGGGTCGGGCGTTCGCGCGATGTGCGTCCGTGTCCGCGTCCGTGTCCGTGTCCGCGTCCCTTCTCGCGTCCGTGTTCAGCCGGCTCTCTCCGCGGACTCGAGCTCGCCCTGCGACCCCTCGTTCCACTGCGACCAATAGCGATGGAGGTCGCTGATCATCGACTGGAAGC
>JABDLI010000052.1 GCA_013003065.1 Phycisphaerales bacterium | reverse complement strand
AATACGCCACCGCGATGGACGCCCGGGAGTCAAATACCCCACCGCGATGGACGCTGACGGCACGGACGCTTCGCTGTCCGTGGCACCTTGGCGGTGGAAGTCCTCGGACGTGTCCTACGGGCCTGCCGCGACGAGCCGGTACACCGTCGGCTCCGCCCAGGTCAGCGTGCCCTGGTCGATCACCAGCAGCACCAGCAACACCGCCAGGTAGAGGAGGCTCGCGAGGAAGACGCGTCGGGCGTTGGCCTCGGACCGATCGCGGTAGAGCCCGACCGCCCGCGTGACCATCCAACCCCCGAGCAGGATCGATCCGATCGTGTAGATCCACCCGCCGAGACCGATCAGCGTCGCCGTCAACGCCACCGGCACGAGCATCAGGCTCGTCAAGACGACGATCTGTCCCGTCACCCGGCCGTCGCGGTCGAACACCGGCAGCATGCGGAACCGGCCGCGGGCGTAGTCCACGCGGTAGAGCCACGCGAGGGCGAGGAAGTGGGGGATCTGCCAGACGAAGAGGATCGCAGCCAGCGCCCACGCCCCCGCTTCGAGCCGGCCCGTTGCCGCCACCCAGCCGATCATCGGCGGCAACGCTCCGCATACGGCGCCCACGAGGGTGTTCAGCGTGCTGCGGGTCTTCAGCGGCGTGTAGACCAGGACGTACAGCCCGATCGTGAGCGCCGCGAGCATGGCGGCGGCGGCGTTGACGAACACCAGCAGCAGACCCGGGCCCGCGATGGCGAAGACACCGGCCACGATCGTGACGTGGCGGGGGCCGACGACGCCCGCCGGAAGCGGTCGGGCGGCGGTGCGGAGCATCGCGGCATCACGCTCGATCTCGATCACCTGGTTGAACATGTTCGCGGCGGCGGCGGACAGGGCGGTGCCCAGGAGCGTCCACAGGAACACCGAGAGGCTGCCGCCCCCCGCGGTCGTGGCGGCGAGAAGGAAACCCACCGCGGTCGTCCACAACACCAGCAGGCTCAACCGCGCCTTCGTGAGCTGCGTGTACGCGTCGAGCCAATCGGCGAGGCCGATTCGACCGCGGGGAACGAGCACGGGCGGGGGGGGAAGCTGGGTCATGGGCGGTGTGACTCGGGCGGCGGAGAGCGCTGGCCCGGGATGCCAGGGAGCCATAGTATGCCGACCCCACCCAACCGTCCATCGGGCCGCGGCCCCTGCGATGGCCCCCCGGAAGCAACCAGATGTCCCGCTCTCGTACGTCCGGATTGGATGTCCTCACCGTCGCCTTCGCGACCACGGTGGCGATGTGGGCGATCGGCTACGTCTGCCGGCTGCCCGGCGCCGTCGTCCCGGCGTGGGCCGTGCTCTTCGTGCTCCTCGCGTGTCCTCTCGCGGGTGGTTTTGCGCTCGGTCGCCGGGCGGGACGGGGCGTCGCCGGCGGCGCCGCCGCGGGTGCGATCTCCGCGGTCCTGAACCTGCTGGTCCTCGGCAGCGTGTTGGCGGGGGATGCGTCGGATCCGCTGCGTCCGATGGCGGCGCTCTGGATTCCCGGGTCGATCCTCGCGAGCGCGGTGCTCGCCGGGGTCGGCGCTGCTTTCGCCCGACCGCGGTCCACGCTCATTGCGGGCGATCGCTGGCCCAGCGGCTTCGCATTGGTCGCGACGGTGGCGACGCTGCTCGTCGTCCTTGCCGGCGGGCTCGTCACCAGCCTCGAGGCGGGGCTTGCCGTGCCCGACTGGCCGAACAGCTTCGGCAGCAACATGTTCCTGTACCCGCTCGCGCGGATGACCGGTGGCGTGTACTTCGAGCATGCGCACCGGCTCTACGGCTCGCTCGTTGGCCTCACCACCATCGTGCTGGCCGCCGTCATCTTCCGGACGGATGATCGCCGGTGGCTGCGGACGCTCGCGGTCGTCGCCATCGTGATGGTCGTCGGGCAGGGCGTCATGGGCGGCCTGCGGGTCACGGGGCGGCTCACGCTCTCGACCGACGCCGCGGAGCTGACGCCCAACCTCGCACTCGCGATCGTGCACGGCGTCTTCGGGCAGATCTTTCTCGCGACGGTGAGCCTGATCTGGGCGTTCACGACGCGGACGTGGCGGGAGAGTGCCTCACGCGTTCACCCCGCCGCCGGCACCGAACGCGGCCTCGCCTGGTCGTTGCTCGTGCTCATGATCGCGCAAATCACCTTCGGCGCGTTGTACCGTCATCTCGCGACGCCCGAGACACCGCTGCCGTGGCCCGCCCACGCCCACTTCACCCTCGCCGCCATCGTCACGGTTCTCGCCGCGATGGTCGGGTTGCGTCTGGCCGCCAAGCACGCGGAGATCATGCCGCTCCGGCGGCTCGGGGTCGTGCTCCTGATCGCGCTCGGCGGGCAGCTCCTGCTGGGCCTCGCAGCGCTCATCGCGGTGATGCTGAAGAGGGACGCGGCGTCTCCGGGTCTGGGCGAGGTGCTCCTCGCCACGGCGCACCAGGCGAACGGCGCGTTCATGCTGGTGGTGTGCGCGCAGATCGTGGCGTGGACGCATCGGTTTTTGCGGACGGGGGGGTAGACGCGCGCGGGTGTTTGCTCGACTCCACTTCACGATTCCCCGGGTCCCCGTTCTCCGGGTCCAATTCCACTTCCCCTTCCCATTCCCATTCCCCTTCCCATTCCAAATCCAATTCTTCCCAGCCGCGCCAACACGCCGGTGACCTCCGGACGCCCTGCGCTTCCACGGGCGGCGTCCTGCCGCCCTCGGCCTTAGAAGCCGCACGCTGAACGCTGTGTCGTCCGGCGCGCAACCGACCCCCGCTCGATCCGCCGCATCCTGCGGCGAAGCACAAACCTGCCCGGACGCCCAAATGCACCGCCCGCATCCTGCGGGCTGGTCAGTGAAGATTTGGACGTGGGTTCGGACTATTTTTCGCACCGCCTCCGGCGGGTGCAGAGCTGCGTGGATACCGGCGGCGTCCATGCCGCCTCGAGCAGGTTGGGTCGGGCGTTCGCGCGATGTGCGTCCGTGTCCGCGTCCCTTCTCGCGTCCGTGTTCAGCCGGCTCTCTCCGCGGACTCGAGCTCGCCCTGCGACCCCTCGTTCCACTGCGACCAATAGCGATGGAGGTCGCTGATCATCGACTGGAAGC
>JABDLI010000049.1 GCA_013003065.1 Phycisphaerales bacterium | reverse complement strand
GGGAGATCGTGAGCCTGGCCGAGGACGAGACGGTGAGCTCGGCGTTGATCGTGTGCGTCAACCGTCTCAGCGACCTTCTGTTCGCGATGGCTCGCCGCGCCAACCACGCCGCCGGCGTCGCGGACGTAGTCTGGGTGGGGCGAGGGGAGTAGGACGCGGGCACGGACGCGCGCGGTGCGTCAGCGCAATCGCGCCCATCGCGCAAACGCGCCCATCGCGCAAACGCGCCCATCGCGCAAACGCCCGACCCAACCTGCACGAGGCGGCATGGACGCCGCCGGTCCCCACGCAGCCTGCACCCGCCGGAGGCGGTGCGAAAAACAGTCCGAACCCACGCCGAACCATCCAGACGCCAGCCCGCAGGATGCGGGCGGTGAATTTGGGCGCTCCGCCGTCCTGTGCTTCGCCGCAGGATGCGGCGGATCGAGCGGGGGTCGGTTCAGCGCCGGACGACACAGCGTTCAGCGAACGACCAACTGAGGCCGAGGGCGGCAGGACGCCGCCCGTGGATACGCAGGGCGTCCGGAGGTCACCGGCGCGATTACGCGGATGGTTGGTCGTGCGGTTGCTGCGGACGGAGAGTTGGAATGGGAATGGGAATGGGAATGGGAATGGGAATGGGAAGTGGAATGAGAATTGGACCCGGGGAACAATGAGTGAAGGAATTGTGAATTGGAGTTCGACAAGCGGCTGGGGGGCATCTTTTAAAAAGACAAGGGACCACCTATCGGTGGCCCCTCGTCCTTCCAACCCCTCCGCCTCCTGGTCCGGTCGGAGCCGACCGCGTGTCCCGGAGTCACTGCGGTACCTCCCCACCCGCGCGACGTCCTAGATGCGCTGGCCGGCCCCGGACCGGATGGCTCGAAAGGCATCACGATCACGAGTCGCCCGTGTGAAACGAACTCGAAATCAACGCTAATCCCGATTTGCCGGCATGCAAAGAAATGGCGGGAGAACGCACGGACAAACTGCGCCGGTCGTGACCGGCGCGGGTGCCAAAGCGTTTTCTGGGACGGTACATGTACCCTGCGCGTCGAGACACATGTCAAGGCGGGGAACTCAGGGAACCGGGGCAAACGCCGGTACGAGAGACGAACGCGTGGCGGTGTTCCGTCGACGCGGCGTCACGACCCTCCGAGGAGCACTCGGAGATCGTTGGTCGTCACCGCGTCGTCGTGATCGAGATCGACGTGGTCGGCGCCGCGGCCGAGTTGGTCGATCAGCTCGATCACGTCGCGAACATCGCGACGTCCGTCGGCGTTGACGTCGACGGTTACGCCGGTCGAGACGGACACGCCGACCGGCTCCAACCAGAGCATGGTCTCGTCGAACCGCAGGGTGAACCGGCCGTCGTCGAGACCTGTGACCGCGTCGAACCAACCGTCGATCGCGTCGGCCACGACCAGCGGGATCGCGTCGCTGGCCGCGACACCGGACGCGACGGACAGATCCAGCGTGCCGGCGAGCATGGCGGTGCCATCCACGACGAGCAGACCGTGTTCCTTGCCGGGGGCCGTGCCGCTGACCGAGATCCGCAACGCGTCACCGGATGCGAGCGTGTGGTCGCCACGCACGAGCAGGAAACCGCCGGCGTCGGGGGCCTCGGTCGCGGAAGCATCGACGACGACATCCGCCGTCGCCGCGTCACTCGGATCGACGCCCGCGTACGCGAGGGCGAGATCATCCGCGTCCACCCAGCCGTCGCCATCGAGATCCGCTGCGCACGGAGCATCGCAGCGTCCCCAGGCCGCCATCACGGCGAGCACGATGCTCGCATCCCAGGTCGAGTCGCCATTCACCGTGGCCGGCACCGCGGTGGCGGGCAGCGTCATGCCGTCGGGAGCCGGATCGGGCGCGCCGCAAGTGGAGAAGACCACGTACACCCGGCCGGCGTTGCCCGCCGTGGCGTCGTGCTTCGGCGCGCCGTAAATGACCTCGGCGCAGCCGTCCCCGTCGTAGTCGCCGCCACCGGCCAGGCCGTGACCGAGCCAGTCGCCCGCGGTGTCGCCGTCGGTGATGGCGATCGTCGCACCGTTCGTCCCGGAACGCAGGTACACGCGACCGGTGGACGTGCCCCCGGTGTCGTGCCACGGAGCGCCCGCGAGGATGTCCGCCCGGCCGTCGCCATTGACGTCGCCCGCCCCCGCCACGGTCCAGCCGAGACGATCGCCGGCGGTCTGCCCGCTCTTCGCCCACAGCCGATCACCATCGCGCCCGGCGTAGACGTCGATCCGACCGGCGTTTGAACGGCCGGACGGGTCGTTGTACGGCGAGCCCACGATGAAATCGTCCCGTCCGTCGGTGTCGACCCGACCCGCAGCCGCGACGGCGCGGCCGAACTGGTCGCCCTTGCGGAGACCCTTGATGCTGTAGAGAACGCTGTAGTTCCGACCAGAGAAGACGTAGACGCGGCCGGCGTTGGACGCCCGGTCGTCGTTCTTCGGCGCTCCGACCACGAAATCCGCGAACCGGTCGCTGTTCGCCCGGCCGAGCCCGGCCACGGACCAGCCGAAGGCGTCGCCGCTGGAGGCGCCGGTCAGGTGGACCAGCGTCGAGCCGTTGCGGCCGGAATAGACGTCGACCGCGCCGGCCTTGCCACCGGCGTCGTCGTTGTGCGGCGCGCCCACGAGGAAGTCGTCGTAGTTGTCGTCGTTGATGTCCACGCCGCCGGAGACGGAGTATCCGAAACGGTCGCCGGTGCGTTTGCCCTTCTTGATGTAGAGCGTCGCCCCGGTGCGGCCCGAGTAGACCTTGATCCGTCCGCGGCTGTCGGCATAGTACGGCGCACCGACGACGAAGTCGGCGTAGCCGTCGCGGTCGACGTCGCCCGCACCGGCGACCGACCAGCCGAACCGGTTGCCGGGATGGGCGCCCTTGCGGGTGTAGAGGACCGCACCGGTGTCGCCCGCGCAGACCGTGACGCGGCCCGCGTTCGTGCCCTTGTCGTCGTTGTAGGGGGCGCCGACGATGAAGTCGTCGATGCCGTCGTTGTTCACGTCGCCGGCGTTCGCGACCGAGAATCCGAACTGGTCGCTCCCGGACAAGCCGTCCACCCGCGGCGGCACGATCGCGTTGACGCAGACGGTCAGCAGGCCGGGGCTCGCCGTCGCCACCATCTCGGCCGCGTACGAGACGTAGGGCAACGCCTCGCCGTCGAAGCCGCCCACCGTCGTGCCCGCCGCGAGCACGCTGACACACGTGCCGGTCGCGGGCGCCGCCCCGTCGGGGAGGCTGACGAAGCAGTCTCCGGCCAGCGTCGCGGTTCCGCTCGCCTGCAGCAGGTCGCGGGTCCCGTCCTGCTGGACGTCGAACCAGACGCTCGAGCCCGCCTGCATCGTGCAGTCGCCGTCGATGGCGAGGTTGCCCACCGCGTCACCCGGACGCAGCTCACCCGCGACCGTCACGTCGCCGGTGATCGTGCCGATGCCCGTGAGGACGCCGTTCGCGTCCACGGTGATGTTGGTCGCAACGAGATCGGCCGTCGGGTGGCCCAGCCGCAGCTCGGCGCCCCAGTTCACGGTGACCGCCGGGGACGTGACGGTGCCGACGGTGACGGAGAGCTGTCCGCCGGGCGCGATCGTGATCGAGGTCGCGGTCAGGTCGCCGGAATCCTGCACCAGCAGGACGCCGCCGCCGGCGAGCGTGACGTTGGCGGCCGTCGCGCCCGCCCCGTCGATCAGCACGCCGGTCGAGAGCGTGACGTCGGTGGTGCCGTCGGGCACCACGCCGCCGCCCCAGTTGGTCGGCTCCAGCCACCGGCCGCCGGCCGGCCCGACCCACGTGCCGCTGGCGTCGACGGCGCACCGGAAGTTGGCGATCGTGTCCGCGGTTTCGTCGATGGTGCGCGCGTTGTCCGCTTCGTCGGCAAACCCCTCGGGACGTCCGGTCGGCGTGCCCTCGTACAGGACGTCGGGGTTCGAGAAGTAGGGAATCCGCGTGCCCGGGGCGTAGGCCATCACCGTGCGTCGGGTCAAGCCGCTCGTCGCGCCGGTGAAGCGGTGTCCCCACGAGTAGTCGAAGACGCCCCCGCCGCAGTTGTCGTGGTCGTGGCAGCAGCCCATGTTGTGTCCCAGCTCGTGCGGGAACGACAGGTTGCCGGCCGCGCAGTACCAGGTCGTGACGCTGAATCCGAAGTTGGCGAACGACGCGCTCTCCGTGGCCATGAGCCACGCGAGACCGCAGTACTGCCCGTCGTCGACGAGCAGGCTGACGAGGTCGGCGCCATAGGTGTCACGCAGCCCCTGCACCTCGTCCATCACGCCATCGGACGCGTTGGTGAGCTGGTTGAGGTGGGCGAAATAGTCGCCCGTCTCGTTGTAGCTCGTCTCCGCGACATGCACGAGGCGAAGCCGCGGCGTCATGCCGCTGTTGGCGTAGGCGTCGTTCGAGGCGTCGATGGCGAGCTGGGCTTCCGCCTCGATCGCCGCGACGCCACCCGCGGCCACACGGGCCAGCGGGGTGTAGACGACGAGCACGTCGATGATCGACCCGTCGTCGCATCCGCCGTCGGCCACGCCGCCCGACGGATCGGCCGCCGCCGGGTTGTTCGGACCGTTGCCGGCCGCGTTGTTGGGTCCGACATTCGCTTCCCCGCCCCCGGCGCAGCCGGGGAAGGCCTGCTCGTTGATCTCCGTCAGCACCGCCACGCCGTCGTTCGTCGCGCGGAGGCGGTACGTCCCGCCGCCGGCGCGGCGGATGATGCCGGTCATTCGCCCGTTGCGGGCGGTGATCACGACGCTGCTCTGCGGCTCGCCCTCGAGCGCGCCGGTGATGGTGCACCCGCCGTTGGCGAGCGTCACGTTGTCACACACGGTCGTGGCGACGTCGCCGTCGAACAGCTCGATGGACAGGCGGTCCGCCGGGGCGATCGCGGCCAGCACACCGGGGTCGGCGATCGCGGGAACCTGGCGGAGGACGGTGGGATCGGCGACGGCGTCGGCCATCGGGGTCGCGGCCCCGTCTGCGTCCACGGTCAGCAGGCTGAAGTCCGCCGCCCGCGTGTCGACCGTCGACCAGCCGAGTGCGAGAAGTGCGGGCAACGTGCAGACCATCCGCGAAGTTCGGTGCCGGCGAAGAAAATCCATCATCAAGCTCCTGTCCCGTCAGCGGCATCCGCCACGCCTCTCCCCTCGGATCGACGCGGAATCGGCGCGGCCTGGAGTCAGTCTCCGATCCACCGCGGAAGATGGGAGAGGGGAAGCGGTCAGGTGCTTGGGGTTCGAGTCGGGTCGTCCCGGCGTGACCGATAAGTCACGCTGATCGCATCGAAATCGGTCGAGATGAAGCGGGACGTCGGTGGGGGTTGGTTCCGCGCTCAAGCGGTCTGCTTGGAATCACGACGAAGATGTGGGGCACGACGATTGCGTCGGGGGCCGGCGGCGGGTGCGCGTTCGTGACGGGGTCTGCGTCCGCGGCCGTGACCGTGTCCGCGGCCGTGTCCGCGTCCGTGTCCGCGTCCGTGTCCGTGTCCGCGGCCGTGTCCGTGTCCGTGTCCGCGGCCGTGTCCGTGTCCGTGTCCGCGTCCGCGTCCGTGTCCGTGTCCGCGTCCGTGTCCGCCCATGCACCGAAGCCTTGCCTCCCTCATCTCGAGCATCAGCCTCATCGCGGTCGTCGCCACCGCGACGTTCATGCTGCCGGATCAGCTCTCGATTCCATCGTCGCTGGCGACCGGCCCGGCGCCCGAGGCGATTCGCCTCACCGGCGTGATCTACGACTTCCGCGGTGACCACCCCGACTTCGCCGCGCATCCGCCGGAAGCGTTCGGGGCATTTGCGGCAACCGTGAGCCCGGTGCTCGGCGAGGGCGATCGGCCCGTGCACGGACCGGATGGTTATGTGGTCACGGTGCCGTGGACCGACAGTGACGGTTCGGCGATCGCCCCCCATCTCTTCAACGTCGCCGGGACCGCAGTGGTGGCC
>JABDLI010000028.1 GCA_013003065.1 Phycisphaerales bacterium | reverse complement strand
CAGCGAAGCGTCCGTGCCGTCAGCGTCCATCCGGGGGGGCGGTTCACTCCCCTGCGCGACGGGCGACGCACGGCACGGACGCTTCGCTGTCCGTGGCACCGGCGAGATGGACACGGACCCGGACGCGGACGCCGGCCGAACACAGAAACGGCCCCCCCGCTATCCTCGCCCCCGCCATGTCGCGCATCGACGACATCTTCGCCGCGAGGCGTCGGGCCGGCCTCCCCACGCTCATGCCGTACATCACGGCCGGTCACCCGACGCTCGAGGTCACGCGCGCCGTCATTCCGGCGCTCGAAACGGCCGGGGCGAGCATCGTCGAGGTCGGCTTTCCGTTCAGCGACCCGATCGCAGACGGGGCCGTGATCGCCGGGGCGATGCACGAAGCGTTGGCCGCCGGCGTGACCCCGCGCGACGTGCTCGCGGCGGTGCGTGCCGTTCGACCCGCGACGACGCTGGGGCTCGTCGCGATGGTCAGCGATTCGATCATCGAACGCGTGGGCCCCGCGCGGTTCGTGGCGGAGGCGGCGGACGCCGGGTTCGACGGCCTGATCGTGCCCGATCTGGACGTCGACGCCGCCGGGACGCTCCGGGATCTCGCGGCCAACCGGGACCTGGCGTTCGCGTTGCTGGTCGCCCCGACGACCCCGGCGGACCGGATCGGGCACATCGCGGCACTCTGCCGCGGCTTCGTATACCTGCTCGCCCGCGCCGGCTTGACCGGCGAGCGGACCGAGGCCCCCGAGGTGGCGGATCGGGTGGCGATGCTGCGGGCGGTGACCGATCTGCCGATCGCCGTCGGGTTCGGCATCACGCGACCCGATCACGTTCGCGTCGTCACCCGCTCGGCCGACGCCGCGATCGTCGGCTCGGCGCTGGTGCGGACGATGTCCGGGCCCGATCCGGTCGGGGCGGCGCGGGCGCTGGTCAGCGAGCTGGCCCGGGGTCTCGAACCGCTGCCGGACGACAACTTTTCCACACGAACGTGACCCCGTTCGTCACCGGCCGTTCAGCCGCGACCGACCGTTTAGGACGTTTCTCGCGACGACGACCGGGACGGGCCTTGCCAGGCGGCCTACGCTGGCGATACTTCGCCCTTCGGTCCGGTTCGGTCCGCGGCCGTCACGGCCGCAATGGCTGCTTTGCAGGAAGGATCCGCCCAATGGCCACCGCCCGCTCCCGTTCGACCCGATTCCACAGCTGGGGCCCCGACGAGATGGATCGATCGACGACGACGACGCCCACCCACGCCGATGAGTTCGGGTCACTGACCTTCACCGGCGACGTGATGCTCAAGCGGCTGCCCGCCGACGTGTTCGACAAGCTGCGTCAGACGGTTCGGAAGGGACGCCCGCTCGATCCGGGCATCGCCAACACCGTCGCGATGGCCATGAAGGAATGGGCAAGCGAGCACGGGGCAACCCACTACTGCCACTGGTTCCAGCCCCTCACCGGCGCGACGGCCGAGAAGCACGACGCCTTCCTCAACCCCGACGGCAACGACGGCGCCGTGAGCACGATCTCGGGCGAGGAGCTGATCCTCGGCGAGCCGGACGCCAGCAGCTTCCCCTCCGGCGGCATCCGGGACACGTACGAAGCCCGCGGCTACACGGCCTGGGACGCGACGAGCCCCGCGTTCATCCTGAAGAACTCCGACGGTCTCGGCGCGACGCTCTGCATTCCGAGCGTGTTCGTCTCCTACCACGGCGAGGCGCTCGACAAGAAGACGCCGCTGCTCCGCTCGATCCAGGCCGTGAACGAGCAGGCGATGCGGGTCCTTCGCATCTTCGGCACCGATCGCGGCGTCTCCACCGTCGTGACCACGTTGGGCTCGGAGCAGGAGTACTTTCTGATCGACGAGTCGTTCTACCACGAGCGGCCGGACCTCCAGATCTGCGGCCGCACGCTCCTCGGAACCCCGCCGCCGAAGGGGCATCAGCTCGACGACCATTACTTCGGCGCGATCCCCGAGCGTGTGCTCGCCTACATGACCGACGTCGAGCAGCGTCTGTGCGAGCTGGGAGTGCCGGTGAAGACCCGGCACAACGAGGTGGCC
Organism: Phycisphaerales bacterium; assembly: GCA_013003065.1. Classification (GTDB taxonomy): domain Bacteria; phylum Planctomycetota; class Phycisphaerae; order Phycisphaerales; family SM1A02; genus JABDLI01. Next base: position 1,348 of record JABDLI010000028.1, on the reverse strand, counting down.
CCCGGCCAGTACGAGCTCGCGCCCACGTTCGAGCATGCCAACGTGGCCGCCGACCACCAGATGCTGACAATGCACATGCTCCGGACGGTGGCCCGCAACCACGGCTTCGTCTGCCTGCTGCACGAGAAGCCGTTCGCCGGCGTCAATGGCTCGGGCAAGCACAACAACTGGGCGATCTCGACCGATACCGGCGTCAACCTCCTGAATCCGCAGGACGAGACGCACTCGAACATGCAGTTCCTCGTGTTCCTGACGGCGGTGTTGCGCGCGGTCGACCGGCACGCCGAGCTGCTGCGGGCGTCGATCGCGGATGCCGGCAACGATCACCGGCTCGGGGCCAACGAAGCGCCGCCGGCGATCATGTCGGTGTTCCTCGGCGACATGCTCTCCGACATTCTCGACCAGCTCGAGCAGGGTGATCCCAAGTCCACCAAGAAGGGTGGATCGCTCGACCTCGGCGCCCACACGCTGCCACGCATTTCGCGGCACGCGGGTGACCGGAACCGCACCAGCCCGTTCGCGTTCACCGGCAACAAGTTCGAGTTCCGAGCCGTGGGATCGAGCCAGAGCATCGCGTGGCCGAACACGGTCCTGAACACGATGGTCGCCGAGTCGCTCGACTTCATGGCGAGCGAGCTCGAGTCGCGTCTTGGCGACACCAAGCGGACGGAGGCCGCGATCGAGGAGGTGGTCAAGAATCTCTTGCGTGAGGTGGTCAAGCAGCACCGCCGGGTCGTCTTCGACGGCGACAACTACGACCAGTCCTGGCACGACGAGGCCGCACGACGCGGGCTCCCGAACCTGGTGACGAGCGTCGATGCATTCCCGAGCCTCAAGCGTCGGGAGACGATCGATCTCTTCGAGCGTTACAACGTGCTCAACGAGGTCGAGCTCGCCGCCCGCGTCGAGGTGCTCATCGAGCGGTACAACACCGTGCAATCGATCGAGGGGGCCACGCTCCTGATGATGCTCCGCACCAAGGTGCTGCCGGCCCTCCGCCGGGCGCAGGCGGAACTTGCCGAGACCGTCGCCACCACCCGGGCGGCCGGCTTGGAGTCACCCGACACCGAGCAGGATTTGACGGAGCTTCTGGCCCGCGGAGCGGCACTGCGGAAGACGGTGTCGGCCCTGGCCGACGCGAGCGCCCACCCGCCGGCGGACCCCGAAGCCCGCGCCACGCACGTGCGGGACATGCTTCTGCCGGCCATGGGTGCCGCCCGCGCGGCCTCCGACGCGCTCGAGGAGGTCATCCCCGACGACGTCTGGCCGATGCCGACCTACGCGCAGATGCTCTTTCTCCGCTAGCCGCCCCGACATCGAAGCCCAAAACGGGGCGTCCGCGTCACCC
>JABDLI010000025.1 GCA_013003065.1 Phycisphaerales bacterium | reverse complement strand
CAGCGAAGCGTCCGTGCCGTGCGTCGTCCGTTGCGCAGGGGAGTCGGACGCTCCACCGCGATGGACGCTGACGGCACGGACGCTTCGCTGTCCGTGGCACGCGGGAGTCAAATACGCCACCGCGATGGACGCCCGGGAGTCAAATACCCCACCGCGATGGACGCTGACGGCACGGACGCTTCGCTGTCCGTGGCACCCGGGAGTCCTCAGAACACCAACAAGAACAAGTACAACACCACCCACACCCCCCCCAAAAAGTGCCAGTACACCGCACTCTGCCGAGCCCGCATCGCCGCCCCTGTCCCCCGGTACCGCGCGGCGGCATACGCCAACGCGATGAGACCACCGATGACGTGCACCGCGTGCAACCCGGTCAGCACGTAGAACGCGGTCAACGCAAGGCGTCCTTCGCTCGCGTCGTCCCATCGCATCTCGACGACCGCCAGCCAACGCCACCACGCCCATGCCTGCAGGACGAGGAAGCCGAGGCCGAGACCGATCGTTGCCGCCAGCTTGCGACCGCCCACGTCGACCGCGTCGCGGGCGAGCGCCCGCGCGGCGCCCTCGACCGTGACGCTGCTCACGAGCAGCACGAGCGTGCTGAGCAGAAGAAGCACCGGCGGCCGCGGCAAGGACTCCGGCCACACCCCCTTGCGGGAGAGCTGTACGCGGACGACCGCGAGGCCGATGAGCGTCGCCGCGAAGAGCACGCCGAGCGAGATGAGGAACAGCGTGAGCCCGAACCGACCGGCGCGGTGCTGGGCGTGGATCTCGCGGAATGGCGTGCGGGTTGCGATGCTACGGCTGGCCGACGATGTCAACGACTGCCTTGGCGTCGCCGGGATCAACTTGATCCTGGTACTCGGCCGTATCGGTCATCGCGAACGCGAGGAACAAGGCCACGAAGAGCAGCGAGCCGATGAACACGATCGAGTTGAAGGGGCGATCCCAACGCAGGTGCATGAAGAACAACGCGACGAGCGTGCCCTTGACGACGGCGACCGCGAGCGCGACGTAGATGTTCGCTTCACCGAGATCGATCGACGCGACCGACACGGTGATCCATGTCAAGACCAGGAGCGCCAGACCGGTCGCAACCAGGATTCGGTACGGCACGACGTGCCCGACCCCGTGGTCGGCGTGCGAGCCGGAAGCGTGCGTTTCGTCGGACATCGTCATTCCTTGCAAGAATCGGCTCAGACGGGGTGCGGCACGTCTTCGCGCCAGCGGTAGCCGCCTTCGGCGTCGTCCCACTCGAGGACGCTGTAGTCGTAGCAATCGCCGACGGTGGGCGCCGAGGAGAAGTTGTCATGCGGCGGCGGGCTCGTGCACTGCCACTCCAGGCTGCGACCACCCCACGGGTTCGACGGCGCTTTCCGGCCCTTGACGAGCGAGTGCAGCAGGTACCCGGCGGTCAGGAAGAAGCCGGCCGCCATCAGGTACGACCCCAGCGTCGAGATGAAGTGGTACGTGTGGAAGAGCTCCGTGAGCTCGGGGCTCCACGTCTCGCCGGCGTAGTCGTGGTACCGACGCGGCATGCCCTTGCTGCCCAGCATGAACTGGGTGAAGAACGTCACGTTGAAACCGACGAACACGATGATGCAGCCGATGCGTCCCAGGGTCTCACTGTACATCCGGCCCGTCATCTTCGGCCACCAGTGGTGGAGACCGCCGATCATCGCAATGAGCGCGCTGCCCATCATCACGTAGTGGAAGTGGGCCACCACGAAGTAGGTGTCGTGCAGGTGAATCGTCGTCGCCAGCGTGCCGTGGAAGATGCCGGTCAGGCCGCCGATCGAGAAGATGAACAAGAACGACAGCGCATACAGCATGGGCGTGTTGAGGCTGATCGACCCCTTGTACATCGTGGCGAGCCAGTTGAAGACCTTGATGGCCGACGGAATCGACACGCTGAACGTGATCGCCGAGAACACCGCGTTCATGAGGCCGGACTGGCCGCTCGTGAACATGTGGTGGCCCCACACGAGGAAGCCGAAGATGGCGATCGCGACCGAGCTGAACGCGATGAATTTGTAGCCGAAGATGTGCTTGTGGCTGTGGACCGAGATCAGCTCGGAGATGATGCCCATCCCGGGGAGGATCATGATGTACACGGCCGGGTGCGAGTAGAACCAGAAGAAGTGCTGGTAGAGCACCGGATCACCGCCGAGGGCCGGATCGAAGATGCCGACCTTCATGACGCGCTCGACGATGAGCAGCAACAGCGTGATGCCCAGCACGGGGGTCGCCAGCACCTGGATGAGCGCGGTCGCGTAGATCGACCAGAGGAACAGCGGCATCCGGAACCAGGTCATGCCGGGGGGACGCAGCCGATGAATCGTCACGATGAAGTTCAGCCCGGTGAAGATCGAGCTGAAGCCGAGGATGAAGACGCCGGTCGTGGCCAGGATCACGCCGGACCGTGCGTCCTCCGTGGAGTACGGGGCGTAGAAGGTCCAGCCGGTGTCCAGCCCTCCCTGGAAGATCGCCGCGACGAGGAAGAACGCGCCGAAGACCCAGAGGTAGTAGCTGAAGAGGTTCAGCCGCGGGAACGCGACATCCTTTGCACCGAGCATGATCGGCAGCACGAAGTTGCCGAGGGCCGCCGGCACCGAGGGGATGATCACGAGGAACACCATGATCGCCCCGTGCAGGGTGAACGCCTTGTTGTAGGCGTCCTGCCCCATGATCGTCTCGCCCGGCGCGATGAGCTCCGTGCGGACGAGGAGGGCGAAGATACCGCCGACCAGGAAAGACGAGAGCACCGAAACGAGGTACATGACCCCGATCCGCTTGTGGTCGAGGGTGAACGCCCACGACAGGAAGCCGCGGGTGTGCGTCAGGTAGTTGGTGGCCGCCGGCGTCGGCGGCGTCGATTCGAGCGTCGTCATGAACTGGGTGCCTTCTGCTCCGTCATTCGATGGGGTTGCCCTGGCGGTCGACGACCTCGTCGAGCCGCTTCAGAAATTCCACCATGGCCCGCACTTCGCGCGGCTTGAGCGCGCCCTGGAAGGTCGGCATCACCCCCTGGTAGGTGGCGACGATGTCCTTCTGCGGATTGAGGATGGAGTCTTGAATGTAGTTCTCGTCGATGTCGGCTTCGTAGTCGCCTTCCATCAGACGCTTCTTTCCGAAGTCGTCGTGCACGTCCCAGAAGGACGGGCCCGTCAGCCGGACCTCTTCCTGGAGCGAGTGGCACGACGAACAGCGGGCAAAGATCCGGAGGCCCGCCTGATACAGATTCTCGTCCGTGTAGTTGTCCAGCCACCGCGCGTCCTTGGCGATGATCTCGTCGAACTCGTCGGGCGGGTAGACCGCGACGGTTGCACCCATTTGCGAGTGCTGCGTGCCGCAGTATTCGGCGCAGAAGAGTTGGTACAGCCCCGGCTCCTTCGCCTCGAACCAGAGCGTCGTGTAGCGTCCCGGGACCACATCCTGCTTGGCGCGGAAGGCCGGGATGAAGAGCGCGTGCAGAACGTCCTGCGACGTCATGACGAGCTTGACGGGCCGGCCGGCCGGCACCTTGAGGATCTGGCTGTCCTGCGCGCCGTTGCGATGCTCGAAGCTCCAGTTCCACCGCTGCGCGACCACGTTGACCTCGTAGGCGTTGGCCGGGGGCCTGATCATGTCGACGTACCCGTCGAGCCCGATCCAGAAGATCGCGATGACCAGGATGAGCGGGATGATGGTCCATGTCAGCTCGAGCGGCGTGTGATGCGTGACCGTCTCGCCCGCCTGGTGCGTGACGCTGGTGCGGCGGTACTTCCACACGAACAGGATCATGAGCGCCACGATGAGCACGAAGAAGAAGACGCAGATCCAGTAGATGAAGTAGAAGACCCAGTCGATGCCCTGCGAGTACGTGGATGCCTGGGGAGGCAGCCAGAATCCATCGCCGGTGTCGACGCGAGCGCCGCTGGACAGGAGCGAGGTGAGCGTGCGAAGGAGCATCAGGAGATCATCCCATCAGCGGCCAGCTTGTCGGATGTACGCGCGCCGCGGACGGCGAGCATGATGACCCCCCCGAGCAGTCCGAGCACGGTGACCGCGCCCGCCAGACGCATCACCTTCATCGCGGAAGGCCCGTAGCCCCCCGCCGCGGGGTCGTATTGGTAGCAGGTGAAGAGCAGGAACTTATCGAGCGGCGAACCGATCGCACCCTCGGACGCTTCGACGAGCGCCAGACGCACGTCGGCGGGATCGAAGACCACGTCGTTCATGTACCGCGACAAACGCCCGTCGGGCGTGAGAAACATGATGCTGGCGGAGTGGGCGTACTCTCCGCTCTTCTCGTCGTAGCGGTAGCCGAAGCCCGTCGCCGCCGCGAGGGCCTCGATCTCGGGCTGGTCACCCGTCAGGAAGTGCCACCCGTCTTTCGCCGTCTCTCGTGTGTACTGCGAGAGATACGCCCGCTTCTTGACGGCGGCAAGGTCGGGCTTCTCATCGGGATTGATGCTGACGGTGACGATCTCGAACTCGGCGCCGGCCGACCAGTCGATCTCCTGGAGCGACTGGAGCATGCCGTTCAGCGTCGCCCCGCACAGCATCGGGCAGCGGTAGTAGTTCAGCGTCAGGATGACCGGTTTGCCTTCCTGGAAGTACCGCTGAAGCGGCCAGGTGTCGCCACGCTCGTCGGTGAACGTCAGCTCGAGCGGGATACGCTCGTCGAGGTGCTCCTCGATGCCGACGCCGCGAAGCTGACGCGGTGTCTCGTCGGAGAAGGTGGGCCCCTGGGCGAAGGCGGTTCCGGACCCCAATCCGGCGGCGAGACCGGCCACCGCGATCACCGGGAGCGTCATCGTCACGCGCTTCGACATGAGGAAGCCGCCGGTCATCGTCCCGCGTTCGCCTCCCGGACCACGATGGCCATCGCGTCCTCGATCGGGATGACCACCGACGGATCCCCGTCGACGTTCTCCGGTCGCCGCTCGATGCGGTACGGGCCGTCGAGCCGCGCCCCCTGTTCGTCGTCGAGAACGGCCCGTTCGAGCACCGGCTGGCTCAGGACCTTCTCCTCTTCCTCCTGGGTCCGCATGTCGTAGTACAACGCGGCCGTGCCCAGGACGCTGACGGCGAGCATGACCGCGCCGACGATCCCCACGGTCCAGGTGGGGCCCGCCAGCGGATCCTCGTGATCGCCGGGGTTGTGCTCGAAGGTGTCGCTCATCGTTCCATCTCGCCATCTCGGATTCGCCCGCTCGGGGGGCGTGGATTCTCTACATGTTCTCGAACGCCAGCGACTCGGACAGCCGCGGGTCCCGGACCGGAATCAGGGAGCAGCGGCGGAGCTGGTAGGCGGTGCCCGCCACCAGCAGCCCCAGCAGGCCCAGCAGACACGTGACGTCCATCAGGTGCGGTGTGAACCCGACCATCGCCGGGTCGCTTTCGATCTCGTTGCCCAGAGCCTGGAGGCTCGTCGCGTGATGGAGCGCATCGGGAATCAGCGGCATGACCAGCCAGTACATGTCGAGCGCGTGCATCACCAGCATGTAGACGGCAATGCCTGCGATGACGATCCTATGCCGCTTGGTGTGCTTCGTGATGAGCACCACGAACGGAATGCAGAAGTGCCCGATGAAAAGCAGCCAGGTGAAGGTCCGCCACGGCCCTTGCGTCCGCGCGATCCACCAGGTGGTCTCCTCCGGGATGTTCGCGTACCAGATCAGCATGAACTGGCTGAAGCCGATGTACCCCCAGAAGGCGACCCCGAACCCGAACAGAAGCTTGCCGACATCCTGGTAGTGTTCGAGCGTCACCTCGTTCTCGAGCTTCCCCTGTCGCTGGAGAAAGAACACCAGCAGGATGAGCGACGAGAAGAAGGCGCAGCACGTGCCGGCGAAGAAATACACGCCGAAGATCGTGCTGAACCAGTGCGGCGAGAGCGACATCGCCCAGTCGAAGGCGGCGAACGTCTGGGTGAGGGCGTACATGATCATCGCCACCGGAGCGAGACGCTGCATCGCGTGCGTGTACCGCACGTCACCGGACGCATCCTGGGCAACGGAGTTGCGGAAGAAGAAGCGGCTCAGGAACGCCCAGATCCCGAAGAAGAGGATGGCCCGGACGATCCAGAAACCCGCGTTCAGATACGGGGCCTTGTGCTCGAGCGCGTGATCGTGGTGGGCGTGGTCGAGCCAGGGGAAGAGCCCGTCGGCCCGGCCGCTGATCACGAGCACGAGAATCGGAATGAACAGAATCCACAGCCACTGGAGGTTGGCGGCGAGCCCCTCCATCAGGCGTCGGAGCGCCACGCTCCACCCGGCCCGCGTGAGATGCTGCACGATCGTGAAGAAGAGCCCACCCAGCGGGATGGTCAGCACGAAGAGCAGCGCAACGAGATACGAGCGGAAGAACCGCGTCGCGTCGCCATCCACCAGGGCCAGGACGATCGTGATCGCGAGCGCGACGAGACCGGCCCCACCGGCGAGGCGGATGACGCGGGGAGCAACGGCTCCCAACTGGTGTCGATCGGGGGTCACCACCCTACTCCTCCTCGGCCGGCATGAGGTCGATGACGGGAAGGCTCCCCCGCCGCGACGGCGGGACGTCTTCCATGCGAGCGCTCTGACTGCGTTGCAATGCCTTGACGTACGCGGCGATCGCCCAGCGATCGTCCACCGGGATCTGCGCGCCGTACCCGGACATGTTGCGGATGCCGTTGGTGATCGAGTTGAAGATCTGGCCCACCGGCTGCTCGCGGATCTCCGGCTCGTGGATGTTCTTCGGTTGCACCCAGGCGGTGCCGTTGCCGATGGCCGGGTTGTTCATGAGCTCGTTGGCGCGTTTGTTGATGATGCCGTCGCCGTAGCCGGCGACGCCGTGGCACATCGTGCAGTAGATCTCGTAGCGTTCCTGGCCACGCTCGAGCCGCTCCATGGTCATGGGCAGCTCGGGAGGCAGCGTCGTCGCCCACGCGCCCCCGACCACCCCGCGTCCGCGGTGACCGGCGTCGACGTCGGCCGTTCGCGAGATGGTCCCCTCGACCGGCGGCCGCATGGCCCGCCCGTCCGCGAAGATCGGGTTGGCGTGCTGCGCCCGGTACTTGGGCTGGTTGTCCATGTCCTGGATGTAGTGGATGCGTCGCGCGTCGGTGTTCCGAGTCCGGGCGCGGGCGATCAACGCCGGCGGCAGCATCGCGAGCACGATCACGGTCAGGCCGAGATAGACGAAGAACTTCGGCACGGCTCAGGCCTCCAGCCGTTCGAGCGAGAGCGGGTTCAGGTCGTTGAGAAACGCCTCGGTCTTCGCCAGCGAGAATCGGGGGTCGCGTGCTTCCACCACGAGGAAGAACCGATCGTTCGTCGCCCGTGCGAAGCGGGCGCTCTTCAGCGTCGGGTGATACAGCCGGGGCAAGCCGTTGAGCAGCAGCATCAGGCCGACCGTCGTCAACGCGGCAAACAGCACCATCAGCTCGAAGATCACCGGAGCCCAGGCCGGCACGCTCGACATCGGCTTGCCGGAGATGATGTAGTCGTACCCACGCACCCAGACCAGGGCCCAGACGTCGAAGCTGGTGCCGTTGGTGAACCACTGCAGCAGGATGCCGATGACGACCCCGGTCGCCCCCGCGAAGAACACGAGGATGGGAAGGATGGTCGGCTTGATGCCCATCGCCTTGTCGAGCCCGTGGACGGGGAACGGTGTGCAGCAGTCCCACCACCGGTAGCCGGCATCGCGCGTGCGTTCGGCCGCGGTGAAGATCGCCTCGGGCGAATCGAACTCGGCCATCAGACCCCACAGCCTCGTGGAATCCGGCGTGACCGTGCGGCGGGTGCGGGCGGGAGCTGTCGTGGGAGCTGCGCTCATGCGTCCACCTCCGTGTCACCGACGCCGTGATCGGGGCCATGACCGGCACCGTGACCGTGGGGGTGCGGATTCGCCTCCGGCATGATGGCCTTCACCTCGGCGATCGCGATGACCGGCAGGTAGCGAATGAACAGCAGAAAGAGCGTCAGGAAGAGGCCGAAGCTGCCGGCGAGCATCCCGAGGTCGACCCACGTGGGCTTGAAGTACGCCCACGAGCTGGGCAGGAAGTCCTGCTCGAGCGAGAGGACGATCACGAACCGCTCGAACCACATGCCGATGTTCACCATCATCACGACGACGAACATCACCCACAGGTTCGTCCGCAGCCGCTTCGACCAGAAGAGCTGCGGGGCGACGACGTTGCACGTGATCATGATCGCGTACGCCCACCAGTGCTGACCGGAGGCGCGGTTGATGAACGCGAACCCCTCGTACGGAGCCGCCGAGTACCACGCGATGAAGAACTCCATCGCGTAGGCGTACCCGACGATCGACCCCGTCAGGAGGATGATCTTGTTCATGTTCTCCAGGTGCCGCATCGTGATGAAGTTCTTCAGCCCCCACAGCTCCCGGGCCGGGATGGCGAGGGTCATCACCATGGCGAAGCCGCCGAAGATGGCACCCGCGACGAAGTACGGCGGGAAGATCGTCGTGTGCCAGCCGGGAAGCTGGGCGACCGCGAAGTCGAACGACACGACGGAGTGGACGGACAGCACCAGCGGGGTGGCGAGGGCGGCGAGCAGCAGGTACGCCCGCTCGTAGCGGTGCCAGTGCCGCGTGCTTCCCCGCCAGCCGAGCGAGAAGAACCCGTAGGCGATCGCCTTGATCCGGTTGGACGCGCGATCCCGCAGCGTCGCGAGGTCGGGGATCATCCCCACGTACCAGAACAGCAACGACACCGTGAAGTACGTTCCGACCGCGAAGACGTCCCACAGCAACGGGCTGCGGAACTGCGGCCACATGTCCATCTGGTTCGGAATCGGGAAGAGCCAGTAGGCGACCCACACGCGACCGATGTGGATCCCCGGGAACATGCCGGCGCAGATCACGGCGAAGATCGTCATGGCCTCGGCGAACCGGTTGATCGCCGTCCGCCACCTCTGGCGAAACAGGAACAGGATCGCGCTGATCAACGTGCCCGCGTGACCGATACCGACCCAGAACACGAAGTTCACGATCGGGAAACCCCACATGACCGGGTTCTGGTTCCCCCAGACACCGACGCCCGTCACGATCAGGTACATGATCAGGACGCCGAGCATCCCCGCGAGGGCGCCGGCGATGCCGAGCGTGACGTACCACGCCATCGGGGGCTTCGGCGACTCGTTGACGTGACAGATCTCCTCGGTCACCGAGGTGAAGTTGTCGTGGTTCAACACGAGCGGAGGCCGGTGCAGCGGATCTTCGATCGTGTTGTCGATCGGAAGCGTGGTCATGAGTGGGCAGCCCCCTCCGATTCGTGCGCGGGCGTCTGGTGCCCGTCGTGGTGCTCCTCGACGTGGTACCCGGGGTTCCACACCTTGGCGAGGTACTTCGTGCGGGCTTTCACGTGCAGCTCTTCGAGCATCTCGTAGGCACGCGGCGTCTGGTGGAGCCGGGCGACGCGGCTCGTGGTGTCACGGAGGTCGCCGAAGACGATGGCCTCGCCCGGACAGGTCTGCGCGCACGCTGGCGTGATGCTGCCGTCGGGGATCCCGATCCGCTCGTCCTTGAGGACGGCCTTCTCCTCTTCCGGCCGAGACGCGTACGCGTTCTTGGCCTCGATCTTGCCCTGCATGATGCGCTGCACGCAGTACGTGCACTTCTCCATGACGCCGCGCATCCGCACGGTGACGTCGGGATTGAACTGCATCTCCGGCAGCGGGCTGTCGGTCGTGCTCTGGGTGCGGGTGAAGTAGTCGGGTTCGACCTGCAGCAGCAACCCCGGCTGCTGGCGGAGCGGACCCCGGCGGCGGAAGTCGAAGTAGTTGAACCGCCGCACCTTGTAGGGGCAGTTGTTGGAGCAGTAGCGGGTCCCGACGCACCGGTTGTAGACCATCACGTTCAGGCCGTTGCGATCGTGCACGGTCGCCGCGACCGGACAGACCTGCTCGCACGGCGCGTTCTCGCACATCATGCAGGCGACGGGCTGGAGCGCGACCGAGCGCACGTCGTCGGGATTCCAGCCGTCCTCGGTGCGTCCGAACTTGAAGTAACGGTCGAGGCGAATCCAGTGCATCTCCCGCCCGCGCAGCACCTGATCCTTGCCGACGATCGGGATGTTGTTCTCCGCCTGGCAGGCGACGATGCACGCCCCGCACCCGACGCACGAATTCAGATCGATCGTCATGGCCCACGCGTGGTCGGCCCCGGCGAGGTTGTCCTCGGCCCACGTGGAAAGCCGGTGAACGACGTGGGCACCGGTGTGCTCGGCGTCGTGGGCGAAACGCGGGTGCTCGCGGTAGTGGTCGAGCGAGGCCTCGCGGAACAGCGAGGGCAGACGCTTTTGCACGCCGCGTCCGCCGACCGACTCGGCGTCGATCGTGTGGTGATCCTGGGTGCCGGCGAGGGGGTAGTGACCGCTTGCCTTCGCGATCGTCGCGGAGGCCGCTCCCATCGCTCTCGTCGTGCGAAGGGGGTAGAAGTCGAATCCGGCTCCGGCGCACACCCCGCCGGTGAACCAGCGGCCGTACCCGAGGTGCAGGACGGCCGAGCGGTCCGCGATGCCGGGCAGCCGCATCACCGCCGCTTCCACGGATACGCCGCCGACCTCGACCGTCACGCGGTCGCCCGTCTCGAGGTCGAGCGTGTCCGCCGCGGCCGGGCTCACCAGCACGGCGTTGTCCCAGGTCAGCTTGCTGATCGGATCGGGCAGCTCCTGGAGCCAGCCGTTGTTCGTGAACCGACCGTCGTACACGGTCGGATGCGCGGCGAAGGTGACTTCCCAACCATCGCGATTCTGCTGCCAGCTCTGCCGCATCGGCTCGATCGCCGCGGCAATCGCATTGCGACGCACGGCCGGCGCGGTCGCGGTGAAGGCGCTGCCGGGAAGGACGCCCTCCTTGAGCACCTGACGCCAACGACGGTCGTCGCCGCCCCCCACCATGTCGTCGAAGCTGCGGCGGACGATGGTCTCGCCGTCGGTCACGGCGTCACCGTTGACGAGCGCCATCAGCTCGATCGCGCTGCGACCGCCGAAGAGCGGCTCGATGAGCGGCTGGGCGACACTGTACGTCCCGTCCCACGCGCGACCGTCGCCCCACGCCTCCAGATAGTGCGCACGGTTCAGGTGCCACGTGCACAACGCCGACGTCTCGTCGACCGAGAAACCGAGGTGAATGCTGACACCGGCCCGTCCAATGAGGCCGGCCACGTCCACGTTCGCCGGTGCGTCGTAGGCCGGGTTCCCGCCGATGATCAGGAGGGTCTGTGGCGTGACGCCGGCGAGCGTGTCGAGCGTGGCCGCGTGCCGCGTCTGGTCGCGTTGTGGCGTATACCGAACCGTCCGGCCGGCGGCGCCGATCGCATCGTTGATGGCATGGGCCAGCAGATGAACCGCGGCCGGCTGCCGCCAGCCCGCGACGACCACCCCCGCGCCGCCGGCCGACTTCAGATCGGCCACGGCGTGCTCGATGATCTTCCGCACCGCCGGCGTGAGGGCCGCGGCGACCGCGGGGTCTTGCACGAGCGGCTGGAGGGCGGGGTCCTCGGTCACCTGCGCCGCGATGACGCTCGCCACGATCGCCACGTCGCTCGTTCGCACCGCGCCGCGGTGGTCGGCGTTGGCGCCGGTCACGGTCAGATCGCTCTCGAACGCGTAGAGCCGACTCATGTCGCCCCCCTCGGGGCGGCGGCCGCGGGCGAACTGGCGGATGTTGTGAACGGCGTTCGGGTGGGTCCCGAGGAGGTCCGCGTCGAGGCTGACGATGACCTTGGCGGCGGCAAGGTCCAGTTGCGTCCGGTGCGGCTGGCCGAACGCCAGCTCCGAGCCCGCGACGATCTCGTCGTTGTTGATCGGTTCGTACTCGTGCCACGTCGCGTCGGGGCACACTTCCAGGAAACGCCGTTTGAGCGTCGCCATCGACGGCGAACCGGACGCCTCCGCGAGCACGGTCACCCCGGCGCCGCGGCGGGCGCGGGCGTCGGCAAAGTGCGGACCGGCAAACGCCTCGAACGCGTCCCAGGTCGAGGCCGCGCCATCGTGGATGGGGGTCCGGCTGCGATCGGGGTCGTACAGGTCGAGGATGCTCGCCTGCGCGAACGTGTCGGCCGCGCCGAGCGAGGTCGGGTGATCGGGGTTGCCTTCGATCTTCGTCGGGCGGCCGTCGTGGCTCGTCGCGATCAGGCCGCGGGCGACGCCGCCCAGTTCGGCGCACGTCGCGTAGTGCATGGCCACGCCGGGGTCCTGTCCCTCCGGTCGCGACGCGTAGGGGACGATCGTCTCCGCCGGCCACCGGCGGCACCCGGCGAGACCGAAGCCGGCGAGCGCCATCGAGGCGCCCATGATCTTCAGGAACTGGCGTCGTTCACCGGAATCGGCCAGAAGCTCGGTCGCGCCCGCCGGGAACTCCCGGTGCATGAACGCGCGAAACTCCGGCGTGTCCGCCAGGTGATCGAGGCTGCGCCAGTACTGCTGGCCGGCCGTCGGGTCGCTCAGCGGTGGCATGTGGAGCAATCCTGCGAGGGGTTGATCTGATGGAGCTCTTTCCAGCGGGCCTGCTCCGCGGCTGCTTCCTCCGCGGTGCCCTCGAACGTCCAGCCCAAATCCGTGACGAGCGCCGGATCTCGCAGGGCCTCGTCCGGGTTGCGGTGGCACTCCAGGCACCAGCCCATGCTGAGCGGCTCGTGCTGGTAGACCACCTCCATGCGGTCGATCCGGCCGTGGCAGGAGACACAGCTCACACCGCGGGTGACGTGGGCCGAGTGGTCGAAGAAAGCGAAGTCGGGGAGATCGTGCACCCGGTTCCAGGCGATCGGGTTGCCGCTCTGGTAACTCTCGAGCAGCGGCGCGATCTGGGGGCTGTCCTTGTGGATCTGGGTGTGGCAATTCATGCAGGTCTGGGTCGGCGGGATCGCCGCCTTGGCCGCCCGCTCCACCGTGTTGTGGCAGTAGCGGCAGTCCATCCCCAATTCGCCCGCATGAAGGGCGTGGCTGAACGGCACCGGTTGTGCCGGCTCGTAGCCGACGTCGGTGGTCTTCGGGCTGAACCCGTAGGCCACGACGAGCACGACGTAGAGCGGAGTCACCGCACCCACGACGAGCGCACCCGGCAGAAGCAGATTGCTCCATCTCGGGAACACGAAATGGTACCGGCCCATGTGCTCGACCCCTGGATGCAACACCTTGGTGGCGCTGCGGTTACAACGCGGTGCCCGCTCGATCGACTGACCCCCGCCGGCCCCGAAGGGCGAAGGCCGCAGGCCAGCGGGTGAGACTGACACTGTGCGCCGGGTCCTGGCAGCAGCGACGTCCCGACGCGATCCATCCTTCGGCTTGGGCGGATCATAGCGAACGGGCCCCACCCGGCAAGCCCGGGCCCCTATCCTCCGCCGCGTGATCGACACCCATTGCCACCTGACCTTCTCCCACTACGCCGACCGTGTCGACGAGGTGCTGACCGCCGCGCGGGCCGCGGGCGTGCGCGGGTTCATCACGGTCTCGGTGACGGCGGCGAACTGCCTCGAGTCCCAGCGGCTCGCCGAGCAGTACGACGATGTCTGGTGCACGGCCGGGATGCACCCCCTCTACGCGGCCGAGCCGAGGGACTGGACCGTGGTGCGGGAGGCGGCCGGCCATCCCAAGTGCGTCGCGTGGGGCGAGCTGGGCCTCGACAACCACTACGACAAGCCGCCGCGAGCCCTCCAGGACGAGGTGCTGGCGGAACAGCTCGCGATGATCGAGACCGCCCGATCCGAGGGGCTGGAGCGTCCGGTGGTGGTTCACTGCCGCGACGCTTTCGACGACCTGTTGGCCGTCTTCCGATCGTCGAGCCTCGATCCGGAGCGATTCGTCTTCCACTGCTTCACCGGCAACCCCGACGACGCGCGGGCGGTGCTGGACCTGGGCGCCTGGATCAGCTTCACGGGCATCGTGACGTTCCGAAACGCCGCGGCCGTCGCCGAAGCGGCCACGCTGGTGCCGGCGGACCGGATCATGGTCGAAACCGATGCGCCGTTCTTGACGCCGGAACCGCACCGAAAGGTGTTCCCGAACGAGCCGAAGTACGTCGGCCACACGGCACGATTCATCGCGGACCGCCGCGGTGTCGATCCCAACGCATTCGAACGCCAGCTCGACGCGAACGCGGAACGCTTCTTCGGCATCGAGTTGACGTAGGACGCCGACCCGGACGCGGACACGGACACGGACACGGGCACGGACACGGACACGGACACGGACGCGGACACGGACACGGACGCGGACGCGCGCGGGGCGTCAGCGCAAACGCGCGCATCACGCAATCGCACGACCCAACCTGCTCGAGGCGGCATGGACGCCGCCGGTCCCCGCGCAGCCCTGCACCCGCCGGAGGCGGTGCGAAAAATAGTCCGAACCCACGCTGAACCATCCAGACGCTAGCCCGCAGGATGCGGGCGGTGTCTTTGGG
>JABDLI010000016.1 GCA_013003065.1 Phycisphaerales bacterium | reverse complement strand
CCGCCACCCTGATTGCCGCTTTGGCTGAGGGCGGAGTCGAGGTCGAGGTCAGGGGCGTTGTTGTAGTGCGGCGGTTCGAAGAGCAGGTCGCGGATGGGGTAGTAGCGGATTTCCTGGGCGCTCTTCGCGGCGAGACGCTCCTTGGTGCCGACTTCCACGAAGCCGTTGCGGAGCTGCCACGCGCACGACTCGAACTCGTCCCCGCATTGATCGAGCACCATCTCCAGGACGGTGAGCGCCGGCTTGTCGACGACGTCGAGGTTGATCGTGGTGTCGGGGTCGATGCCGATGCCGGTGCGGTCGTCGTTGTAGCGGCCGATGATGTTCACGCCGAGCGTCGTCTTGAGGTAGCTGATCGCCTCGCGGGCCGGAGTGTCGGTGAACTGCACCGAGAGATCGGTGTAGAGGAGGGCGCCGAGCATCTGCGACTTGGAGGCGTTGGTGCTCTGTGCACTCGCCCGCTGCCGCATGACCTGGCCGATCCGATCGGAGAGGCTCTGGGCCTCGGCCGTCGACCCGATGAACAGGCTGACGCCGAAGGCGGCAAGGACCAGAGGTCGGGTGGTGGGAATCCGCATGGTGGGAGACTCTGTCAGGAGGTCCGATGGAGGCCGTGACCGAAAGGCACGGGCACGTGAAACAACTGTACGGGCCAGGGTACGAGGCCGGTGGGCGGCAGGAGGTGCCCCCCCCGGGGCCGTCTCGGAGGCCGCTTGCCTTTCTCTGGATGCGTCGAAGTATATTCGGCCGGCGGAGAATCACGGAGAAGTTTTTCTTCTCACCTCGTCTTCGCGGTCTCTCCACGGCTCTCCCAAGGGCCCGATCGCTCGCTCAGGGCTCTCTCCGCCACTGGCGGAGCGTCTCGGAGGCCGCCAGGAGGCCGATGGCCTGGGCCGCCACCGGCTGATCGATGTCCCACGTCGCGGCCCGAAGACCCCCCAGGGCCCGGTTGGGGTTCCTGATTCGCCACAGGAGACGATCCTCGACCGACAGCTGGACGAGGTACCGCATGGTCTCGCGGTGCCTCGTGTCCAGTGCCGGTCGCCCGCCGGGCGGGGTGAAGATCGGATCGCCGAGCATCGTGGCGAGGTACGCCGCGGGGCGGGCGCTCTGGGCGGTGACCGAAGCGGCCGGTCCGCGACCGAGCTGGAACCCCCCCCGCAGATCGGCCGTCGCCGGATCCGGCGCGACCCGAATGGCTTCGAGCACCGTCCGCAGCGTGCGGAGATCCGTCACACGCTGCGTCCGATCGTGCCCGGCCCGGCGGAGCAGATCTTCCGCCCATCCGATCCACGGCAGGAGCGAGAGACGTTCGCCCGGGGGCGTGCGTGTCCAGACCCGATCGACGAACGCGGCCACGGCGGTTGCGTCGGGGCCCCCGGGGGCGCTCGAACGAACCGCCGCCGCGTGCGTCGCGAGGGCGAGCGTGTGCGTGCCGTGGGTCGACAGATCGGCTTCGTCGATCACGCCGTCGACCTCCGCCGCGGCCTGTGACAAAAGCGGTTCGGTCACCGCAGGGTCGACGTCGATCCCCAGATTCGCGGCGAGCACGATGACGGCGGCGGTCGACAGGTCCGGAAGCGGGGGCGGCTCACCTTCGACCGTGGCGGCGAGCTCGGTGAGGATCACGCTCGCGGCCGTCCGCGCCCGGTCTGCCTCGGATGCCGGCAGGCCGTCGACGCCCGCGTAACGCCCGAGCGCGTAGACGCACAACGCCTGATCACGCGGCGACGCGAGCAGCGGCTCGTAGCGATCGAGGGCGGGACGGTAATCGCCCATCAGCCCGAACGGCTCGTCGCGTCCCCACAACGAAGTGATGATGTGGTCGGTGAGACCGGAGGCGAGCGTCGCGATCCGGTCGGCGTCGATCTCGTCGATCCGGACGAGCGTCTCGCCGCGAAAGGTCTCCATCGGGCGCCGCCCCGGTGCGCGTTGGGTCAGGTCCAGCGTTCGAAAGCGGTAGAGCCGCACGCCGAAACGCTGCGTCAGCTCCGGCAGCGGCGCGGCGGGCAACCCCAGGTCGGCTGCCAACGCGGGCAGCCGCCGGGTGAGTCGGTCGGCGATGTTCTGCTGCCGGATCTGCGAGGGGAACAGCACCTGCAACGACTCGCCGCGTCGCATCGCAACGCCGTCGAGACCGGGCGCGAGCTGCATCGCGACGTCCGAAAAGGTCCGGCCCGGCAGGGCGATCATCGGGCCGCTGAACGCCAGCTCGAGCGTCAACGTGCGGCCGACCCGCGCACGCTGATCCTCCGGCAGGTTCGCGACGGTGGGATCACCGAGCACCGACGTCAACGCGCGACCCGCGGCGCGGCGAACCATGAGCGCGTCGCCGCTGAGGTTGATGCCCGTGCCCAGCAGGCGACCGCGGTGCCGCAGCATCACCATCACGCCGGAAGCGCCGTCGACCGGAACGAGCGACGCGGGGTCGGCCGGCGCCGGTGTCTGGAATTCTCGGACCCACTGCTCGACCGTGAGGAACGCGCCCACCGCCGCCGCCGGGTCGGGGCCGCTCGGCCGGTCCGGTGACGCCGGCGTCTGCCCGGCGACCGCGGCGGTGATCGTCGCCACCAGCGTCGCAACGCAACAACGCCTGATGTGGTGTCGCGACAACATCACGCATCGCCCGCCCCCCGCACGTCCGAGAAGAACCCGCACGACGGCCGTGAACGGCGAATCGGCGCTCGCGGCCGGCTCTGGCACGGGCATTGATACTCTTGGGACAGACAACTGAAGAACCTGCACGGAGAACCAAAGAATGATGATTCAGAGTTTGATGTCTTTGACCGATAACCGCAAGCGTATGGCCCTGCTCACCTTCCTCACGTTCATCACCCTTTGCTAGAGCGTTTCGACGGCGACCTCGGTCGCACACGTGAGCACGGCACCGCGTTCGCGCGGGAGGCACCGAACTCCGATCGAGACTTCGAGTCTCGAACCCACCCGGCCGCTCGCGGCCACTGCTTCGTACGAACAAGCCCGCGGCAACGTGCCGCGGGCTTTTCTCATGCGCACGATCCCCGATCGATGCCAATGAAAAGAGCCCACGGCCGTGGCCGTGGGCTCTGCCGTCTTGGAGATAGGAAATGGTCCTTGGTTAAGTTGGTGGTCGTGTGGCCAGACGCGAAGCCGCGGATGTCACTTGCCATCTCTGTGTATGCCGAGCATGATGCATCTGACGCCGTTCATCCGACTCGCATGAGAGAACACGCTCGGCGGCACCCTGAGGGGAGCGCCAAATGAGGCATGATTCAAAACGGCTGCGAGTCATTCGAGACCGTGCTCAGCGACTCTCGGCCGCACTAGCAACCCCGTGAATGCGGACCCCGCGTCAGACGTTCACGACGATCTCGAGCCACATGCCAGCGGTCACCAACAGGAGACCGGGGATGACCGCGGTCGGCGTGAACAGCGAACGCCACGAACCAATTGAGATCGAGAGGGCGAGAAGCAACACGAGACAGATGATCTCGAACATCGCCAGCGCCTGAAGTGTCCCGAGCGGATCGGGACAGATCCACGGATCCGCGACGTGTATCCAGTGCAGGGTGATGATGACGAAGCCGGCGCACAGTGCGCCAGCGGGCACCAGCCACCAGTCGGCGTCCTCGAGGGCATGACGCCGGCAGACCACGATCACGAGACCCCACGCCAATAACCAAGCGAGAGCGGCCAGACCGATGGCAGCCCAATGCGGGGCTCGGCGGGGGCGACGGTTCCCGTCGAATCGCGCCGTCGCGCGACCGCTTGCGAGATCCCAGATCGTCACGGTGCCGTCCGATGTCGCCACGGAGAGCGACTGTCCGTCAGGCCCGAAGACCGCATCCCAATACAGACCGCGCGATCCACCGGTCTCCAGCAGGACGGCGTTGTCGCCTGCCAGGTCCACGACGGTGAGCGCCTGTAGCCAGGTGTCATCCGTCCTCCGCGCGGCCGCCGCCAGCCGCCCATCCGGAGACAGCACGACTCGCCCCTTGAGACCGGCGAGTGGATGATCCACCTTCTCCTCGATCCGCTCGAGGTTGGTGAGGTCGTACACGGTGTTCCCAACCATCAAGGCGCGACCTGCCTCGATGAAGGTGGCCTCTCTGACATGCTCATGGCGGTCCCTGACGATCGTCTGTAGCAGGTCGCCACGCTCGCTGTCCCAAAGCCGGATCTGGCTGGTCATTACACCCGTGTCGCTGCCGCCGGTGGCGATCATGCGTCCGTCAGGCGAGAAGGCGACAGCGTAGTCGGCATCTTCGTGCGCCTCGACGCTCCATCGCAGCGCTCCCGACGACAGGTCCCAGAGTTGCAGAGTGTTCAAGTGATCGGCCAGCGCCGCCACGAAGCGCCCGTCGGGAGAGAAGGCGATGGACGTCGTCCAATCTTGCTCGATCGGAAACTCGACGATCGTCGTACCGTGTGCGCGTTCGACAATGCAGATCTTCTCTGGAGTCGCGACCGCGACACTGGTCCCATCTGGTGCAAACGCCACGCGGCGGCATCCCGGAATGTCCCAAATGTGTCCAGCACCACCGGGTTCATACAACGCCACCGCGTCATCGTGGATCACCGCGAGGTGCCGTGCGTCGGGCGAGAGCCTCAAGGACCACACACCATGCCGAACGTCGCGCGCAGAGGTTGCCGATAGGCCTCCGGCGGCGAGGAGGGCAAGCAGGACGGCGGTCAAAGCCGTCCTCAACCAGCTGTCGATACGCGCTGTCATCTGCTGGAATTGTAGGTACACGGGCACGTCACCCGCGCAACCGGTGACTCACGCGCACGGAGCCGCGAGACGGAGCGTGGCGTCAGTGGGCCTCCATGCGGTGTACGCTCATCAGCAGCGCACGCCCACCGGGCGTGACGACGTCGACGAGCTTTGCTCACGCCGCCCGCAATGGCGCGAGCTCTGCGTCCCCCACGGCCTCCACCCCCCACGTCGTCAAGGCGTGGGTATTCCGGATCATGGACAATAGAATCGCTGAAAGGACCCGCGGCCTATGAGCACCGCCGTGACATTCGCGTGGTGGAGCATCAGTGGCATCGTGGCGCTGCTCGGTCTGCTCATCGCAGCACGGGCACTGTTCCGGGATCGCTCTCGCGGCCGGCCGCGCTGCCCGCGGTGCTGGTACGAGAGAACGGGATCGCCGGAAGGCCCCTGCCCAGAGTGCGGGCACGTCGTCAAGCGAGAAAGGAAGCTCTATAAGACGCGGCGGCGTTGGCGCTACGCCGTCCTCGGCATACTGCTGCTGCTTCTCGGCCTCGGCGGCGTGTGGGGACAGCAGGTTCGTGCAAACGGGTGGATCGAGGCCACGCCCACAGCCGCGTATATCGTCGCGTTGCCGCACCTCGGCGAGTCGATTGCCTACAAGGAGTTGCTGGCGCGAGTGAATTCCGGCGAGCTGAGGCAGTGGGAGTATCGGCTGCTGGTACACCGAGCGATCGGCGGCCTTGACGCCGGCAACGACGCGAAGCTGCTGTGTCGGATGTCGGATCTTCTGGCGCGAATCGAATTCGGCGGGCGCTATTCCAGCATCGCTCGCCCGTGGGCGTCCTGGGCGCTGACATCGGAGGTGGATGGACCAGGGGCGATCGATGGTCTGGTTCAGCTGCTCGACCATCCGGACCGCGATGTGCGACTGACGTCAATCATGGCGCTCTCGCGATTCACGGACCCGGCACTCGGCGCGCTGCCAGCTCTCTTGGGCCAATTCGCGAGCAACGACGACGAGGTCCAGGCTCGCGCGTCGCAGGCGCTGGTCCTGCTCACATCCCAAACCAATCACATGTTGCACCCCTTCGAGGCAGTCCGCCCTCAATCGACTGAGCGTGATTTCCTTCGATCCGCCGCCGGCTGCGGAACGGATCTCGCCTGCACGGTTGCGGTGTTCACCTTCGGCCTCGATGACGAGAGCGCTCGCGTCCGCGCCTTCTCCGTCTTCGGTCTCACCCTCATCGACGGCGACAACGAGGCGACAAGGGATGCCGTCCTTGCGATGGTGGCGGACCCGGACGAGAAGGTCCGTATCCTCGCCGTCCAGTCGGTCGCGGTGTTTCCTCTGGATGATCGGGGCCGCGCGATCCTGTACGACGCGCTCGACGAGCCGGGCCTCCAGTACGTGGCTCTGAGAGTCGTCGACTCACTCGGTCCAGGTGCCACAGAGTTCATTGATACCGTGGAGCGCCTCCTGAAGTCCACATCCGGGAACGCCACGCAAGCAGCGGTGACGCTTGTCCGGATCGGCGGCGACCCAAAGGTCGCGTTTGCCGGTCTTGTCGACAACCTCGACGAGTGCACGGGCCACTGCGTGCTCCAGATGCTCGGGGCTCTCGGCGAGCTCGGCGTCGCAGATCCACGTGCTCGACGCTTCGCGGAAGCGCGGATCGATGACGAGGATCCCCTCATGCAGGCGGCCGCGGTCTACGCACTCGCGCGGATGGATGACAAGGACACAGTCGCCACGAGCCGGGTGATGGACTTCTTGCAGACGTCATCACGCTTGGCGACGCAGTACTTCGTCGGATTCCAGGAGAGCCTCGCGCGGGACGGTTCCCTGTCGGCAGATATGCTGACCGAGCTACTCATGCATGAGGATCCGCGTACTCGGTACTACGCTGCCCAAATACTCGGTGAGATGGGCGTCGGAGGGGCACAGGCCCTTGATACCCTCGAGCTGGCTCGCGTTGACGCCAATCCTCGCGTTGCCGAGCAGGCCGACTACGCGGTGAAGCGGATCGAGTGGGCGCTCGCCCATCAAGACGACGAGTGACCGTCAGCCCCACGCGCCTTGGCAATGTCGGAATCGACCATCAACGGCACGATGACGAACCCGAGACCGAAGAGAAGGCCGAGCCCGATCGCCAGGAACACATGACGCCAGGCGTAGCTCGCACTAAGTTCGGCTCGAGCCGCAAGGAACATGATTGGGAGGGTGACGATCCCGATCAGGGTTGCGAGGAGCCAGGCCGCTGGAAAGAACAACCCCGCCAGGGCGCACAATCCAGTCGATGCGGAGCACTCCCTGAGCCATCGCGGTCTGAGGTTGGTGAGGGGTTCGGAC
>JABDLI010000013.1 GCA_013003065.1 Phycisphaerales bacterium | reverse complement strand
CATCGGCGATGGCGCGGTCGAGCGCCGTCTTGACGTCCGTCTCGGGTCCGAATCCGTGGGCCACCGCGACCAGCCCGATCGCAAGGGCGGCAACGACGGTGAGAGCATGGCGCCTGGTCATGGGTCGTTCTCCTCGTGCGTATCCGTGTCCGCGGCCGCGTCCGTATCCGCGGCCGTGTCCGTGTCCGCGTCCGCGTCCGTGTCCGTGTCCGTGTCCGCGTCCGCGGCCGTGTCCGGGTCCGCGACCGCGACCGCGACCGTGCCCGTGTCCGCGTTCCTGCTCCCTCCTGCTACCATTGCCGCCCATGATCGACCGCAAACAGCTTCGCGCCGATCCCGACCGCTTCCGTGTCGGCGCACGAGAGAAGGGCATCGACGTCGACTTCGACACGTTGCTCGCCCTCGACGAGCGGCTCCGCGGGCTCGAGCACGAGCGGGGCGAGCTTGCCGCGGAGCAGAATCGGCTCGGCAAGGACACCGGCCGGCAGATCGGTCAGCTCAAGGGGCGGCTCAAGAAGGCCTCGGAAGCCGAGCGGGCCGAGATCGAGGCGGAGCTGCGCACGCTGGAGGCCCGTCCGACGGCGCTCAAGGCGGCCATTCAGGAGAGCGACCGGATCATCGCCGGCGTCGAGCCGGAGCTGCGAGAGCTGCTTCTGAAGGTTCCCCTTCCCGCCGATCCCGACGTGCCCAAGGGGGCGTCGGCCGAGGACAACGTCGAGCTGCGTCGCTGGTCGCCCGCGTGGTTCGATCCCGCCCGCTCGTTTCGCGAGAACAAGGGGTTCGATCCCCGCTCTCACGTCGATCTCATGCTCGCCGCCGGCATGGTGGATTTCGAACGCGCGGTCAAGATCGCCGGTGCGCGTCACTACGCGCTCCGCGGTGACGGAATGCGGCTGCATCAGGCCGTCCTTCGCTTCGGGCTCGACACGATCGTGAACGATCACGGGTTCGTGCCCGTCTCGGTCCCCGTCATCGTGCGCGAGGAGTGCATGGTCGGGACCGGGTTCTTCCCGACCGGGCGGGATCAGGCCTACCACATCGAGGAGTCACGCCGCGGAGCCGGACACGACCTCTTTCTCACCGGCACCGGTGAGGTGGGTCTCATGGGTCTGCACGCCGGGGAGATCCTGGACGCCGAGGATCTGCCGCTGCAGTACGCGACGGTCTCCACGTGCTTCCGCCGCGAGGCGGGCGCGGCGGGGAAGGACACGGCGGGGCTCTACCGGGTCCACCAGTTCGACAAGGTCGAGCAGGTGGTCATTACGCACGCGGACGAAGCGGAGAGTCGCCGCTGGCACGCGACCATGATCGGTATCGTCGAGCAGGTCATGCAGCGGCTGGAGCTGCCGCACCGACTTCTCCAATGCTGCACCGGAGATCTGGGCCCGAAGAACGCGGACATGATCGACGTCGAAGCGTGGATGCCCAGCCGCGGCGAAGAGGTGGACGGCGTGCCGGCCGGGGCGTGGGGCGAGTCTCACTCCGCCTCCCGTCTCTACGACTACCAGTGCCGGCGGCTCAACCTCCGGTACCGGGGTCCCGATCGCAAGCCGGTCGTCTGCCACAGCCTGAACAACACCGTCATTGCCTCGCCCCGCATCCTGATACCGATCGTCGAGCTGTACCAGAACGCCGACGGCTCGATCACCGTTCCCGCGGCGTTGCGTCCCTACCTCGGCGGCGTCGAGCGGCTCGGCGGGTAACGTCTCGCGGCGGCCGGCATCTCAGTGACGTGACGAGAATACCGACACAATCCGACAACGCCGATCGCCCCGTCGTGCTGGTCGGCCACTGCCTTGCCGATCAGTTCATGCTGAAGAACGCCTTGCGCCGGCTGGCCAACGGTTCGCCCGTCAGGTCGATCAACGACCGGCGAACCCTCGACGCCGCGTTGGCCGAACGGCCCGTGCTGCTCGTCAACCGGGTGCTCGACGGACGCTTCGGCACCGACTCGGGAATCGAGCTGATCCGCGAGCTCGTGGCGGCGAGCCCGGCCACGGCGATCCTGATCTCCAACTTCGAGGAGGCGCAGGCCGAGGCGGTCGCGGCGGGGGCGTTCGAGGGGTTCGGGAAGCAGGATCTGTACGAGCTGCGGACGGCGCGGATCGTGGAGGAGGCGCTGTCAGCCTGAATTGCGTGTCCACACGCGCTGGTGCCACGGACGGAGTCCGTGCCGTGCGTCGTCCGCTGCGCGGGGGAGTCAGGCTTCCTTTGCGCGGTGCACGCTGACGGCACGGACGCTTCGCTGTCCGTGGCACCCGGAGGGTGTGAGAGTCGACTTGAGCAAGTGGTGCCACGGACGAAGTCCGTGCCGTGCGTCGCCCGCTGCGCGGGGGAGTCGGACTTCCTTTGCGCGATGCACGCTGACGCCACGGACGCTTCGCTGTCCGTGGCACCATCACGCGGTGTGCAGCTCGACGGCCCGCGTGTCGACCTCCACGTGCATGTTGCGCGGCCAGTGGAAACACCGTGGGACCTGGTCCTGCGCACGGATCGCCGTGACGACGGCGTTGACCTGCCGGTGACCGAGCGTCCGTGTCACGGCCGGGTCCGCGTCGGTCGCGGCCCGGCGTAGGCCGGCGCCCACCAGTCCCGGGGGCAGATCGAGCAATGCGTCGCGGGGCCACACCCGTCGCGAGGCCGGACCGAACGTCTGCTCGAGCACGCGTTCCATCGCCCAGGCCGCGGCCTCCAGCGCTTCCGACGCGACCGCGGCGCGGGTCGCCGCGCTCGGCCACATCGACGCGAGCGGGCCGGTCACGCTTTCCCGGAGGCGGCCGCGTTGCGATCGGTCGTTGCTCGAGTCGTTCCGCCATGAAACCCCGCACGCCTCGCAGTACGCTTCGCAGTCGGCCCGCGTCGCCCACAGCAGCGGGCGGACGAGCGTCACCCCCGCGGCGAGCGGGCGTCGCCAGGCCATGCC
>JABDLI010000002.1 GCA_013003065.1 Phycisphaerales bacterium | reverse complement strand
GATCGGCGCCGGTCGCAGCGGCGACAACGCGTCGAACCCGTCGAGCAGCGTCTCGAGCGCCGCCCGCCGCTCCCGCAGCGGCCGCTCGCGAGCGTCGCGGCCGCTCTGCTCCAGGAGGTCGAACGCGATGAACGCGACCGGCACCTCCGTCCAGAGGGCCAGTTGCGTCATGCGGCGACCGAGACGCCGCTGGAGCGCCGCAAACGGCAGCGGGCGATCGTCCGACCAGGCGAGGATCTCTCCGTCCAGCGTCGTCCCCGGCGGGAGGTCGGCGCCGGCGGCCGCGATCTCGGGAAACTGCTCGTTCACGATCTCTTCCCCGCGGCTCCACACCACGACGTCGTCGCCGCGGCGGAGCAGTTGCGCGCGAATGCCGTCCCACTTCCACTCCACCTGCCAGTCGACGCGGGAGCCGCACGTCTCGGACGGCGGGTCGTCGAGCCCGTGGGCGAGACAGAAGGGATACGGACGCAATCCCGCCTCGACGACATCCGCTTCGGACGCGACGAGCTGCGTGTACGCCTCCGGTGTCGGCGTCAGACCGCCCATGAGCCGGTGCGCGACGATCGCCGGCTCGATGTCCGCCACCTTTGCCAACGCGCGGGTGACCAGCCGCCGCCCGACCCCGACGCGGAAGCTGCCCAGCAGCAGCTTGTTCCACACGAACCGCATGTCGTCCGGCAACGCCGCCCACGTCGCGGTGACGAGCGCCCGCTGGGTTTCCTCGTCGCACCGCCGCAGCGGCGCGATCCGCTCCTCGACCGCGCGGTGAAGCGGCAGCGGATCGTGCGTCTCCGCCGCCGGCAACAGCAGCGACATCGTCTCGGCGAGGTCACCCACCCGCTCCCGGCACGCCGTGATGAGCCACGGCGGGTAGCCGCTCGCCTCGGCCACCCACGCCCGCAGGGTCTTCGGCGTGATGACCCGACGCAGACGATGACCGGTGAGAAAGAAGACGGCCCACGCGGCGTCCGCCGGCGCCGCGGACGCAAAGTAGTCACGCAAGTGCGACACCTTCTCCGACGTGCGGGTCGTCGCGTCGATGGCGAGGTACAGCCGGGTGAAACGCTCCACCTCACCCGGCCTCCGCCTGGCCGTCCGTCCGGCCGTCCGCCCGGTCGGGCGGCGGCTCGTTCGACTCTTCCATCTCTCCCTCGTAGGGCGTCGGCAGCACGCCGGCATCCACGCCGCGTTCGCGAAGCCAGCGGGTCATCGGCTCCGTCGCCCCGTGCGTGAGCAGCACCCGCGTCGCGCCGGTCTCGGCGATCGTGGCCTCCAGCCCCGGCCAGTCGGCGTGGTCGGAGAGCACGAAGCCGCGATCGACGCTGCGCCGGCGTCGTTGCCCCCGCACCCGCATCCACCCCGACGCCATCGCGGTCGCGACGGGGCCGAACTTGCGGATCCACGTCGAACCGCGGGCCGACGGAGGCGCGAGGACGAGGGCACGCCCCCGCGCCCTCTTGGCGTTCTCGTGGTCCGCCCGCGACGTCTCGGGAAGCTCGACACCGGCCGCGTGGTACGCCGGCAGCAGCCGGTCGATCGCGCCGTGGACGAGGATCGGTCCGATCGACGCGTCCGCACCGGCGAGCAGCCGCTGCGCTTTGCCGAACGCGTACACGAAGATCACGGCCGTGCGCCCGTCGTCCTGGCAGCGCCGCCACCACGCGTTGATGTCCGCGAAGACGGCCGCCGGATCCGGCCACCGGTAGATCGGCAGCCCGAACGTGCATTCGCTGACGAAGACATCGCACGGCACGGGTTCGAAGGGAACGCACGTCGGATCCGCGTGCCGTTTGTAGTCGCCGCTCACGACCGCGACCCGCCCGCCGACGTCGATCCGCACCTGCGCCGATCCCAGGACGTGACCCGCAGGGTGCAGGCTCACGGTCGCGTCACCCAGACGCAGCGGCTCGCCGTAGGCGACCGTCTGAATCGACGCGTCCGCCCCGAGACGTGTGCGTAGGACGCCCGCTCCGTCGGACGTCGTCAAATAGTGCCGCGACCCGGGCCGAGCGTGGTCGGCGTGCGCGTGCGTGATGATCGCATGTTCGACGGGCCGCCACGGATCGACGAAGAAGACGCCGCCGGGACCGGCGAGCCCCTCGGGTCGCACGTCGACCAGGTCGCCGTCCGGATGCGAGATGGTGGGGTCGAGCGTCATCGCCTCGAAGCATAAGCGTGGGCCGGGGCACCGGCGCGGCCGCGTGGCGACGAAGCTCGACGCCGCGTTCCCCGCGTCGGCTCGTTATGCTGCGACGCCGCGCCCGCCGCACGGCCGGCACCTCCGCTTCAATGGGCTCCGAAGGCAGACCACGGCATGGCAAGCTGGCAGATCGACGTCATCTGGATCGCGCTGACCATCTTCCTGGTCATCCTCAACGGCTTCTTCGTCGCGGCCGAGTTCGCGCTCGTGAAGCTCCGTCCCAGTCAGCTCGTCGCGCTCAAGCGAGCGAAAACACCCTTCGCCGGTACCGCCGAATGGCTGATGCACCGCCTCGATCGCGCGCTCTCGTGCTGCCAGCTCGGCATCACGATGGCGTCGCTCGCGCTCGGCTGGGTGGGCGAGCCGGCGATCGCCCGGCTGCTGCACCCGCTGTTCGAAGCGATCCACGTGACGAACGAGACCGTCATTCACACGTTCTCGTTCATCATCGCGTTCACGCTCATCACGGCCGCCCACCTGGTCATCGGCGAGCAGGCGCCCAAGATCTTCGCCATCCGCCGACCGGAGAAGATGGCCCTGTGGTGTGCCCTGCCGCTCAAATGGTTCTACATCGGCTCGTACCCGCTGCTGCTTGCGCTCAACGCCTCGACCGGGTTCCTCCTCAAGTTCGTCGGCATCGAGGGCGTCTCCGAACACGACTCGCCGCACAGCGAAGAGGAAATCCGGGCGCTCCTCTCCCAGGCCCACGTCCACGGGGAGCTGACCCGTTCGGAGCACAAGCTGCTCAACGCCGTCTTCGAGTTCGACGACACCGTGTGCCGTCAGATCATGGTGCCTCGGGTGGAGGTCGAATGGATCGACGTCGGGACGTCGTACGGTGACGTCGTCGAATACGCCCGCTCCCACCGGCACACCCGGTACCCCGTGTGCGAGGGCTCGATGGACCAGGTGCTCGGGTTCCTGCACACGAAGGAGCTCATCGGAATCGACTCCGCCAACTTCGATCTGCGGACGATCATTCGCCCCCCCCGCTACGTGCCGGAGACGATTCCGATCAGCAGCCTGCTCGCGCACTTCCGCGGCACCTGCCAGCACATCGCGTTCGTGATCGACGAATATGGCGCGGTCGCCGGCATCGTCACGCTCGAGAACGTCGTCGAGCGGATCGTGGGGCCGGTGCAGGACGAGTTCGATCTCGAACCGCCCAAGATCGTGCCGGACGGAGCCGGGCGGTTCCTCGTGCTGGGCTCCGCGCGGATCGCCGCCGTGAACCGCGCGCTCGATATCACCCTCACCAGCGGCAGCGGGGCGGACACGATGAGCGGGCTGCTCATGGAAAGGCTCGGACGCGTTGCGGCGGTGGGGGATCGGATCGAACTCGAGGGGGTCACCGCCGACGTGGTCGACCTTCGCCACACGTTGCCCGACCGCATCCGCCTCACGCTCCCCGGGCAAGAGTCGCCCGGGTCCGCGTCATCGGGCTGACGCTCCGGATCCATCGACGGTGGGGCCATGGACGGGTCGGCGGGCGGTACGATTGCCGGGAGATGCCCGAGCCCAACGGCACAATTCGGCCCCCGCGGACCGGTCGACCTCGCGTCGTCATGGTCCTCGCCAACGAGTTCACCCACGACACGCGGGTTTACAAGGAGGCGCAGAGCCTGATCGCCTGGGGGTGCGACGTGCATGTCCTGGCGATGACCGGAGTCGGTCTGCCGGTGGCGGAGGTGCAGGACGGCATCAGCGTCCACCGCATCGATCGCCCGCGTGGCGCGGTCTGGCGGTTGCCGATCGCGGCGGCCGTCTGGTGGTGCCCGCCGCTGTTGCGACGGCTCTTTCCGGCCGTCCCGCCGCCCCGGGCCGAATCCTCGCGACCAACGGTGCCGCCCGCATCCGCCGCACTCCCCCCGCCCCCAGCGCCCCCAGCGCCGGCGAACAGCGACGCCCCGGCACCGCCGGACGCCCCCGCGACGCCCGACGCTCCCCCCGCCGACGTTGATCGCGGGTCGGCGGTCTGGCGGCGGCGTTTCCGCGGAGCGGCCCGGCGGATTCTGGGCCCCGACCTCACGCACGACTTCGCCGAAGGGGCGCGACGGGTCCGACGCGGCGGCGTGCGCCGGCTGCGTCGCGCTCCCCACGCGTTGGC
>JABDLI010000384.1 GCA_013003065.1 Phycisphaerales bacterium | reverse complement strand
CCGCCACCGCCACCGCCGCCACCACCGGGTGCGGCCGAGGGTGCGTCGGGGTCGAGGAAGCCGCCCATGCCCATGATCTGATCGGCGGGATCGGTCGGGACCCCGGTCGGCGCGACCGTGGTCGCGGCGATGTAGCCCTCGACCAACGCGTCGTCGCCGGTGCCGGTGGCAACCGTGGCTTCTTCCCAACGCCATGCCATCGCAGGATCGACGACAGCACGCCAGGTGCGGTTCGTGCGGTAGAAGATCGGCCGCCCGGCGGCGTGCTCGAAGTACGCCGGCAGGGTGCGGCGAAGCTGGGCGATTTCGTTCGCGCTCTCGGAGAGGATGAAGCCGCGGGTGCTCACCAACGCGTCGAGCTCGGCGACGACGCTCATGTACCGGGGACTCGCCCCTTCGGGTGCACGCGACTCGACCGGCACGCCGAGGACGCTCAGCAGCACGTCGCTGCGTCGGTGCGACTCGGCGATGACCGCTCGCAGCACGTCGCTCATGGTCTCCTCGTACCACGCGGCGGTGTCCGCCCCGGCTGCGACGCGGGCGTCCACGGCCCGGCGGGTGAGGGTCGGGAGGTCGTCGTACGTCAGCGGCGCCGCCGTCAGGTGCACGAGCACCAGCCGGCCGGCCTTGCCCTCGGCCGCGGTCGTGATCTGCGTCGCGAGGTCGTCGACGAGCGTCGGGTGCGTTGCAGGATCGAGAAGCTGGCTCAGCCCCGCGTCCACCGTGAGATAGATCGGATCACGCATGATCCGCAGCTCCATCTGGGCGGAGGCGGCGAGCGTGGTCGCGAGCACGGCCGTGGCGACGACGCCGACACGGGCGGGAGAGGGCAGGTGACGGGTGCGATCGGGTGCTGGCATGAGTGGGCTCGGGTCCGGTACACGCGAGATGGGCTGTCAACCAACGGTCCGAAACCGAAGCGGTGCAAGCAAGCGGAGCCCGCGGATTGACTGCCCGACCGCGTCCCCGCGGATCGCCCATCCGTCGCGGATTGCCGGATCGTTGCAGATCGACCCGCCCGGCGAGCGTGCGGCAAAGGGCGCGCGGACCGGAACCGCCTATGATTGGGACCGGACCTCGAACCCCTCGAAACGCCCCGCGTGAGCCAGCCCCGCATGACGCCAACCGACACGATGATCATGGACGCCCTCCGCACGGTGGACGACCCGGACCTTCACCGCGACCTCGTCAGCCTGAACATGGTGAAGGCGGTCGAGATCACCGACTCGGACGTCCGCATCGGCATCGAGCTGACCACGCCGGCGTGCCCCATGAAGGACCGCATCCGGTCCGACATCGTCGCCGCGGTCACCGCGGCCGCGGGTTCCGCCGGGGCGACGCTCGGCAAGGTCACGGTCGACTTCACCGCGGATGTGCGTCGGCCCAACGAAAAGACCCAGGACAAGCCAAGCCCTCTTCCCGACGTCAAGCACGTGATCGCGGTCGGGGCGGGCAAGGGCGGCGTCGGCAAGTCGACGGTGGCGGTGAACCTCGCCGTCGGCCTCGCCCGGCACGGGGCCACCGTCGGGCTGCTCGACGGCGACATCTACGGTCCCTCGCTCACCACGATGCTCGGCCTCGACGACGTGGCCGGTCGCATGCAGGGCAACATGCTCATGCCCTTCGAGGTCCACGGTCTCAAGGCGATGACGATCGGCAAGCTCGTCGACCCGGAGAAGGCGTTGATCTGGCGGGGTCCCATGGCGCACGGCGCGTTCAAGCAGCTCGCCACCCAGACCGAGTGGGGGCCGCTCGACTATCTTGTCATCGACC
Source organism: Phycisphaerales bacterium (assembly GCA_013003065.1). Classification (GTDB taxonomy): domain Bacteria; phylum Planctomycetota; class Phycisphaerae; order Phycisphaerales; family SM1A02; genus JABDLI01. The sequence goes on along the minus strand of JABDLI010000384.1, from coordinate 1,384 downwards.
TGCCGCCCGGCACCGGTGACGTCCCCCTGACGCTCGCCCAGCTCCTGCCGCTCACCGGGGCCGTCATCGTCTGCACGCCGCAGAAGGTCGCGCAGGACGACGCCCGCCGCGCGGTGCGGATGTTCCAGCAGCTCGGGGTCGAAATCCTCGGCGTCGTCGAGAACATGAGCTACTTCATCGGCGACGACGGCAAGGAATACGATCTCTTCGGTCGGGGCGGCGCGGAGCTGCTCGCGCAGGCGATGAACACGCCGTTCCTCGGGCCGTTGCCCATCAACATGGATCTCCGCCGGAACGCCGACGCGGGCACGCCGCTGGCCAATTGGGACTCCGAGCCCCTGGCGTCCGAGCTCGACCGGCTCGTGCAGAACCTCGCGGCCCAGATCTCGATCGCATCGATGTCGGGGCGGCTCGTGCAGCCGACGCTGTCGGTGACCTGATCGTCCGGAACCCCCGGACTCTCCTGGCGGGTTTCGTCAGCCCGTCGGCTCACCCGACTCGTTCGGATCGGGCCGGGGCGTCGTCCGGCTGAAGATGGGGGTGATGTCGAGCGTGGTCTCGAACTCGGCCCCGTCGGGCAGCCGCTGCTGGCCGGTGATCTTCTCGACCAGCATCGACTCCGGGTTCACGTACAGGTCGAACGTTGCGGTCGGGTCGGTGTCCTCGTTGCCGCTGCTCCGCAGCTCCAGGTGCACCATCGACCGCTCGCCCACCCGCACGGTGTGCGCATCGGTGGCGGTGAAACCCTCGTCGACGCCGGAACGGAAGTGCCTCACCGGCTCCTCCGTGAACTTCAGCGCCATGTGCGGAGCCAGCCAGAGGTCGCGTCGCTGCTTGAGCGCCGCCGCGGCCGCACTGCCCCGCAGACCCCGGGCAATCCCCGCCCGCCACTCGGAGGCCGGCGTCTTCACGTTGAGCCGGCCGTCCTCCACCTCGACCCCGATCCGCGTCTCGACCGCGTGGGGCGTTTCGCCCACCCGCCGCATCACCTGCCGCAGGTCCGCGACGTCGGCGTAGGCATCCAGACGACGGTAGCGTTCGACGAGCGCGTCGAAGAAGCACAACGCGTCGATGTGCGGCTCCCCGGTCTCGGGGTCGTAGGTCTGGCACCGCTCCCAGGTCGACCCGGCGACCTCGGCCGCGTGGGCCGGCGGGGCGGTCGCCATCATGGCTCCGACCAGGGCTCCGTACGCGAACTTGGCTCTTCGTCTCACGGGTGACTCCGGGGTCAGTATCCCAGAGAACGTGCTGGAGGGATGGAGAATTTCGGAAAAGCCGGGGCGCCGGGTCCGTGCCCCCCCTCCGGGACCGATTCCACACCCCCGGGTGCCACGGACAGCGAAGCGTCCGTGCCGTCAGCGTGCATTGCGGTGGGGTGTCTGAC
>JABDLI010000358.1 GCA_013003065.1 Phycisphaerales bacterium | reverse complement strand
GGTGAACGCCGCGGGGCGGTAGGCCGGTCCCGCGGCGATCGTCGCCGCGGGGGCGGCCGGATTGGACATCGCCGCGGTCGTGGTGCCGGCGGCCGGGGCCAGGCCCGACGCCGACTTCCGCGGTTCCATCAACGTCTTGATCTGGTCGCGGGTCAGCGGACCGCGCAGATACGAGAGCGCCCAGCGGGTGTGAAAGAGCACGGGCTCGTCGTCGTGCACGTTGTTCATCATGAAGACCCGGCTGCCGAGACCGGCGAGGATCGCTTCGATTCTCCCGCGGTCGAAATCCGTGCCGGCGGCCGCGGAGGCGCCTTCCAGCCCTTCGAGCACCCGCTGCTTGTCACGCTCGGTCTGGAGGCGTCCGAGAAACCACGTGCCGGTGTTGCTGAGGCCCTTGTAGTCGAGGTCCACGGGGTTCTGCGTCGCCAGGACGACGCCGAGGCCGTACGCCCGCGCCTGCTTGAGCAGCGTCAGCATCGGCCGCTTCGACGGCGGGTTGGCGGTGGGGGGGAAGAACCCGAAGATCTCGTCCATGTACAGGAGCGCCCGCAGGCTGCTCGTGCCGGACTGCGTGCGCATCCACGCGACCATCTCGTTGAGCAGAACGGTGACGAAGAACATCCGCTCCGCCTCGGAGAGGTGGGCGATCGACAGAACGGCGATGCGGGGTCGTCCGTCCTCGGTGTAGAGGAGCCGCTGGATGTCCAGGGGCTCTCCGCTCATCCACACGCCGAAACCGGGCGAGGCGAGCAGGTTGTTGAGCGTCATCGCCAGCTCGAACCGATCCCGCGCGTTGAAGAACGACTCGAGGTCCATGACGCCGATCCGGTCGAACGGCGGCGACTGGATCTCGGCGATGAGCGCGGCGAGGTCGAGATCGCGTCCGGCGCTCCACGCCTGCGCGAGGATGTTCGCCAGTAGGATGTGCTCGCGGCTGCGGATCGGATCGGCCTCGATGCCGAGAAGCGCGAGCAGCCCCGACACCGCCGAGGTGATCCGCTCCTGCATCGCTTCCGCGTCGGCGCGAAGCTCCGGCGGCGGCGCTTTGAACGAACGCAGCACCGTCAGGGGAATGCCGGCCGTGCTCCCCGGGGTGTAGATCGCGACCTCGGCGGACCGGCGAAAACGCTCGACGCGTTCGCCGTCCTGGTCCCAGTCCTTGAGACCCTTCTTCCAGAGCTTCGCGCGGTCGCTCGCGTAGGCGTCGGGCGTCATGCCCTTGCGGCCGGCTTCGTTGGGATCGACCCACGGCCGGAAGTCCTCGGCGCGCAGCTTCGGGAACGTGAGCATCAGGTTGCCGAGGTCGCCCTTGGGGTCGATGGCGATCGTGGGGATGCCGTCGATCGCGGCCTCTTCCAGCAGCGTCACGCACAGACCCGTCTTGCCGCTGCCGGTCATGCCGACGCAGACCGCGTGGGTCGTCAGATCCTTGGCGTCGTAGAGCAGAAGGTCGTCGAGCAAGCGTCCGTGGGCGAGGTCGTACTCGCGGCCCAGATAGAACGCTCCCAGCTTCTCGTAGTTCTTCATACGCGTGCGGTCTCGGGGGACAGCGTCATCCGACGCAGGACGCCGGCGGTGACGGGTTCGAAATCGGAAGGTGCGGATCCTACCAGCAGTGGTCGAAGCTGCCGAAGCCGACGTGGAAGCCGTAGTGGCCGTGGTGGCCATGGCGGTGGCGATACCCGAAGTGCCAGTAGGCCGGATCGTGCCAATACGAGGGGTAGGAATAGCGGCGTCGCTGGAAGCTCACGCTGTCGGGGGCGGCCTGCCCGTCGATGTCGAGCGTCCACCGGACCAGGAGCTGCCGCATGTCCACCGCGCTCGGGGGCATGCCGGCGGGGAACGGGAACGTCGCATCGACCGTGGTGGTTTGACCGGGGCCCAGCGTCACGGGGTTCGGCTGTGACAGGAACGGGGGGTCGAACGCGTGCAAACGACCGCTCACGAGCGCCAGCGTGGCGGGGTCGAGCGTGATCGGCCGGTCGCTCGTGTTCTCGACCATGATCCGCACGTCCACCGCGGGTGGCGTGTTGGCGTCCGGGTCGGCATCGTGGACGGCGCCGATCGAGACGAGGGTGCGGGCCAGGACGCGGCCGTCCGCCGCGGCCGCGGCGTAGAGGATCGACTCGGCCGGGGCGGGCTCGTACGAGAGGCTCGAGTAGGTCTGGCAACCGCCCAGCAGCAGGAGCAGGGAGAGCAGCAGGGGGGGCGACGAGCATCGTGGCATTGGGAGCCTCCTCGGAATCCAGCGGCGATCCGCTCTGCGACGCGGTCGCTATCTCACTGTCAGCAAAGGGTATGATACGCGGCTTTCCCGCCTCGGCGGCAGACCACCCGGAGCCCTTTCGCGATGAGCAAGTCGAAGATCAAGCAGGTTCTGGGTGCGTTGCTCGTGATCGGGGTGATCCTCGCCTTCCGGCACTTCACGGGCCAGACGCTCGAGCCGGCCCCCGCCCCGACCGAGACCGAGACGACGCCAACCGCGCGCACCGAGCGGGCCCCGGCTTCACCCCCGCCCGCGGCCGGGACCGCCCCGACGACCGCCGGCCGCGTCGCCACGCCTGCGCCGGGCCGGGCGGCGACCGCGCGCGTCGACGAGCAGATCCGCCAGGCCTTCCGGCAAGAGCGGTCGGATCTCTGGTTCGTCTCCGCCGGCACGGTCGACCGCGTGCTGCCTGACGACAACGAGGGCTCGCGGCACCAGCGGTTCATCATCGAGCTGTCGAACGGACACACGGTGCTGGTTGCGCACAACATCGATCTCGCGCCGCGGGTTCCGCTCGCGGAGGGGGACACGATCGAGTTCCGAGGGGAGTACGAGTACAACGACCGGGGTGGCGTGATTCACTGGACGCACCACGATCCGCGGGGGCGGAAGGAGGGGGGGTGGCTGCGCCACGAGGGGCGGGTGTATGAGTAAGCGCATCCGGCGCCGAAGGGTCGTGCGACCCAAGCGTGGCGTGCGCTGACTCTTCGCGTGGTCGCGAACGTTCCGGGCCGAACGTTCCGGGCAAACGTTACGGGCACGGGCCCCACGACGACAGCACGATCAGCAGATCCGTGAAGCCGACACTCCCGTCGTCGTCCAGATCCGCGGCGCACCCATCACACGGACCCCACGTCGAGAGGACCGCGAGCAGATCGGTGAAGCCGACGCTCCCGTCGCAGTCGATGTCGCCCTGACACGGCAGCGGTGCGAACTCGAGCTGGCCCCGAACCTCGCCGGAGGGACTCGCCACGGTGTGCACGTTGAAGTACGTCAGTCCGTCGAGGAGCGGCCCTTCTTCGTCGTCGAGGTAGGTCCACGTGCCCACGGCCGGGTTCACGTTGGCAATCGTGTGGCGAATCGCGGCGTTCGCCCCGGGCGGCGCGAAGCCGTGGAGGTGCTGCCCCGTCGTCGGGCCCGTGAGGTTGGCATGGCTGAGGATGTAGCTCAGCTCGTTCGCGTCGCGATCGATCGCGACGATCGCGCACCCGTGCCCGGGCGAGCCCGAGGGCGTGGTCTCCTGGTCACCGTCGAGGACCGCGAGATTGCGGCTGATCTGGCCGCGGATCTCGCCGCTCGGGAAGAGGGCCGAGTGGATGTTGACGTACGTCAGGCCCTCCAGGATCGACGCCTCGTCCTTCTCCGAGAAGCTCCACGCCCCGGTCTTCGGGCTGCCGGCCGGCAGGGAGTGCTTGATGCCCGCGCCGTCGGTGAACCCGGCGAAGCCGTGGATGTGCGCGACCGACTCGATCACGCCGTTGAACTCGATGTGGTACGTGAGCTTGTTGCCCTCGGTGTCCATCCGGAAGAGGCCGAAGCCCGAGCCGAGGCTCGGCGTGCCGGCCTGGGCGCCTTCGATCAGCGCGACCATGTCCACCACCTGACCACGGATCTCGCCGGACGGCGCCGTGGTCGAGTGGATGTTGATGTAGATCCGTCCCTCGAGGATGTCGGCCTCCAGCGCTTCGTCGTACGTCCACGTGCCGACCTTCGGGTTGCCCGGCGGCAGGGTGTGCTGCACGCCGGCCGAGGCGCCGATGTTCGCCGGCCCGTGAAAGTGAGCGACGGTCTCCGTGCCCACGAGCCCGCTGAAGACGATCCGGTAGTCGAGCGTGTTCGTCTCGGTGTCGATGGTGATGTGCGCGCACCCCGTGGCGGTCGAGACGGCGGCGGGAACCGTCTGGTCCGCGTTGATGAGCGACACCTTGGTGACCGCGGCGGCTTCGGCCCCGCTGGTCACGGCAAAGGCGGTGGCAATCGCGAAGGTGGTGGCGGCGGCGACGAGCGCGGCGCGCACCCGGTCCGTCTGGCTGTTGCTGGAGGGCATGTGTGAACTCCTTCCCCGGTTGCGACGACATGGAGGGCGGCAGCAGAACTGCACCCACGGGTCCGGCAGAGTGCGGACTCCCTCGACGGTGTATGTTGCCGTCAACCGCCGATCATTGCACGAAAAAAACGGTTCGAGCATCAAATCGCCCCGAGGATCAGACGGGGGCCACCACCGCGGGGGGCTCCGCTTCGACCTTCAGCGGGCTCGCCGCGAGCCGCTCGACGTGCGCGAGGACGTGAGCGAACACCAGCTCGGATCCCGGACCCCGCACGACGACGTGACGCCGACCGGGCAGCCACCGCATCGTGGCCGGACCTCCCAGCCGCCGCAGCAGTTCGGTCGCGCTGCTCGGGGCGACGACCGAATCGGCCTCGCTCTGGAGGATCAGGGCGGGCGCCGTCACGTGCGAGAGCGTGCGGCGGCACGCCGCGATGGCCCGGCGGAGCTCACGCAGGCTGTGCAGGTAGTCGGTCTGGTAGTTCAGATCCGGGCTCTCCGAGGCGTTGCGTCGCGGACCGGCGGCGTCGCGTCGGTGCAGCCGGGCCAGCAGCCGGTTGCAGTGAAAGACCGTGCCGATGAGCGGCGCCAGCGGGTGCCGGAGCGTCAGGGGCGCATTGATGGTGAAGAGCCCGTCGACCTCCACCCCCGGCTCCGCCGCGAGGATCGCAGCCAGGAGGCTCCCGAAGGAGAAGCCGCCGACGATGCACCGATCGCACCGCGTCCGCAAGACGGCGTGACCACGCCGCATCGTCGCCATCCAGTCCCGCCACGACACGGTCGTGAGCTCACGCGGTGCCGTCCCGTGCCCGTCGAGGCGAACCGCGTACACGGTCACGCCGGCGGCATGGATCGCCTCGGCGAGCGTCCGAACCTCTTCGGGGCACGCGAGGTACCCGTGCGCGAGCAGCACGCCGGTGCGGGCGCCGGGCGTCTCGAGCAAGAACGGGGCGCCGACGTCGAAGGGCCGGGAGACGCCGGGCTCGTGCCAACGCTCGTAGGCACGGGCGTACCGGGCGAGATCCCCGCGGACGATCGTCTCGGCGAGTTTGGTGCGTCGCTGGTTTCGCCGCAGGTTGACCGCGCGTTCGATCGCCCGCGCTGCCGGCTTGATCGGTTCCACCTCGTTGGCGATGACCTGCACCATCTTCTTGAGCCGGACGTCGTGGAAGTCGTGGTCGGCGCGGAGCGCCTGTCGATCGAGCAGGTAGCTGCCGTTCTGCCGGCTCATGACCCCTTCGCGGGTCGCGAGGTCGATGACGTCGTCGAGCGGGCCGGGCTGATCGGTGCGGAGAATGTCCACCAGACCGTGACGAAGCCGCGGGTGGAGCCGCAGATCACCCTGCTCACGCAGCTCCAGGGCGGCGAGCAGGATCGCCTGCCGCAGCTCGTCGACCGGCAGCTCCCGCTGTCGCGCGACCCGCAACGCGTAACAGAAGAGGTGGTCGAAGTTGATCTCCGTGTTGCGGTAGACGGTCCACATGGTTCGCGCGGTCAGCCGTTTGGCCTGCCGCCGCAGAAACAGGTCGGCCCGACGCTCCCGGCGGAACCACCCGACGAGCTGACGCGCGAGCGCGCGACCGCGGTCGAGGTGGTCATGGACCTCGATCGGCGTCCCAAAGTGGGCGCTGACGGCCGATTCCCCGAGCAGCAGGGAGCCCTCCACCCGCAGCTCCTCCTCGAGATGCGGATGCAGACCGCGTTGCAGCCGCCGCGCGAGACGGTGGATCAGGTTGTCCTCGGAGCGCAAGCGGGTGTAGGTGAGGTTGACCGGGACCACGATGGTGCCGTCGGGGTGCAGGTCGCCCGGCTGCTCGATGTCGTATTGCGTGCGGTAGTAGCCCGTCCGTTCGGCGTTCCCCGCCGCCGCCGCGTGGCGATACCGCTCCTTGAGAAGCTCCGCCTTGAGCGCCAGAACGGCGGCCCCCGTGTGCGGCGGCGCCGTCCGATCCGCGCGTCGCACGTGCAGCTTGCCTCGCCGCACGGTCTCCTTGGTCTTGACGAGGCCGCCCTCGGGGTAGATCACCCACTTGGCGCGGCCGGTCATGAGGTCGCCGATGATCGTGCGGTTTCGTCGCGGGTCCCGCGTCGAGATGACGCCCACCGCGTGCAGATAACGGGCGAAGCGTCCCCGGAAGATCTGGTGCGTCGCCAGCGTACGCACGGGGACGCGGAAACGCCGGTAGATCAGGTACGGGACGAGAAACGTCTCGAACCGCGTGAAGTGGTTGACGAGGAACAGCACCGGACGGTTCGGCAGCGTCTCGAGCCCGCTGACACGCAGCTCGATGCCGAAGAGCCGCGTCACCGCGGTGATCGCCGCCCCGGTCGCCTTGTAGAGCCTCAGATGCATGGCGGTCGGCGTCTCACGCCCCCTCCGCCGGCGTCGTCGGCACCGCGGGGATGATCCCCTCCTCGAGCCAGCGGAAGCCACCGTCGAGGACGCGTCCCGCCATCTTGTTCTCGTGATTCTGGCCCCGCGCCCGGGCGCGGCGGAAGCCGTCGGCGATGCGGCGTCGGGTCTGGCGGCAGAACAGATCGGCGAGCGCGGTCGCGTCGCGGTCGTCGCCATCGAGGTGCCGGGCGTACGCGCACGTGGCCGCCATCGCGAAGAGCTCGGCCGCGTTGTCCATCAGCGCTCCGAGGGTGACCTGTTTGCGTTCGAGCTTCTGCTGATGCCGGGCCATCGCCTGGAAGAGCGTGCCCGCGAGCCGGTGCGTGTTTCGGTCGATGAACCGAAGGTGCGGGGCCAGACGGCCCGCCCCGCGTCCGCGTCCCCACGTCCGGCCGACGAGCTGTCGCGGGTACCAGTGGCCGTAGAAGCCGAGCACCCGCATCCCGCACCGCAGCTTGCGAGCCGCCGGCAATCCGGGACGCAGCAGGTCGGACGCGATCCGCAGGTGCGGGTCGAGCGCCTCCCGCGCGAGGAAGAGCCGCATGATCTCGCTCGTGCCTTCGATGATGGTGTTGATGCGGCAGTCCCGCATCATGCGTTCGACCGGGTACGGCGTCTCCCCGCGGGCGGCGAGGGAATCGGCGCGTTCGTACCCGCGTCCGCCGCGAAGCTGGAGCGTCTCGTCGACGAGCCGCCAGGCGGCTTCGCTGCAGAAGAGCTTGGCCAGGCCGGCCTCGATGCGAATGTCGCGTCCGGCGTCGGCCCAATGGCTCGTCAGCCAGGTGACGGCCTCCATCGCCAGCGTGGTCGCGGCGATGTCGGCGATCTTCTGCCGGCCGGCCTCGTGGCGGCCGACCGCGTGACCCCACTGCACCCGCGCGCCGCCCCACTCGCGGGCGATACGCAGGCACTGCTTGGCCATGCCGGCGCAGGCGGCGGGAAGGGTCAGACGACCGGTGTTGAGCGTGTGGAGCGCGAGCTTGAGCCCGAGCCCCTCGCCCCACAGCACGTTCTCGGCCGGCACCCGGACGTTGTGAAACGTGAGGACGCCGTTCTGAATCGCGCGCAGCCCCATGAAGTCGCAGCGGTGGGCCACCTCGACGCCCTTTGCGTTCGCTTCGACCAGGAAGGCCGTGATCTGCCGCTTCTCGCGGCCGCGCACGATGCGGGGCGGGGTCTGGGCCATCACGACGAGCAGCTCGGCGACGGGTCCGTTCGTCGTCCAGAGCTTTTCACCGTTCAGGAGGTACGCGGCGCCGTTCTCGATCGGGGTCGCGGTGGTGCGCATCTGAGCCGGGTCGGATCCGACGCCCGATTCGGTGAGGGCGAAGGCGGACAACGCGCCGGCGCTGATCCGGGGCAGGTACGTCGCCTTCTGCTCGGGCGTGCCGAAGATCTTCAGCGGCTGCGGAACGCCGATCGACTGGTGGGCCGAGACGAGCACGGCGGTCGACCCGCAGTACGAGGCGATCGCCTGCACGACGCGGTTGTAGTTGACCTGGGAGAGGCCGAGGCCGCCGTATTCGGCCGGCACCTTCATGCGGAAGACGCCGAGCGTCTGGAGCGCGTCGATGACGGCGGGGGGGATCGTGCGGGTGCGGTCGACCTCTTCGGCGTCGAGCTGCGTGGACAGGATCTCCGTGACGCCGGCGACCAGGCGATCGCCGATGCGGCGGTCTTCGTCGCTGGACTCTGGGAAGGGATCGATCTCGGACCACGCGAAGTCGCCGAGGAGGAGCCGTCCCGCGAAGCTGGCGCGGCTGTCGGCGCCGGCGCGGGCCGCTTCGGCCGTCTCGAGGGCGGTCCGCTGCCCGTGCGACATCCGCGACGTGTCGATGAAGACCTCGGGCGCCGGCGGGGCCGGTCGGCCCGCGGCACGTCGGGTGGGCCGGGTGGGGGGCTTCGTGTCCGTCGATCGCATCCGCATCGTCGTTCCTTCTCCTCTCTCAGCGGGCGGCGTGGAAACGCCGGCCGCGTTTGGCGAGCTTCTGCAGGAAGCCCGCCGGACGGAAACGCTCGCCGTACCGATCGGCGAGCTCCTCCAGTCGATCGTGCACACGTTCGATGCCCCGCTCGTCGGCGTACCGCAGGAGGCCGCCGCGGAAGGGGGCGAAGCCGGTGCCCATCACCATGGCCATGTCGAGCAGCTCGGGATCGTCGACGACGCCTTCGTCCAGACACCGGGCGGCTTCGTTGACCATGATCAGGACGGCGCGGTCGACGATGTCCGCGTCGGTGACCTCGATCGGGGCGACGCCGTCGCGTTCTCGTGCGGCGGAGACGAGCGCGTTGGCGTCGTCGTTGGGCCGCGGCGTTCCGTTGTCGTAGAGATAGAACCCGCGACCGGACTTCTTGCCCAGCAGCGTGCCCGCGTCCACCACGTCACCGAGCACGCTGGCGACGTGCATCCGCTCGCCGTAGGCCGACTCGAGCTCCTTCGCGACCTTGTACCCGGTGTCGATGCCGACCTCGTCCACCAGACGCAGCGGTCCCATCGGCATCCCGAAGCGTTCGAGCGCATGATCGATGCGGTCCGTCGTCACGCCCTCCTCGAACATCCACGTGGACTCGATGAGGTACGGCAGGAGGATGCGGTTGACGAGAAACCCGGGGCAGTCGCCGACCACGATCGGCAGCTTGCCCATGCGTCTGACCAGCTCGGCCGCGGCGAGCACCGTGTCGCGGGACGTCTTCTTGCCGGCGATGACCTCGACGAGCTGCATCCGGTTGACCGGATTGAAGAAGTGCAGCCCGACGAAACGACGCGGATGCTGGAGCGGGGTCGCGAGCGCGCGAAGGGACAGCGAGGACGTGTTGGTCGCGATGATCGTGGTGGGCGGCACGTGCGTTTCGATCTCGGTGAGCACCTGGTGCTTGATCTTCAGGTTCTCGACGACCGCCTCGATCACGATGTCGGACGGGCGGAACCCCCGCCAGTCGATGGTGCCCGTGATGCGGTGCATGGCCAGGTTCATCGCCCCCTTGGTCATCTTCCGGCGGTCGACCAGGCTCTTGAACATGCCGGCGGCGGCCGCGGTGCCCTGGTTGACCGCGGGCCAGTTGATGTCCTTCATGCGGACGCGAAGACCGGCCCGGGCGAGGGCCCACGCGATCCCGCCGCCCATGATGCCGGCGCCGACCACGCCCGCGGCAATTGTCGGCCGGTCCGGTCCACCCTTGACGCGTCGTTTCATCCGCTGGCTGCCGAGGAAGAGCCCGACGAGGTTGCGGCTGATCGCGGTGACCGCGAGCCGGCTGAACGCCTCGGCTTCGGCCGCGAAGTGGGCGGGCTCGAGGCGGCGGCGGAGCGTGCGGCCGACGACGTCGACGATCTCGAGTGGCGCGGGGTAGACGCCGTGCGTGCGGTTCAGGACATCCTTCCGCGCGCGGTGCAGGATGAACCGCCGACCGAGGGGCGTGCGCCCGAGGCGTGACAGCAGGTCTCGTTGCGCCCGGCGTCGGCGGCGACGCACCCGGCGGACGCCGGCGGGGGTGAGGACGCCGTCGACGAAACGCCGCGTCTGATCGGCCAGGAAGGCGGGGGTCACCGCGCCGTCGGCGAGACCCACCCGGCGGGCGGCGCGTCCGCTCATCGGCTTGCCGGCGAGCATCATCTTGAGAGCGACGGGCAACGCGAGCAGGCGGGGCAGACGCTGCGTGCCGCCCCAACCGGGCAGGATTCCGAGATTCACTTCCGGAACCGCGAGGCTGGTCTTGGGATGATCGCTCACCAGCCGGTAGTCGCAGGCGAGGGCGAGCTCGAGTCCGCCCCCCATGCACGCGCCGTGGATGACGGCCACGGTGGGCACCTCGAGGGCGGCGATCTTCGCGAAGATGCGTTGGCCAAGCTCGCTCTTGGTCCGCGCTTCAGCCACGCTGGCGATCGCGAGCAGCTCGTTGATGTCCGCGCCGACGATGAAGCTGTCCTGCTTCTCCGATCGAATCGCCACGGCCTTGATGCGTTCGTCCGCGGCCAGCTCGTCGAGCGTTTCGTCCAGCTCGGCCATGGCGGTGGCCGTGAGCTTGTTGACCTTCTCGCCGGGGAGGTTGAAGACGAGCCACGCGACCCACTCGGGGTCGATGTGGATGGTCCAGCTTCGCGTCTTGGTGTTCAGCTTCATCATCACGCGGCCTCCAGTGCCAGGGCCGCGCCCTGTCCGCCCCCGACGCACAGCGTCGCGAGGCCGCGGTGTCGGTTGCGTCGTTGGAGCTCCCGCAGAATGGTCAGGATGAGGCGGGTTCCGGTCGCCCCGACGGGATGCCCGAGGGCGATCGCGCCGCCGTTCACGTTCAGACGGTCGGGATCGATCGCCCCGACGGCGTGCCGGCGATCCAGCTCGGCCCGGGCGAAGTCATGCGATTCGAACGCCCGCACGTTGGCGATCACCTGCGCGGCGAACGCCTCGTTCAGCTCGACAAGGTCGAAGTCGTCCATGCCGAGACCGGTGTCGGCGAGCAGGCGGCTCGTCGCAAAGACGGGGCCAAGCCCCATCCGCGCGCCGTCGAGCGCCGCGTAGTTCCAGCCGCTGAGATACCCCAGCGGCTCGATTCCCATCGCCTTCGCGCGAGCTTCGCTGCTCAGGACGAGCGCGGCGGCGCCATCGGTGACGGGACACGCATTGCCCACCGTCACGGTGCCGGCGTTGCGATCGAAGTAGGGACGCAGTCGCTCGAGCGCGGCGAGGCTCTGGTCGGGACGCGGACCGTCGTCGGCGGCTTGCATCGCGTCGTAACGGGGCGGTAGGACGACGGGCGTGATCTCGGCGTCGAGGTGACCGGCGTCCTGCGCAGCGACCGCCTTGCGGTGGCTGTCGAGCGCGAACGCGTCCTGCTCGGCCCGGCTCACGCCGAAGTCGCGGGCAAGGATCTCGGCGGTCTGCCCCATGTTCAGCTCGCAGATGGGATCGGTCAGGCCGAGCTGCAACGCGACGATCGGCTTCAGGTGCGCCGGGCGGAATCGGGCGACCGCGCGGACGCGTTGCCGCAGCCGCTTCGCACGCATGAGCTCGATGAAGAGGCGGGTCATCCCGGCGCTCACGATGAGCGGGATCTGGCTCATCGACTCGGTGCCCCCGGCGACGACCAGGTCGGCGCGGCCGGACTGGATGGCGGCCGCGGCATCGGTCACCGATCGCATGCCGCTCGCGCAGTTGTGGTGCACGGTGTGGGCGACCACCCGTTCGGGAATGCCGGCCTTGAGGCTGATGATGCGGCCGATGTTGGCGGCGTGGGCGGGCTGACCGACGT
>JABDLI010000350.1 GCA_013003065.1 Phycisphaerales bacterium | reverse complement strand
GATCGGGAGAGCTAGGCGATCGCTAGGATTTGGGGGGGGCGCCATTCGCGTCCGTGTGCGCGTCCGCGTCCGTGTGCGTGTCCGCGACCGTGTGCGCGTCCGTGTCCGCGGCCGTGTCCGTGTCCGTGTCCGTGTCCGTGACCGTGTCCGCGACCGTGTCCGCGTCCGTGGCCGTGGCCGTGTCCGCGACCGTGTCCGTGTCCGTGGCCGTGTCCGCGTCCGCGTCCGCGACCGTGTCCGCTTCCGTGTCCGCGTCCGCGTCCGTGTCCGCGTCCGCGTCCGTGTCCGCGTCCGCGTCCGTGCCCGCGTCCGCCTACCTCCCCACGAACCCCCCATACCGCTCCACCCACCGCCGCGCAATCGCCCCCCACTCATACCGCTCCCGCACGAACGGCCGTGCGCGCTCCGCCGCCTTCGCGCGACGCGCCTCGTCGGCCAGCCACGTTTCCAACGCGTCCGCCACCGCCGCGATGTCCATCGGCACCACGACGCCGACGCCCGCCGCGCTGACCTCCTCGTGAATGTTGATCTGGTCGGAGATCAAGACCGGCAAGCCGGCGGCGAGCGCCTCGACGACGGCGACGCCGAAGTTCTCCTGGTAGCTCGTCAACGCGAAGAGGGTTGCGTCGGTGAAGGCGCCGATGCGATCGTCGCCACGCAGGATGCCCGTGAACACCACGTCGCGTTCGAGATCGTGGTCGCGGACAAGGTCCCGGGCGGTCGCGAGGTAGCCGCGGTCGTCGTGGCCGGCGATGACCAGCACGGCGTCGCCGGTCTCCGCGCGGGCGAACGCGGGGATCAGGACGTCGAGGCCTTTCTTCTTGTGGACCCGGCTCAGGAAGAGCACGATCGGTCGCGCGCCGATCTCGGGGAACTTCCGCCGGAGCGTGCCCGGGGGCGGCGGGGTCGCGAACTCCGCGAGATCGACGCCGTTCGGCTCGACGATGGCCTCCGGCGTGAGGCCGATGGGCGTGGCGAGCGCGCGTTCCACCGTCGTCGTGTAGTGGATGGCGACTGCGCCGTTGAGGTCGCGTCGCAACCTCCAGGCGAGGTACAGCTTCTTGCGAAACGCGCTCTGCGTCATGCACCAGGGATCGAGCGTGCCGCAGGGACGAAAGATGTAGGGCACGCCGGCGTCCCGCGCCGCGCGGGCCGCCTCGTGCTGGATCTGCGACCAGACCGCGTGGATGTGACACAGATCGGCGTCACCGATCGCGGCCGCCACGTCCCGACGGAGCGCGGGATGCCGGCCGAGCGGGCCGCGTCCGGGACCCGTGACGGCGACGGGCACGCCCGCTTCGCGCAGCCCCTTGATCAGTGCGTCGTCGTCGCCCGCCCGCATCCCCGTGAGCACCGAGACGTCGAGGCCCTCGGCGCGCTGGTGAGCGGCGAGGCCCGATAAGGCATACGCCGGTCCGCCGTACCGGTGATCGAGGCTCGAGATGACGTGCAGCACCTTCATCGGCGGATTCGTGAGATCGGCGCTCCGGCCGCGCCGATCCAGGGGTTGGCCCTTCCTCCGGCGAACCGGCGACACGCGGGCCTCGTATCGCCGATCTCACGGGCCGTTGGGGGCGGAAGGGTCAATGCTACACTGGCCGCCCCCCGCCCGCCCCGGCGCGTCAGGCCCGGCCGAGGAGAACGACTGAGTCATGTGCGGCATCGCGGGCATCATCACGACGCGCCGCGATCGCGCGAACGACGGCCGACCGGACACACCGTTGTCCCGGATGGTGAGCGCGATGGTTCACCGCGGACCGGATGATGCCGGCTGCGCGTGGCACGAGGTCGGCGCAATGCAGGTCGGGTTGGGGCACCGGCGACTCTCGATCATCGACCTGTCGTCGGAGGGTCACCAGCCAATGGTCGACCCGATCACCGGCGCCACGATGATCTTCAACGGCGAGCTGTACAACTACCGCGATCTGCGGGCCGAATTGGAAGCCGGTGGCGTGACGTTCCGCGGGCAGTGCGACGCGGAGGTGCTGCTTCACGCCCTCGGCCGCTGGGGGGCCGAGACGCTCGAGCGCTGCTGCGGCATGTACGCGCTCGCCTACCTGGACCCCACCCGCCGCCGCCTGCTCCTCGCGCGGGATCACCTCGGCATCAAGCCGCTCTACGTGGCGGAGCAGGGAGACACCCTGCTCTTCGCGAGCGAGGTCCGGAGCCTGCTCGCCTCGGGGTTGGTGCCGCGTCGCGTCGACCGCCGGGCGGTTGCGACCTACCTCGCCTACGGCGCCGTGCAGGAGCCGGACACGATCGTCGCCGGCGTCCGGTCGTTCCCACCCGGCCACGCCGCCTGGATCGATCTCGACCAGCCGGTCCCCCGGATCGGTCGCCCGGTGCCGCACTGGACGATGCCGGTCCCCCGCCCGATGTCGGAAGCCGAGGCGATCGAGGCCTACCGGGCGACGTTCGACACGGCCGTCCGCGAGCACCTCGCCAGCGACGTGCCGCTGGCGGTGCTCCTCTCCGCCGGTCTCGACTCGACGGTGATCGCCGCGGCCGCGGCGCGGCACGCGGCGGATCTGCGCACGTTCACGATCGGCTTCGACGACCATGCGGACCTCGACGAATCGGAGCTCGCCGCCGAGACCGCGCGGCTCCTCGGGACACGGCACACGACCGTCCCGATCTCCAGCGACGACTGCCGCACGCTCGTGCCGGCCTGGCTCGAAGATCTCGATCAGCCGTCGGTGGACGGCCTCAACGTGTACCTGATCGCCAAGACCATCGCCGAACACGACATCACCGTCATCCTCTCCGGACTCGGGGCGGACGAAACCTTCGGCGGCTATCCGAGCTTCACCGACGTCCCGCGGCTCGCGCGAGCGATGCGGCAACTTCGTTTCCTTCCCCGCCCGGTGCGGGCCGGCCTCGCGCGAACGCTGGCGGCGGGTCGCCCGGCCGCGGTGCGCGCGAAGCTCGTCGATCTCCTCGCGAGCGATGGCGATGTCGTCACGCTGTGCCTGCACCGGCGCCGGACGATGTCGAACCGGCAGATGGCGGCGCTCGGACAGGACGCCGCCACCCTCGACCTTCATCCGCTCTTCGTGCCGCCGCCGCTCATGGATCGGGTCGAGCGGGGATCGGACGATCTCGCCTGGATGATCGCCCAGATCGAAACGCGTTTCTACCAGGGGAACATGCTGCTTCGCGACGGCGATGCGAACGGAATGGCGCACAGCCTCGAATTGCGGGTGCCGTTTCTCGACCGGCGGCTGCTCGACTTCGCGTTTTCGGTGCCCGAGGACGTCAAGCTGCCGAATCACCGCGCCGACAAGCACCTCACCCGCGTCGCCTTTGCCGAACATCTCCGCCCCGCGCTCACGGCCCGCCGCAAGAGCGGGTTTCGGCTGCCGATCCGCCGGTGGATGCAGGGCCCGCTCGCCGAGACCTGCGAACGCAGCCTCCAGCGACTGCGGGATGCCGACGGGCTCATCGCCCCGGACGGCATCGATCAGCTCTGGCGGGCGTTCGAGGCGGCGCCGGAAACACCCATCTGGTCTCGCGCCTGGTCGCTCTGCGTGCTCGGTTCCTACTTGGAGCGTCACCGCCTGGAATGACTTCAGGCGAGACGGGCCCGACCGACGTGAACATCGTCCACTACCACACCGGCATTCGACTCGAGCAGGGCGGGGTCGTCCGCGCCGTCCTCGACCTCTCGACCGCGCTCGCCGCGGCGGGGCACGCGGTCACGCTGATCACGGCGAACGCGCAGGACGTTCCCGCCCCGTGGCGTGACGGCGACGCGGGAACCCCCCGCGTGATCGAGACGCGGGTCCGCCCGGGCGCGCGACGCCACCTCGCGAAGCGGCTCGCCGGCGCCGACGTGCTGCACCTCCACGGCATGTGGACGCCGGACAACATCGAGCTCGCCGCGGCCGCGCGGCGCGCGGGCGTGCCCTACGTCATCAGCGTGCACGGCATGCTCGACGACTGGTGCATGGCCACGAGCCGGCTGCGCAAGCGGTTGTTTCTCGCGGCGGTCGGTCGGCGGCTGCTGCACGACGCCGCGGCCGTCCACTGTACGGCGCAGGCCGAGCTGGAGCAGGCCCGGGTCTGGTTCCCACGCGGCCGGGGCGTCGTCATCCCCCTCGTCTGCGATCTGACTCCGTTCGAGACCCTCCCCGGGCCCGAGCCCGCGCGGCGGCACGTCCCCGAGATCGGCCGCGGCGATCCGCCGACGCTGCTCTTTCTCAGCCGGTTGCACCGGAAGAAGGGCATCGAGCTGCTCATCGGAGCCGCCGAAGAGCTGGCGAACGCCGGGCGTCCGTGCCTCGTGCTGATCGCCGGCACCGGAGACGAGCCGTACGTCGCGACGCTGCGGTCCACGGTCGCCGACCGCGGGCTGGGCGAGCGGGTTCGGTTCGTCGGCTTCATCGACGGGGTCGAGAAGATCTCGCTCTACGAGTCGGCGGATCTGTTCGTCCTTCCGACCAGCCAGGAGAACTTCGGCTTCGTGCTCTTCGAAGCGCTCGCGGCGGGCACGGCGGTGATCACGACCCGTGGCGCCGACACGTGGCCGGAGATGGAGTCCAGCGGCGGTGCGGTCGTGACCGAAGCCTCACCCTCCGCCATCGCCGACGCCGCCGCCGCCCTGCTCGACGACCCGGCCCGGCGGCAGGCGATGGGGGCGGCCGGTCGTCGGTGGGTCTTCGGACACCTGGCGGCGGAGTGTGTGATCGGCGAGTACGAGTCGTTCTATCGAGCCGCCGCCGGCGGTGGCTGAACCCCGAAACGCACCGGCGGCTCCGATAAGAGCGTGACCAGGGCCCGAACGGCGTCCCAAACTTCCCGCGTTCGTTGAATTCGCCATGGTCGCGATCTAGTCTCTGAGTGGACGACCGGTCGGGGGGAGCGCCGGGCGTCCGCTGGAGGCAGGAATGACGGGAAGGCTGCAGCCCTGTTTGCTCGCGGCCGCTTTGGCGGTCGGGGGATCGGTGCAGGCGAGCCCGAACGGGCCCCCGCTCCAGTTCGCGGACTTCACGCAGTACCCCACCACCAACAACTCCACGGGCATCGACGCGGCCGACTTCGACGGGGACGGACTTCTCGATCTCGTCACCGCCAACCGCGACACGAACGACGTGACCGTCCTCCTCCAGCGGCCCGGCGGTGGGTTCGAACCCGGCGTCCACGTGCCGGTGGGGCTGTTCCCCCGCTACGTCATCGCCGCCGACCTCGACGCCGACTGCGACCAGGATCTGGCGACGGTCGAGGGCGACGGCAACGTCACGATTCTCCGGAACACGGGGGACGGAACGTTCGTCCCCCACGCCGTCATCCCGATCTTCCGCGGGACCTGGCTCGACTCGGCCGACTTCGACCTCGACGGCGACATCGACATCGTCGTCACGCACCTCGATGAGGATTTGAAGTCCCCGGGATCGGGGTCGGCGAAGCTGACGATCATCCGCAGCGTCGGCGGCAGCTTCGTCGCCTCCGGCCCGTGGACGATCGGACGCTGGCCCCGCGGCGGCGCCGTCGCGGACTTCAACGGCGACGGGTGGCCGGACGTCGCGGTGGCCAACCTGTCCTCGAATGCGCTGTCGATCATGCTGAACGATCAGGCCGGCGGCTTCGCGCCGCAGATCTGGGTGCCCACCGGCGCCGAGCCGCGGTACCTCACCGCCACCGACGTCGATGGGGACGGCGACACCGATCTCGCGGTCATCCACAAGCTCCTCGACGACATGTGGATCCACCGCAACGACGGCACCAGCACCTTCACCGTCGACAACGAGGACAAGTACGCCGTTCACGACAACCCGCACGGCATCGACGCCGCCGATCTCGATGGCGACGGCGACGCCGACCTGGCCGTGTGCCACGTGGGCGATGCCTTCATCGATCTGATGGTGAACGACGGGACCGGCTCGCTTCACACGCAGACGATTCCCGCCGCCCCCGGCTCCGCCCATGTCATCGCGGTGGATCTCGAAGGCGACGGCGACTTCGACCTCGCGACGGCCAACGGCTGGGCCGCGCAGGGGCACGCCACGGTGCTCGCCAACGTCACACCCCAGGGGATCGCGCCCGCGGCGTGCGTTGGCGACATCAACGGCAACCGAATGGTCGACTTCGGAGATCTGCTGCTGGTGCTCGCCCGCTGGGGTGACTGCGACCAGTGCGTGGCGTGCACCGCCGACCTCGACGGGGACGGCACCGTCGGCTTCATCGATCTGCTGTCGTTGCTCGCAGCGTGGGGTCCGTGCCAGTGACCGCGACCGCGTTGGCCGCCGGGATGCTCACGCTCACCTCCGCCGCCGTGGCGGCCGGGGGTGACGAGTTCTTCGACTTCCAACCCTACGTGACCTATGCGGCCGGGCTGTTCTCGACCGGGCTCGACGCCGCCGACATCGACGGCGACGGCGACCTCGACCTGGCGATCTCCAACCGGTCATCGCACAACGTGTCGGTTCGCTTCAACCTCGGCGACGGCACGTTCCCCGCGGTGACGCACCACGCCGTCGGCATCGAGCCGCGGTACGTCGTGACCGACGACTTCAACGGCGACGGATGGCCGGACTTCGCCACGGCCGATCGGCTCGGCAACTCCGTCACGGTTCGTCTCAATGACGGCACCGGCGGCTTCGGTCCGGCCGCGACGATCGGCGCGACGCTGCCGACGTGGCTCGACGCCGGCGACCTCGACGACGACGGTGACGTCGACATCGTCGTCACCGAATGCGACGCCGGCGGGTGCGGCGAGCCCGCGTTGCTCACCTGGCTCGAGAACGACAGCCGCGGCGGTTTCACGCCGATCCAGTCCGTGCCGATCGGCATCCTGCCGCGGGGCGGCGCGATCGCCGATCTCGACGACGACGGGACGCTGGACGTGGCGGTCGCCAACCTCACGTCGAACACGGTGTCCGTCGTTCTCAACACCGGTCTCGGCGCCCTGGCGTCGGCAACCGATCTCCCGGCCGGCGCCGGCCCGCGGTACCTCGTCGCCGCCGATCTCGTCGGTGACGCCGCGATCGACCTCGCCGTCGTGCACAAGGACGGCGACGATCTGTGGATCTTCCCGAACGCCGGCCGCGCGGACTTCGCGACGCTGCCCGTCATTGAATTCGACGTCCACAACGAGCCGCACTCGGTCGCGA
Organism: Phycisphaerales bacterium; assembly: GCA_013003065.1. Classification (GTDB taxonomy): domain Bacteria; phylum Planctomycetota; class Phycisphaerae; order Phycisphaerales; family SM1A02; genus JABDLI01. The sequence goes on along the minus strand of JABDLI010000350.1, from coordinate 4,050 downwards.
CGGCCGACCTCGATGGCGACGGCCGGCAGGAGATCATCGTCTCGCACGTCGTGGCGACCGTCTGGGTCGACATCTTCCACAACGTGTCGGACGGCGTGTTCGAGCGCCAGTCGATCCCCTCCCCCACCGGGGGGTCCCACGTGATCGCGGCCGACCTCGACGCCGACGGCGATGTCGACATTGCCACGACCGCCTCCGCGGGCCGCGTCGCCGTCTACCTCAACGACACGCCCCAGCACTGCCGCGCCGATCTGGATGACAGCGGCGGCGTCGGGTTTGCGGACCTGCTCACGCTTCTCGCGTCGTGGGGACCGTGCGTGGGCGACTGCGTCGCCGATCTCGACGGCAACGGCGTGGTCGACTTCGTCGACCTGCTGACGATGCTGTCGACGTGGGGGCCCTGCTGAGCCGTCGGTGGCGTCAGCGATCGACGGCGTCGGTCAGCACGCCGGCGTAGCGACGGTGAAGACTGTCCAGAAGCTGCAGGTTGTGCTCCCGGTCGCTGGTGTAGGGCTGCTCCTCCCGCACGACGGGCAACGCACGCAGCGTGTTGCGGTTGGCCATCTTGAGATCGGCGCCCCACCAGATGATGCCGTCGGCGCCGGCCGCGAGCGCCGGACGGATCTGATCGTCGAGCCACTCCCGTTCGCTGAACAGCTTGTTGGCGTTCCGGAGCGTGATGGCGCGTTGCTGGTGCCACCTGGAGCTCTGGACGCGATGCCAGACCACGGGGAGGACAGGCTTCCCCCGCGACGCGCGAACGCACCAGGCGACCGACTCCCGGACGAACGCCCGCTGCCCCTTTCCGTCCCGACCGGGGCTGTCCTCCTCGTGCCACATGTCGTAGATCGACGGCGCGAAGTAGTCGACCTCGCGGAGCAGCGTCGTCGCCTGCGTGGAGGCGGCGAGCCGACGCGCCCGCGCCGCCTCGGGGGCCTCGTGCCACTGCACGTAGTCGCCGGCCCGATTCTTGAAATCGAAACGGACGTGCGGCACGTCGTAGTATCCCCACTTGGCGTTCGGCCGCAGCGACTTCGCGAATCGGATCGCCTCGACCATTCGCTCCTGCGCCCGGCGGAACTTCGCGCTGCTCGGATCGCTGTTGAGGGCGGTGAGGATCCCGTCCGATTCCCAATCGAGCATCGCGTAGCCGTCGAAGTCGGGCGGGAGGATCTGGTCGATCCGCGTCCGCAGCCGCTCCGGCTCCAGTCGATCGGAGTTGCCCGTGATGTAGAACTCGATGATCAGCACGCACTCCTCGGCCCCCCGACGCCGTGCGTCGGCGAGCACCTCCGGACTGGTCGTGCCGATCCGTTCCGTGTTCGACGGGTCGGTCTGGGTCGTGATCATCGCGAGCCGCTCACCCGGCAGCGGCGGCCCGCCGCCGAGCACGGTGCCGGTGGTTTCCAGGAGCTCGGTGCAGCCGGTCAGGATCAGGGCCAGGGCCGGGAGGATCGTGCGCATGACGGGGTCTCGGGGGGGGTGGAGGCAGGGAGTCTAGCCGTGCGAACACGTGGCCGCTCACGGATCCGCGTCCGGGGCCGCGTCCGTGTCCGTGTCCGTGTCTGTGTCCGCGTCCGTGTCCGTGCCCGTGTCCGGGGCCGCGTCCGGGTCCGTGTCCGTGCCCGCGTCCGTGTCCGCGTCCGTGTCCGGGTCCGTGCCCGTGCCCGTGTCCGGGTCCGCGTCCGTGTCCGCGTCCGCGTCCGTATCCGTGCCCGCGTCCGTGCCCGCGTCCGCGTCCGCGTTACGGGTCCACGGCCCGCAACATCGCCTCCGCGTAGTCCACGTGCATCCACCGCGCCAGGATCATGTCCAGCGGCGTCATCCCGCTGTAGGGAAGCTCATCGCTGACCCACGGGATCAGCAGGTGATACCCGTTGTTGATCATCTTGAGATCGGCGCCCCACCAGACGATCCCGTCCGCTCCGACATCGAGGGCCGGGGCGACCTGGTCTTCGATCCACTCGGGCACGCCGAAGAGCTTGTTGCGGTTGCCGAGGGTGATGCCACGATCCTCGTGCCAGGACGTGCTCAGGACCCGGTGCCACACCACCGGGAAGACCGGGATCTGACGCGAGTGCTTCACGCAGTGATCCACGACCTCGCGGACGAAGACCTGCTGGCCGATCGTGTCGATCTCGGGGCTGTCCTCGGAGTGCCACATGTCGTAGATCGACGGCGCGTAGTAATCCACGGCTTCGAGCAGCTCCGTCGCCTGGGTGGAGAGCATCATCTGATGTTGGCGGTGGTGGAGCGGGGCTTCGTGCCAGCGAATCCAGTCGCCGGAGGCGTCGGCGAACGTGTACTGGACGTACGGGACGCTGTAGTAGCCCCACTTGGCGTTGGGACGCAGGGTGCGTGCCTCCAGGATCGCGTTCGTCAGGGCGCTCACCGCCGTCGTGTACTCGATCGTGTCCGCATCGTCGGTGAGGCGGTTGAGGATGTTGTCCGACTCCCAGTCGAGCATGACGTAGCCGTCGTAGTCCTGCGGCGCTACGCGATCGAGGTGGGACGCGAGACGGTCGAGATCGAAGACCCCGTCCACGAGAAAGCTCGGCTCCGTGATCACGATGCACCGTCCCGCCCCCCGCGCTTCGGCGTCGAGCAGGACCGACTCGTTCGTCGTGCCCGCTCGCATCGAGCCGTCGAAGCTGTGCAGCACCCCGATCAGCGCCGTGCGCTCGGTGCCCGGGTTTGCGTCGAGCGGCTGCAGGTTGTCGGCGGCGTGGAGATCGACCACTGATGCGGCGATCACCAGCGCGCTGAGCGTCACGTTGTTCATCTCTTTCCCTTTCCGGTTCGGCTCGGTCTTCCGCGTGGCGTCGCGGTCGCGCGGATTGTATCAAGCGGCGCCGATGGGCGTGGGTCGAAGAATCCGCGGCCACGCGGGTCCCCCAAACAACACCCCGACCGCCACGAGGCGGTCGGGGTTCGCGAAATCGCCGCTGGGGGCGCTGATTACTCGTCGTCGAGCATGACCGAGAGAAGCTGCTCGACCCGCTCGGTGTGCATTTCCTCGACGAGCGCCATGTCGTGCTCGACCTCGCCGTTGTAGGGAAGTTCGTCGCGCACCCAGGGAATGATCATGTGGTAGCCGTTGTTGATCATCTTGATGTCGTGACCCCACCAGACGACGCCGTTGGCGCCCGCAGCGGCGGCCGGCGCAACCTGGTCACGCACCCACTCTTCGGCGCTGAACAGCTTGTTCGCGTTGTTTTCGGTGAACCCCTGCGCCTGGTGCCACCACGAGCTGAGCACGCGGTGCCACGTGAGCGCGAAGACGGGCTTCTCGCCGTTCGCTTCGTCGACGCAGTGCGCGATCGCGTTGTCGGCGTAGGTCTGCTGGCCGATCGCATCGATGGGCGGGCTGTCCTCGTCGTGCCACATGTCGTAGATCGACGGCGCCCAGTAGTCGATCGTGTCGAGCAACTCTCGCGCCTGGGTGGCGATGTCCATGCGGGCCTGCCGCTGCTCGAGCGTCACTTCGTGCCAGCGCCAGAAACCGCCGTCGGGCTTCTGGAAGTCCCAGTTCATGTGCGGGACGCCGTAGAAGCCCCACTGCGCGTTCGGACGCAGGCTCTTCGCGTAGTGGTAGGCCTCCAGCAGCGAGGACACGGCCCACTCGTACGCCTCCGAGCCCGGGGTCCGGTTCAGGCTCGTGAGCATCTGGTTGGATTCCCAGTCGAGCATCACGTAGCCGGTGAAGTCGTGGCTGATCACGGCGTCGACGTACGCCTCGAGGACGGACGGCGCGAAGTCGAGCGTCTCGGGGTCGAGGAAGTGGGGCTCGGTGAGAATGATGAACCGGACGGCCCCCTGCTCCTCGGCGTCCAGCAGCAGTGCTTCACTCGTCGCGCCGACCCGCAGCGTTTGCGAGGCATCGGTCTGACGGAAGATCATGGGGAGGCTCGTCGGGAGGGGCGCGGGCTCGGTCGGATCGTCGTCGCCGTCGTCGTCACCGCCGCCACCACCGCCGCTGCCACCGCTGCCGCCGGAATCCTCGGCGTCATCGTCGGACGACGAGCCGCCGGAGCCGGAGGGGGTGTAGAC
>JABDLI010000331.1 GCA_013003065.1 Phycisphaerales bacterium | reverse complement strand
GTCGGGCCCGCGTCGCCGTGCCGACGGACGCGACGGCGGCGGCGGGCGGCAGCGGGTCGGGCGGGGCGGGGTCGGTGGTCACCGTCACGTCCCGCGCCGGACCGCGGGTGACGTCCGGCGTGGCATCGCCGTCCGGCATGAGAAAGCCGTAGTAAAGAACGAGGACGCCCACGAACAGCGCGATCAGCGCCAGCAGGATCTTCGTGCCGGATGTCATGAGGAGTCTCCACCCTGCGAGTTCATCCTGAACATGCCGACGCCCATCCGTGCGCGTCGCCTCGGGGGAGATCATACGAGGGATTGACGCGGACCGACAAGCGGCCGCCGGCCCGCCCCCGCGATCGAGTCGCCTCAGGGTACGGCCGCGACCGCCTCCTCCGCCGCCGCCGGCAGCTCCTTGGGCTCGGCGCGACCCGGTGCATCCACCCCGGAGCCCCTGAAGACCAGGGGAGCGGCGATGGCCACCGAGCTGTACGTGCCGACGACCAGACCCACCAGCAGGCAGAACGTGAACGGCCGGATGCCGCTGCCACCCTCTGCGTACATGATCAGGACGGCCACGAGCGTGGTCACCGAGGTGAGCAGCGTCCGGCTCACGGTCTGGTTGATCGACCGGTTGACGATCTTGGCCGTCGGCAGCGGCAGCTTGCCGCGGTTCTCGCGGATCCGGTCGAGGATCACGATCGTGTCGTTGAGCGAGTAGCCGATGATGGTCAGGAGCGCGGCGACCACACCGAGGTCGATCCGGAACGGCTCGACGAGAAGCATCGAGCCGAGCGCGGTTTTGCCGACGATCGCGGTCAGCGCCAGCAGACCCAACGCGATGGTGACGTCGTGCACCAGGGCCGCGATGGCCGCCACCGAATACCGCAGGGAGCCGAACCGCACCCAGATGTACACCAGGATGCCCAGCAGCGTGAGAACCACCGCGACGATGGCCTGGGCGGAGAGGGTCTCGGCCACGGCCGAGGAGAAGCTGCTGACCTGCTCGAGGCTGGTCGGGCGCTGGAGCGCGGCGCCGACGAGACGCCACTCGGTGTCGGCGACGTCGGTGTACCACGCCGACGTGTCCACCTGATCGAAGACGCGATACGGGTCGTAGACGAGGACCGCGAGCTCCGTGTATCCCTTTTTGGGGTCGGTGCGATCGACCGGCGTCAGCCCGAACACCTCGACCTTCCGCGCGCTGTACTGCACGAAGTCGGGCTGGTTCCGCATGCGGTCGATCCGTTTGGCGACGTCGTCGGGCGTGACCGGCGGCGAGACGTTCTCCAGCACGATCGCCGCTCCGCCGAGGAACGCGGGCACCCGCTGGGTGGCGTCGGGACGGCCGATGTTCTTGCCGAGCTCCGGCTTGGTGATCGGGAACAAGTGCTGGCTGTGATCGGTGCCCCCCGCGCCCGTGTAGTCGAGCGGCTGGGTGACGTCCAGCTGCTCACCGAACTCCCGCACGATCGCGTTGACGATGATGTCGGTAATCGTCCGGTCGTCGTCGAGGCCCTTGGGGCTCGCGACCTTGATCTGGAACGATTCGGCCAGCTCGTTGCCCTCGGCGTCCGTGGTCGTCTCACCCGCCGTCAGGATCGACGCGTTGACGAGCTCGGCGAGCACGCGTGATTCCGTGTCGCTGGTGGACGTGGCGAGCGCATCCTCGCCGATCCGGCGGATGCGTTGCTCGACGGAATCGGCCGCGCCGCTGTGACGGAGCTGCCGACGGAGCGTCTGGCCGTTCGCGTCGGTGTCGGGCTCGCCGTTGCCATCGGCGTCCACCGGCTTCGTGAGCATGGTGAGCGCCACGCCGCCGCGGAACTCGGTGTCGAACATGTCGACACCGCGGGTGCTCACGAGGAAGAGCGATCCGGTCACCGCGATGGCGCTGAACGTCCAGAAGATCTTCCGAAGCCCGATCCAGTTGATCGACGGCTCGAGCGCCCGGTGAATCGCCGGCACCACGGTCGGGAGCATCGGCAGCGTGCGGGCCTTCAGCAGGTCGGTGTAGAGGTAGTAGATCTGCCGCGTCACGAACAACGCCGTGAACAGCGTCGCGCAGATGCCGATCGTCAGCGTGAGGGCGAAGCCCTTGACCTCGGTGGTTGCCGTCTTGAAGAGGACGAAGCACACGATGAGGTTCGTGATGTTGCCGTCGAGGATCGTGCTGAGCGCCTTGCGGTAGCCCTGCCGCACGCATCCGCGCAGATCGAGCTCGCCGGCGAAGATCTCCTCCCGGATACGCTCGTAGATCAGCACGTTCGCGTCGACGGCCATACCGATGGTCAACACGATGCCGGCGAGACCGGGCAGCGTGAACGTGCCGTCGATGGCCATCATCACCCCGAAAATGATGATGCCGTTGGCGATGAGCGCGAGATCGGCGACCAGCCCGGCGAAGAAGTAGTACGCCAGCATGAAGATCGCGACCGCAATGATCGAGATGATGAAGGCGTCCTTGCCGCGCCGCAGGTTGTCGGCGCCGATCGAGGGCCCCAGCGTGTTCGTGGCGATGGGATCCGGTGACAGCCGCGCCTGGAGCGAGCCGGCGGCCAGCACGCGGATGAGGTAATCCACCTCCTGCTGCGAGAAGTTGCCGGAGATCTGCCCGTTCGTGTTGATCTGGCCGCGGATGACCGGCGCGGAATAGACCTGACCGTCGAGCACGATCGCCATGGGTTGGCCGATGTTCCCACCGGTGAGCCGACCCATCAGACCGCCGCCCGAGGCATCGAGGTTGAACGCGACGGCCGGACGCCCCAGGTTGTCGACGCTCGGATAGGTCTGGGTGATCGACCAGGCGCGATCCTGATCGTGCGTCATGCTCTTTCGCGCCGCGGTGTACAGCAGCAGCAGGTACTCGCCCTCGTAGACATCCGCCACGAGACCGCGTCGGGACGCGAAATAGCCGACCGGGTCCGCCTCCAGCGCGACCAGATCATCCGGCGATTCGTACCACTGCTTGAGCTCGTTGATCGGGAACCACTTCGCGCTCGCGGCAGAGGTGTTCTCGGGACCCTTCTCCTTGAGCTGGTCCCGCATGTCCTGAACGTCGACGCCCTCCTCCTGGCCGGGAGTGACGGCGATGTGATACTCGAGAACGCCGGCGCCACGCAGCAGGCGGACGAGATCCTCCGGATCGTCGAAGCCGGTCCGCTTCTCCTGATACGCGTCGAACGCGGCGACCGTGCGCGCGAGCTGCTCGGCCAGGTGCGGGTACTCGCTGGTCAGACTGTCGAGCGCGATCTGTCGCGGGCTCGCGCCGATGAGCGGCTCGCCGTCGGGACCGAGCACGAGCTGGTCGTTCTCGTCACGCACGGTCTGTTCGTCCGTGGACAGGTTCAGCACCCGACGCACCCGCGCCTCGCCGAGGCTCAAATCCAGCACTTCGTCGTACAGAGCCTCGAACGCGATCTCCGCCTTGGCCACCTCGGCCTGGGCGAGACGCAAGCCTTCGCCGGTCACGCCGTCGCGGTTGGCCTGCGCAAGAACCTCCCGAGCCTCCGCCCTGGTCTGGTAGGCCGCCTGGAGTGCGGTGATCTTCTCCCCGCGGAGGCTGTCACCGGCCCCGCCGAATTCCTCGACGGCCGCGTTGCGTTGCAACGCATCGTCGAGCGCGTTGGCGCTGATTTCCGCCCGGGCGAGCAGCTCGCTCATCTGCGTCCGGTACTCGCGCGCGAGCTCCTGCACCTCGGCGCTCGGCAGCGGCATGACGATCTCGATCCGGTCGCGGCCGAGCGGCTGCATCGAGATGTCGAGAACACCACTGGGGTTCACCCGGTCCTTGAGCACCGTGATCGTCTGCGTCAGGATCTCCTGCGCATCGCGATCCTCGGGAATGGCCACCTGGTAGATCAGGCTCACGCCACCCCGCAGATCCTTCCCGAGCCGGAGCTGCTGGCCGAGGATCGACGCCAGGCACAAGCCGAGGATGGCGACGATCAGGATGAGCTTCCAAACGATGTTCTTCATCGTCTCTTTCCAAATTCGAAGGGCCCCCGGCCCGGTCCCGCGACCGCCGGGGGGGAGGGTCACGGTGAGGGGATCACTCGGTGTCGACGGTGCCGACGGGTTCGTCGCCACCGGCGAGCACCTGCTGGATGGCCGATCGCGCGAACGTGATGCGGGTGTTGGCGGACTCGTCCACCTTGAGGACGACGAAGTCCGGCTTGAGCTCCACGATCGCGCCGATCACGCCCCCGACGGTCTGCACGCGATCGTGCTTCTTGACGGCGCTGAGCATGGCTTCCCGCCGCTTCTTCTCGCGGCGGGGACCGAGCGTCGAGAGGATGATCATGACGACCAGAAGGCCGAGCATGATGAACATGAACTGACCGCCGAACGGGCTGGCCGTCGGCGGCGTCGCGGTCGCGCTCCCGGGAGCGGCCGTCGTGGCGTCGCCGGACGTGGCGGCCTCGCCCGGCATGCCGGCGGTACCGTCTTGAGCGAGCAGATGAAGGTGCAGATCGATCTCAGACATACGAGAGCATCACCTAGGATTTGCGGGTGGTCTGGCGGGAGGATTCGCGGTCGAGGGGTCGTTCGCGACCCTGCGGAGGAGCACCGGGGAGCAGCCCCGGCCAGGCCTCGAACAGCGAAGACCACGCATCTTTGCGGATCGCCTCCCGGATGTCCAGCATGAGGACCTGGAAGTGGTGGATGTTGTGGATGCTCAGCAGGATCGGTCCGAGCATCTCCCGGGCCGCGAATAAATGCCGCACGTATGCGCGGCTGAAGCCCTGGGAGCACACGCAGCAGCCGCAGCCGGGCTCGACGACCTCGTCATCCTCCGCAAAGCGGGCATTCCGGAGGTGCAGCCGCCCGCCCCGGGTGAAGGCCTGGGCGTTCCGGCCGTTCCGGGTCGGCAGCACGCAATCGAACATGTCGACCCCCGCCCGGACGGCGGCGAGGATGTCCTGCTCGTAGCCGACCCCCATCAGATACCGCGGTCGATCCGCCGGCAGACGCGGCGCCGTGAACTCGACGACGGTCCGGATCTCCGCGGGGCTCTCTCCCACCGCCACGCCCCCGATCGCGTAGCCGGGAAGATCGAATTCCGCAATGGCCGAGACGGACGCGGCGCGGAGCTCGAGGTCGCGTCCGCCCTGAACGATGCCGAACAGCGCCTGATCGGAGCGTGCGTGGGCCGCGACGCATCGGGCGAGCCACCGCACCGTGCGCTCGTGCGCGACCTGCACCCGGGCCCGACCGTCCGCGTCGTCGTCACCGGCCGGCGGGCAATCGTCGAAGGCCATGATGATGTCCGCCCCCAGATTGTTCTGCACCGCGATCGCACGTTCCGGCGAAAGGTGAATCCGCGCGCCGTCGACGATCGAGCGAAACGTGACGCCCTCCTCGTCGATCGCGTTGATGTCGGCCATCGAGAACGCCTGGTACCCGCCGGAGTCGGTGAGGATCGGTCCGTTCCACCGCATGAAGGCGTGCACGCCGCCGCGTCGGGCGACCAGCTCGTCGCCGGGGCGGAGCATCAGGTGGTACGCGTTGTTCAGCAGGATCTGGGTGCCGGTCGCGCGCACCTGGTCGGGAGTCAGCCCCTTGATCGCACCCCGCGTGCCGACGGGCATGAAGGCCGGCGTGTCGAATCCGCCGTGCGGCGTCTCGACTCGGCCCAGCCGTGCGTGAGACGACGCGTCTTCCTTCAAGACCTCGTAACGAATCACGAGGGCACCGTCATCCGTCGCGCTCCGACGCCTCGCGGAGAATGCGTTTCTCCCGGTCGGTGAGGCTCTTGAGCCCCTGGGCGTGCACCTTGTCCAGCACGCGATCGACCTCGCCGGCCTCGGGCCCGCCGCGGACCCGTCCCCGCGGCTCGCGGTAGTGACGCGAGGTGGGATCGGCCCACCCCAGCACGTCGAAGAAGTTGTGCAGACGCCGCGGGCGGCGAATGAAGTAATACCCCGCGAGCGCGCCCCCGAGGTGACCGGCCTCGCCCCCCGCGTTGTTCCCGCCCGTCAGGACCGTGAGGAGCGCCAGTCCCACCAGCACGTAGGCGAGCGTGCGGAGCTTCATCGGCAGGATGAAGAAAACGAGCACCGTCGCCGACGGCGCGAGGAACGCGCCGGCCATCAGCACGCCGAAGACGCCGGCCGACGCGCCGAGCAGCGGTGTCGCCATGTCGTTGAAGAGAAGTCCCGGCAACGCCACGTCGGATCCGAGCATCAGGCTGGCCACCGCGCCGCCGAGGTTCAGTAGACCGTACATCAACGCGCCGCAGATTCCGCACAGCAGGTAGAAGGCGAGGTACCGCTTCGACCCCAGGTACTGCTCCACCATCGGGCCGAAGAAGAAGAGCCCGATCATGTTGAACAGCAGGTGCGTGAGGTTGGCGTGCAGGAACTGGAACCCAAGCAGACGCCAGAAGCCGACGTGGTAGACCAGCTCGTAGGAGGAGAAATGCAGCCAGCTCTCCAACGTGCGCATGACGAAGACGGGCTGCCAGCCGATCTGCGGCCCTTGGGTCCCGGCGAAGATCGGCCGCACGAGCATGACCTGCGTCCGGAGCTTGCCCTGCGAATCGCGAATCGTGACCGGGGCCCGCTGCGGCGTGTCTTCGACGACCGCGGTCTCGGGAATCGACGTCACACCGTCGAACAGGGTGGGCGGACCGGCCGCGAAGTACCGCTGCGGCAGGAACCCGTCGATGACGAAGATGGCCACGCAGATCGCGATGAGCCACGTGTTCACCGACCACATGGGCAGGACGCCGCCGCGGCCGCGAAGGCCCCCGGATGAACGCGGCGTGTCCCGGACGTAGTGGCGGTCGGCGATTCCCATGGGTCAGCCATCTTCTTTCGGAAAGCGGATGCGGTCCACCGCAGGATTCGCCGAGGTCTTGTCTGATGGCTCAGGATGCCATCAGACGGGACCTAGTCGTCGTCCGATTCCCGCCGCCGCCGGTCGGTGGCCCGCTTGAGCACGCGACGCTCGCGGAGGCTGAGGCTCTGCATGCCTTGTTCGCCGATCTTGGCCAGGATCCGGTCCACGTGCTCGGCCTCGTCCTCTTCCCGGGCGATGGCACGCTCGCGTCGCTCCTCGTCTCGACGCGACGGCGACGCCGGCTCCTCGTCGCCGGGTCCCCACTGGCTGGCGGCGTACAGCGTCTCCCCCTCCTGCATGAAGGCGTCGGTCCACTCCAGCTGCTTCAGGGTCACGTAGCAGGTGATGCCCCCGAAGAGCGCGATCCCGATGAGCATCCAGTCGCTCACCACGGCCCCGAGAATGAACAGCCCCACGGCGCCGAAGTACCCCGCGTACACCGCGAGCCGCATCGAACGCTCGTAGCCATATCGGGGCCACAGCAACGCCTGGCAGATCCGGCCGCCGTCGAGCGGGAAGATCGGGAGCAGGTTGAACAGCAGCAGCACCAGGCTGATGAAGTGCACGAAGAACATCGCCAGCAGCCACCACGGCTGACGTCCGTCGGCGAGCACGACGCCGCCGATGTCCAGGACGAGCGGGTTGGGCACGGCCACCCCGGCCCAGCGTCCGGTGAGCCCGCCGAGGATCGGACCCAGGATCAGGATGATCACGACATTCACGGCCGGACCGCCGGCGGCGGTGATCAAATGCGCTCGCCAGCGTGACTCGGGCCGGCAGAACGCGAGACCGCCGAGCGGCCACATCAGGATCTCGTCCGCTTCGCCCCCCACCCGCCGACAGGCGATGCAGTGACCGAACTCGTGCAGCAGGACGATCCCGAACAAGCAGCCCATCTCCATCGCGACCAGCCCGACCGACAGCGGCGCCGCGTCCTCGATGTGCGGGGAACGCCACGCCCGGGCGAGCTGGATGACGAGATACAGCAGGAACACCGCGTGCACGCGAACATCGATGCCGGCGACCCGCCCCAGGCCGATCGACCAGCTCATCGGGTTGTCGAGCGTCGGACGCACCCCCTGCCAGTCGCCCCCGGGGCGGCCGATGCGGTGACGCGGATCGTCGGTGTCGCCCCGATCACGCCACGTCATGGCGGCGTCACCCGTCGGGCCCGATCGAAAAGCAGGATGCCGGCGATCGTCTTTCCGTCTTCGATGCGGCCGTCATCGATCATCGCGAGCGTCTCGGCCAGGGAAACCGACACCGGCTCGATCCGCTCGCCGGGCTCGAGGCGTTGACCAACGTGCACGAGACCATCGGCCACGAAGAGGGTGATCCGCTCGTCGAGAAAACCGGGAGACGCGTAAAAACCGGCGAGCCGGCGGACGCGGGTGGGCCGATAGCCGGTTTCCTCCTCCAGCTCACGCGTGGCGGCGACCTCCGGCGGCTCGCCGGGCTCGAGCGTGCCCGCCGGCAGCTCCCACAGCGTGCGGTCGACCGCGACGCGGTGATTGCGGATCAGCACGATGGCGCCGGCGTCCGTGACCGGCACGATCGCCACGGCGCCCGGGTGACGCACCACCTCGCGTCGGGTCGCGTCGTCGCCGGTTGCAGGCGACAGCACCTCGACGGAGATCCGGCGGCCTTCGTAGACCATCTCGGATTGCATCGCGTCGGGCATCGAGGAATCCAGGGGTGGCGGGAGCGGGACGGGGGCGGGCGTCCCCGTCGTCTGACGATCATACGCGCTGCCGAGCGCGTGATACCGCCGGGCCGATCACCGGTGCCACGCCCACACCCCCCCGACGCAGGTGGCGACGATCGTCTCGTTGCCGGCGCCGAAGACGAGCGTGTCGAGCAGGGTTTCCGCCGTCGCTCCGGCGAGCGACGGGTGCTCCAGATCGACGAGGCAGAAGTCCGCGAGCTTCTCCGGCTCGATCGCACCCGCGCGAACGCCGAGCGCCCGGGCGCCGTGCCGCGTGGCCATCTCCAGGAGCGCCCGTGTGACCCGCCCCTGCTCATCCCGCACGACGCCGCGTTCCATGCCCCGCAGCCGCTGCCCGTACTCGAGCCAGCGGAGCTCCTCGAGCATGCTGAGACGCAGGTTCGAATCCGAGCCGACGCAGATCCGCCCCCCCTGCCGGCGAATGGCCGCGACCGCGGCGAGCCCGTCGCCCAGGTTCGCCTCGGTCAGCGGGCAGAGACACACGTTGCCCCCCGCGGCGAGAAACCGCTCCATGTCGTCGGCCGCCGTATGCGTGCAGTGGACGGCGGTGAACCGGGGCGAGATGACCAAGTGCTCGTTCAAGAGCGTCATCGGCGGCACGTGGTACCGGTGAACGCACGCCTCGATCTCGCGGGGCTGCTCCTCGACGTGCATGTGAAACACCATGCCCCGACGCATCGCCTCCTCGTGCAGCGTGACGATCTCCTCGAGCCCCACGGCGCGAATCGAGTGCGCGACGACGCCGAGTGACTGTCGTGTCGGCTCCAGACGCGGGGTGAGACGGTCGATCTGCGTCCAGTAGGCGTCGAGATCCGCGACGCCGAACCGGCGTTGCGGGCCGGCGAGCGGAGCGTCGATGTCGCCGGTGCGGTAGCAGGCCTGCAGGAGCGCGATTCGAATGCCGACCGCCTCCGCCGCCGCGAGGATGACCTCGTCGAACGCGAACCCGCCCTCGCTCGCATCGTGGTGCAGGTAGTGAAATTCGCCGACCGTCGTGATGCCGCACGATCGCATCTCGGCGAACGCGTTCCGGGTGAGCGTGGCCAGGTGCGACGCGTCCATCGAATCGACGAGCCCGTACATCGCCTCCCGCCACGTCCAGAAGCTGCCGGCGCCCGCGGGGAACGTCTCACCGTGGCCGCGGAGCCCGCGTTGGAAGGCATGGCTGTGGGCGTTGACGAACCCGGGCAGCAACGCCTTGCCCGCCAGACGCTCCGTCGGGGTTTGGCCAAGGACGCCGACCCGCCCGATGTGTCCGCCGGCGTCGACCTCGACCTGGACGCCGGCCGCGAAACCGTCGCCGGTCCAGGTCAGGTCGGCCTCGATGATCTGCGGCGTCGTCACCGGGGTTGCTCCGTCATCGCGTCCTCGACGCCCGCGTGGGCCACGAGCTGCTCGAGCAACGCCGCGCCCCGCGTCAGCTCCGCCGTCTCGAGGTATTCGTTGGGGCGGTGCGCCACGGCCATGTCGCCGGGGCCGAACAGGATGCACACGCAGCCGAGGTCGCGTTGCAGCACGCCGCCGTCGGAGGCGAAGGAGACACCGATCGACTCCGTCTGATCGACGAGTGACCGAGCGCACGTGTCCAGTGGCGTACCGGCGGCGCTTTCCATGGGCGGGTTGTCGTTCACGACCTCGACCCGCGCGTCGTCGCCGACGCTGGCCTCGAAACGTTCGAGAAACGCCGGCACGGACGCCCCCGGCAGCAACCGCACGCCGACGTCGATCACGCAGCGATCGGGCACGACGTTGACCGCCGACCCGCCCTCGATGCGGCCGATGTTCAGGACCGGCGCGGGCACCTCCGGGAAGAAGACGCTGGCTGGGGCGCGTTCGCCCGCCAACGTCGCCCGCAACGCGTCCAACGCCGACAACACCGGCGTGGCCCGTGCGATCGCGTTGATCCCCAGCTGCGGCGAGCCGCTGTGCGCCGCGCGTCCTTCGACCGTCACACGGAGCTTGAGATGGCCCTTGTGCATGCGAACGACACGGAGCTGCGTCGGCTCCCCGATGACCGTCGCCCGCGGCCACCGCTCCGGTCCCCAGCGGGCCGACAGCCGCTGCGCGCCGATACCGCCGACTTCCTCGTCGCACGTGAGCAGGAGGACCAGCGGCGCCGCGTGCGTGTCCGCCGCCGCGCAGAGGCGGTTGACCGCCAGGGCGACGAAGCCCTTCATGTCGGTCGTACCCCGCCCGTACAGCCGATCGCCGGCCGCGCGCAGCGTGAACGGGTCACCGTCCCATTCCGGCTCGTCGGCGGGGACGACGTCGAGGTGTCCGCACAGCAGCAGCCCGTCGCGGGTCGGGCCGGGGTCGGGTCCGACCGCGGCCCGCACGTTGACCTTTGCGCCGCCGTCGTGTTCGTCACGCTCGACCCGCACGCCGGCGTCCTCCAGGTACGCGCAGAGGAAGTCGGCGATCGGCCGGTTGGGCCGCGACGAGACGGAGTCGAAGGCGACGAGACGGGCCAGCAGACCGCGATCGGAGAGTCGTTTGCTCACGGTGCGGATGGTACACTCGCCGGCCGCTCAATCGGAGGATTGCTCATGCCGCCCGCCACCGCCACGCGTCGACGCCCCGCCGCCAAGTCCGCCCCGCGTCAGCGTCGCGTCTCCGGACGCGCTCCGGTGACGCCGGAGGATCTGCACGAGCTCGTCTTCGTCGGCGACCCGCAGATGTCGCCCGACGGCAGCACGGTCCTCTTCGGGCACAAGCGAATCGGCGAGAAGAACGAGTACGAACGCAACCTCTGGATCGCCCCTCTCGACGGCGCGGAGCCGCGGCCGTTCACCACCGGGGGACGTGACGGACACGGTCGATTCTCGCCCGACGGGGAGCGGGTGGCGTTCATTCGCGCGACCGACAAGCACCAGCCGCAGATCTACGTCATCGACGTGGCGGGCGGCGAGGCGCGGCAGCTCACCTCCTTCGACGAGGGATCGATCCGCGACTTCAAGTGGTCGCCGACGGGCGAGGAGCTCGTGGTCAGCTTTCGCCCGTGCGATCCGGAGTGGACGCAGGACGCCAAGAAGCAACGCGAAGCGGAGGGGCTCGGCGATCCGCCGCGGGTGGTCGACCACTGGTGGTACCGGCTCGACGGCGACGGCTACTTCAACGGCGAGCGGCATCATCTCTACCGGGTGGATGCGGAGACCGGCGTCGCCACGATGCTCTACGGCAAGGACACCCTCGGCGGCGCGATGTTCGACTTCTCACCCGACGGCAAGGAGCTCGTGATCTCCACCAACCGGGAGCGTCGCGCCGGCTTCGGCCCGTGGAACGACGAGCTCCTTCGTCTCGATCTCAAGTCGGGCAAGCTGACGCCGATTCCGAACCTGCCCCGCGGACCGAAGAACGAGCCCCGGTACTCCCCCGACGGCAAGCAGATCGCCTACGCCGGCCGCGAGGGTGAAGACGACATCTACAGCACCGAGAACCTCGAGCTGTGGGTGTGCGACGCGAAGCGTGGCAAGGCGCGGTCGCTGACCGGCAAGACGGACTACTGCCTGATGGCCGTGACGCTCACCGATACGTCGGAAGCGAGCTTCGGCCCCGTCTTCCGCTGGGATCCCGACGGCAAACGCATCTACATGCAAGTCGGCTGGCACGGCGAGACCCACGTCGCCTCCGTCCGCACCGACGGGACGCGTTTCGCGTTCCACACGGAGGGAGCCGCGACGCACCAGCTCGGCACGCTGTCGGACGACGGCAAGCGGCTCGCGTTGACGGTGGCCACGCCGGCCCGGCCCGACGAGGTCGCCGTCCTCGAGGTGCGGCGACGCGACGCCGACGTCGAGCGGCTCACCGGCTTCAACGACGCGTTCCTCGCGCAGCGGACCATCGCGAACGCCCGTTCGCACTGGGTGAAGACCGCCGACGGCACGAAGGTCCAGGTGTGGGTCATGCTGCCGCCGAACCCGCCCCGCAACCGTCGTCTGCCCGCCGTCCTGCAGATCCACGGCGGTCCCCACGCGCAATACGGCATGGGGTTCTTTCACGAGTTTCAGGTCCTGGCCTCGGCCGGATACGCGGTGTTCTTCTCGAACCCGCGTGGGAGCAAGGGCTACGGCCGCGACCACTGCCACGCGATTCGCGGGTCGTGGGGCGGGGCCGACTGGGTCGACATCCAGGCCGTCACCGCGTACATGCAGTCGCACCCGGTCGTCGACCCGAAGCGGATGGGCGTGATGGGCGGCAGCTACGGCGGGTACATGACGAACTGGGTCATCGGCCACTGTCACGACTTCGCGGGCGCGATCACCGACCGCTGCGTGTCGAACCTGGTGAGCATGGCCGGCAACAGCGACTACATCGACCCGCCCGACCTCTACTTCCCGGGCAACGCCTGGGATCGCCCCGAAGCGCGGTGGCAATCGAGCCCGCTCCGGATGCTCGGGAACTGCAAGACGCCGACCCTGATCATCCACAGCGAAGGTGACCTGCGGTGCAACGTGGAGCAGGCCGAGCAGGTCTTTCACGTCCTGCTCCACCAGAAGGTGCCGACGCGTTTCGTCCGCTATCCCCGCTCGACGAGCCACGGCATGAGCCGCGGCGGCCCGCCCGACATGCGGCGGCACCGGCTCCAGCAGATTCTGGCCTGGTGGACCAAGTACCTGAAGTGACGCGTGCGCCCTACCATCCTCGCGAGGAACCTGCATGAGCCGACTCTCCGCCGAGCCCGACACGAACGACCACCAGCCCGCGTCCGCCTCGGATGGCGTCGTCGCCCCCGAAGAGCAGGCGGCGATGGAGAACGTGCGGGCATTGCTGTCGTTCATCGGAGAGGATCCCAGTCGCGAGGGGCTCGTCGACACGCCGCGTCGCGTGATCGGGGCGATGCGGGATCACTTCCGGGGCTACCGCGAGAATCCCGAGTCATACCTCGAACGCACGTTCACGGAGGTCGAGGGCTACAACGAGCTCGTCCTCATCTCCGACATCGAGTTGCACAGCCACTGCGAGCACCACATGGTGCCGTTCGTCGGCAAGGCGCACGTGGCGTACATCCCGGACGGCAAGGTGGTCGGGTTGTCGAAGATCGCCCGTGTCGTGGACGCCTACGCCAAGCGTCTCCAGGTCCAGGAGAAGCTCACCGCCCAGATCGCCGGCAGCATCTGGGACGCGTTGCGTCCCCAGGGCGTGGCCGTCATCCTCCAGTGCCAGCACTTCTGCATGTGCTACCGCGGCGTGCGCAAGCCGGGCTCGTGGACGACGACCAGCAAGCTGCACGGCTGCTTCCTCAACGACGAAGCATCGCGGCAGGAGCTGCTCACGCTCATCTCGATGCCCAAGGACATCGGCTGACGCCCGCCGCTCGCGAAGGACGATTCCTCTGGTCGACGCCTCGAAGATCCTCGGCGCCCACGGGCTGATCGGCATGGTGCACGTGGCGCCGCTGCCGGGCACCCCCCGCGCGATGGACCCGATGACCGACGTCATCGAGCGTGCGGTCACCGACGCCCGCACGCTCGCGGACACAGGCTTCGATGCCCTGCTCATCGAGAACATGCACGACGTGCCGTACCTGCGCCGCGACGTGGGGCCGGAGATCGTCGCCGCCATGACGATGATCGCGTGTGCCGTACGGCGGGCGGTCGACGTCCCGCTCGGGGTGCAGGTG
>JABDLI010000314.1 GCA_013003065.1 Phycisphaerales bacterium | reverse complement strand
GCGTCGTCCCTCGCGCAGGGGAGTCAATCTCCCCCTTGCAATGGACGCTGACGGCACGGACGCTTCGCTGTCCGTGGCACCGGGCTTCGCTGTCCGTGGCACCGGGCTTCGCTGTCCGTGGCACCTTCGCCCGCGTCCGCCTCCATTCACCTACAATCCCGCCCCATGGGCCAGGTCGCGCTCGGATTCCGCAGCCTCCTCATCAAGGGCGTCGTCTTCTTCATCATGGCGGCGTTGCTCGCGTGGGCGCTCGGCGGCACGCTCTGGCCGCGGGCGGAGATCGTCGATCTCGATCCCGTCACGTTCCAGGGCGAGCCGTGGTTCTGGCGGCTGAGCGTCGGGGGACGGGAGCCGGGACGGCTGTCGTACACGATCCACCACGGCGCCGCCGACGACGCGTCACCGCTCGATGAGCAGCGGTGGGTCGAGGTTGCGGGGCCACGGCTTGCCGGTGAGCATCTCTATTACGCCGGCCGGACGGTCGCGGGATCGTGGGTGCTGGAGCGGGTGTCGGCGCGTGGGGTCGCCGAGCCGGTGGCGGCGCTCCCGGATCGCCTGGCCGTCGAACGGCAGCTCGCGCGGCTGGCGGCGGGTCTTCCGCTGCAGGATTCCGAGCAGATCGCCGAAGAACGCGACCGCGTCATCGA
Source organism: Phycisphaerales bacterium (assembly GCA_013003065.1). Taxonomy (GTDB): domain Bacteria; phylum Planctomycetota; class Phycisphaerae; order Phycisphaerales; family SM1A02; genus JABDLI01. Next base: position 3,261 of record JABDLI010000314.1, on the reverse strand, counting down.
TCCGGCAGCAATCGGCCCGGCCGCATTCGGCGATTCGCAGTAAGCTGAGCCGAGGAGGGCCGCCGGGGTCATGCAGAACATCGAGTTCAAGGCCGAGCTGCGTGACTTCGACGCCGCGGTCGCGCAGTGTGCCGCCCTCGGGGCCCAGCGGATCGCCGCGTTGCGGCAGGAAGACACGTACTTCCGGCTCGCCGATGGTCGTCTCAAACGCCGGCAGGGGATCACCGAGCCGACGGTGTGGATCTACTACCACCGCCCCGACACCGTCCGGCCGCGGATGTGCAACTACACCATCCTCAACGACGAGCAGGCCAAGCTCCGTTGGGGAACGTGTTCGTTGCAGCAGTGGGTGACGGTGACGAAGACGCGTCACCTGTGGCTGATGGAGGGCGTGCGGATTCACATCGACCGGGTCGACGACCTCGGCGACTACATCGAGTTCGAGGCGATGGTCACGCGGGCGTTCGACGTGAAGGCGTGCCACCAGTCGATCTTCCAGCTCCGGGAGACGTTCGCGCCGATCCTCGGGGAGCCGGTGGGGGTGAGCTACAGCGATCTCGTCGCGGCGGAGGCGAAGGAGCCGCAGGACTGATCCCGGCCGACTCCGCGTGTCCACGCTCCGGGTGCCACGGACAGCGAAGCGTCCGTGCCGTCACGCGTCCATTGCGCGGGTGAGTCACACTCCGCTGCGCGATGGACGCTGATGGCACGGACGCTTCGCTGTCCGTGGCACCGGTACTCTGCTGTCCGTCAACCGAACAGACGTCGCTGCGCTTCGGCGTACCGCTTCGCCGTGTTGCCGGTGATCTCATCCGGCAGCGGCGGTCCCGGCGGGGTCTTGTCCCAGGTGCCCGCCTTGACCAGCTTCAGCAGGTAGTTGCGAACGTACTGCTTGTCGAAGCTGTCCTGGTCGCGTCCCGCCGCGTACTCCTCCGCCGGCCAGAAGCGGGAGCTGTCGGGCGTGAAGACTTCGTCGATCAGGATGATCTCGTCCGTGCGTCGGCCGTCGTCGTCGAGGGCGTAGCCGAACTCCAGCTTCGTGTCGGCGAGGATGATGCCCTTCTCGCGGGCGTGGGCGGCCGCTTCCCGGTAGAGCCGGAGCGACACGTCACGCAGACGCGTCATCACGTCGCGACCGGCGATGTCCGAGGCGCGGTCGAAGTCGATGTTCTCGTCGTGACCGACCTCGGCCTTCGTGGCCGGCGTGAAGATCGGCTCGGGCAGCTCGCTGCACTGCTGGAGCCCCGCCGGGAGAGAAACGCCACACACGGATTGATCACGCTGGTATTCCACCCAGCCGGAGCCGGCGAGGTAGCCCCGCACGACGAACTCGATCGGAATGACCTCCGCCGCGCGGCCGAGCATCATGCGGCCGCGGATCTGGTCCTGCTCCTCGGTCGAGAGACCCGGCACGTCGGCGGGGTCGGTCGAACGCAGGTGATCGGCGATGATCCCGCGGGCGCGGATGAAATCGAACCACTGCGTCGCGATCCCCGTGAGCAGCACGCCCTTGCCCGGGATCGGGTCGGGCAGCACCACGTCGAACGCGCTGATCCGGTCGCTGGCGACGATCAGCACCGACGCCGGCTGGCCGCCGGATGCGGGCAGACGGTAGATGTCGCGGACCTTGCCCTGCCGGCGGCCGGGCAGGGGGAGGTGGGTTTCGTAGACGGCGGTGGGACCGCCGGACGGGCAGGGTTTGAGACCAGTCATACCCGCACTGTAGCACCCCGATCCACCGTGGAACCACGACCGGTCTCCACCCGAACAAGTTGTCCCGAGGCGACGCACGGCGGGGTTCGCGGGCGAGGTTGCCAACGCCCGTGCAATTGGCCCACAATGGCCCCGTTGAAGACGGGGGCCCGGGTCCGACGACGCCCCGCACCCCCCGGAAGCACGTCCGGGATTCTCCCGCCGGGAGGGTCCAGCAAGGAGGCGAAGTGACGGACCGAACGAGACCATCGCAGACCCCCCCGGCCGCCCGGGCGGGTGATCGGCCGCCCCGGCCGGACGGGAGGGGGCGGCGACTCCGACGCCGGTAGATCCATGCTGCGTTTCTCCGTGTACGACGACGACGGTCCCGCCTCCGCGTGGCCGCTCCGCGGCGCCCACCTGCTGGGCCCGGAGGACGTCGGCGTGCGTGGGCGGATCCGCTTCGAAAACGGCGTCCTGACCTGCGAACGACGCGGGCGTGACGCCGTGGCCCTCTGCCTGCTCCACGAGACGCCGCCGCTGGGTCAGCTGATGCTCCAGACGTGCCTCCTCCCCGATCGGGAGAAGCCCTACGTCCTCACGGTGGAGCTCGCCCGTCACCGGATCAAGCAGTTCATCGCCAAGAGCGAGGAGTGGCAGATGTTCGATCTGTCCCCGGGCCACCCGGCGATGCGGCACTGGGAGGAAGCGCGGGCGCACTTCACCGTGGCGGTGACGACGCCCGATCCGATCGCGGCCGATCGCGCCGCCCGCGAGGCGCTCAATCAGGCGATCACCGCCAGCGAGCGGCTCGCGATGGCGCACGCGGAGATCCTCCTCCACCGCCGGTTCGCATCGCGGGCCGCCTCGTCGGCCACGCTCGGCGTGCACGTCTGGCCGCATCGGGACGGGTCGGCGTTGCGGGAGCTGGTCAAGTCCAACGTCGATCTCGTGGTCATGCCGCTGCGGTGGCGCGATCTGGAGGTCGAGGAGGGACGGTTCGACTGGGCCCCCGTCGATCGCTGGGTGCAGTGGGCGAAGGAGCAGGGCAAACCGGTCGTCATGGGGCCGCTCGTCGATCTCTCCAAACGCGCGTTGCCGGACTGGATGTACGTCTGGCAGCACGACTACGACACCTGCCGCGATCTTGCCTACGACTACATGTCGCGGGTGGTCGAGCGGTACCGGGGCGTCGTTGGGATGTGGAACGTCGCGTCCGCCCTCAACACGAACGAGAACTTCGAGCTGACGTCGACCCAGATGGTCGATCTCACCCGCACCGCCAGCCTGCTCGTGCGGCAGAGCCGCCGCGGCGCCCGCACGATGATCGAGGTGCGTCAGCCCTTCGGCGAACACGTCGCGGGCAAGCGGGACTCGCTGCCGCCGCTGTCGTTCATCGATCGCGTCGTGCAGGAAGGCGTGAAGTTCGACGCCCTCGGCGTGCAGCTGGAGATCGGCACGTCCGGCGACGGCCGCGCGAGCCGGGACCTCATGCAGCTCAGCAGCATCCTCGATCGCTTCGCGTTGCTCCAGGTGCCGGTGCTCGTCTCGGCGCTCGGGGCCCCGAGC
>JABDLI010000301.1 GCA_013003065.1 Phycisphaerales bacterium | reverse complement strand
GCCCCGAGCGCCCCGGTGGATCCGGACGCCGGGTGGTGGCACGCCCCCTGGAGCCCGGAGCTGCAGGCGCGGTGGGTCGGCCGGATGTTCGCGATCGCCATGAGCAAGCCGTTCGTGGAGTCGGTCTTCTGGACCGAGCTCTACGACCACGATGACGCGGCGTTGCCCCGGGCCGGGCTGATCTCGGCCGACGGCAAGGCGAAGGCCGCGTTCACGCGACTGGTCGGCGCCCGGCGACGTCTCCGCAAGCCGCTCGGCATCTTGCGGTTGCCCGAGCGCGCCTCCTCGTGACGCGACACGCCGGGCGATCGGAGCCGGGCCGGCGGGTCGGCCTGCTCGTGCTCGTGGCGTGCCACGGGGCGGTGACGGGGTCGATGCTCGTGACCGTGCCGCTTCCCGATGCCGCGACCGCCGCGGCCCGGCGGGCCGCCTGGCCGGACATGCGGGTGGACGTCAACCGGGTCGACGCGGACCGGCTGCGGGTCCTTCCCGGCATCGGACCAACGCTGGCCGTGCGGATCGCGAGCGATCGTGATGAGCGAGGCCCGTTTGCGTCGATGGACGATCTGACCCGCGTGCGGCGGATCGGTCCCGACCTGGTGACGCGGATTCGCCCGTTCGCGTACGCCGGCCGGGCGCGGGAGACGCCGGCCGCGCCTACGATCGGCCGGACCGCACCCTGACCCACGCCGCCCCCGTTCGTTTCGGGTGTGGATGGTCGGCGGTGCGCGCTGGATGGGGCGAAGGTGAGAGTTCTTCCGCCCGTGAGTGTGCGTTTCGTGCCAGACGCTTCCTCCGCCAAGCCGCCGCCCGCTCCTCCCGACTGGTTCGCGGTCTTCGCCGCTGCGCCCGCCGTCGCCGAGATCGCCAACCGGCTCGGCGCCGGGGACACGCTGTCCGCCCGCGGCGTCGCCGGCTCCAGCGCCGTCCTGCTGGCCGCGGCGGTGCAGCAACGTCTGGAGCGTCCGCTGCTCCTGGTGGTCGCCCACCTGGACGAAGCCGACGAAGCGTGCGAGGAGCTCGAGGGGCTTGGCGTCGACGTCGCCCGGCTGCCGGCAATGGAGGTGCTTCCGGGCGAGACGGCGATCAACCTGGAGCTGCTGACGGAACGGCTCACCCTCGTGCGGCGGCTGGACGAAGGCGGAGCGCCGTCGGTCCTCGTCGCGCCCATTCAAGCGCTCATGCAATCGGTGCCGCCGGCGACGCAGCTGGAGACGATGCTGCGCGTGATCACGCCCGGCGACACGCTCGACGTCGGGGAGCTGGCGGCGTGGCTCGACACGGGCGGCTACCGCCGCGTCGACGCGATCGAGGCCCCCGGCGAGTTTGCCATTCGCGGCGGGATCGTCGATGTCGCCGTCGCGGGGGCAACGCCGTGCCGGATCGACCTCTTCGGGGACGAGGTGGAGGGCCTCTACGAGATCGACCTCGACACGATGGGGTCCGACCGTCGTCTGCCTCGACTGGAGCTCGTCGCGGCCACCGTGGATCAGCTTCAGAGCGACACCGACGTCCGCCCGTTCAGCGATGTGCTGCCCGCCGCGGCGGTCGCGATGCTCGTGGAGATCATCGAATTGACCGAGCAGGGGCGCAGCTACTGGGATCGCGTTGCGGACGCGCGTGGCATCCTCGCGCCGCCGGCGGTGTTCAGCGCGTTGCAGCGTCACCTCTCGGCGGTGGTGGACGTCAACCAGTTCTCGGCCGGCTCGCACCCGGAGGCCGCGATCGAGCTGCCGCTGGAGGCGTTGCCGACGTTCGACGAGTCGGCGTCCACCGCCGTCGACGAGCTGGTGGAGCTGGCGCGGGAGACACGCACGATCGTCCTGTGTCAGAACGCCGGGGAGACGCAGCGGCTCGGGGAGCTGCTGACCGAGCATGGCGGCGCGGACGCGGTCGTCCGGGACGAGCGGTACCTGCACCGCGGGTTCGTGTGGCACGCGGACGACAAGACGCCGCCGCTGGCCCTCGTGCCGTACCACGAGCTGCTGCACCGCTACCACACGCGGCGGCGGGTGCGGCGGATCGCCACCAGCCGCGCGATGGACGCGTTCGTCGATCTCCAGCCGGGCGACTACGTCGTTCACCGCGACCACGGCATCGCGCGGTTCCTCGGGCTCCGCACGCTCGCCACCGCCCGCGAGGGTCAGACCGAGTTCCTCACGCTCGAGTTCGCCAAGACCGCCAAGCTCAACGTGCCGGTGGCGAAGATCGATCTCGTCCAGAAGTACATCGGGGCGTTCTCCGGAACCCCGGAGCTGTCGACGCTCGGCGGCAAACGCTGGCAGAAGCAGAAGGAGAAGGTCTCCGAGGCCGTGCGGGACCTGGCGGCGGAGATGCTGCGGCTGCAGGCGGCGCGGTCGTCGCTGCCGGGCATCCGGTTTCCGGCCGACACGACCTGGCAGCGGGAGTTCGAGGCCGAGTTCCCGTACCAGGAGACGGAGGATCAGCTCGCCGCCATCGCCGCGGTCAAGCGGGACATGGCCGACACGCAGCCGATGGACCGGCTCGTCTGCGGCGACGTGGGCTTCGGCAAGACCGAGGTGGCCATCCGCGCGGCCTTCAAGGCGGTCATGTCCGGGAAACAGGCCGCCATTCTCGCGCCGACCACGGTGCTGGCCGATCAGCACTATCACACCTTCCGGGAACGGATGTCCGACTTTCCCATTCACATCGAGTTGTTGAGCCGCTACCGGACCCCGGCCCACCAGCGCAAGACGGTCGAGCACCTCGCCAAGGGCTCCATCGACATCGTCATCGGAACCCACCGGCTCATCTCCAAGGATATCCGGTTCAAGGATCTCGGGCTGGTGG
>JABDLI010000298.1 GCA_013003065.1 Phycisphaerales bacterium | reverse complement strand
ACCGCCACGGCCGGACCCGTGCCGAACACCGGCGCGACCGTCGGCCGGCCGCCCGCCGAACGTCGGGTGCCGACACGGGAGACGCAACCCGCTGAGCCGGCCCCGGCCACCACGACCTACGTCGTTCGCGAGGGCGACACGCTCAGCGACATCGCCCGCGTCCGGCTGGGCAGCGAGCAACGCTGGGAGGCGATCGCGCGGCTCAACCCCGGGCTCGACCCGGCGCGGCTCCAGATCGGCCAGCAGCTCATCCTGCCGGCGTCGGCCGCCGTCGCCGACCGGGCGACCACGCCCGTCGCGGGGCGCGCCTACGTGGTCGCCGCCGGCGACTCGCTCAGCTCGATTGCCCGGAGCGTGTACGGCACGACGGCCGCGTGGGATCGCATCTACGACGCCAACCGCGGGGTGATCGGGTCGGATCCCCACGCGCTCGAGGTCGGCATGCGTCTGGTGCTGCCCGCCCGCTGACTCACGCCGGCTCGCGGCGCGGCCGCGGGGTCGCCTCGGCTCGGGGCGGAACGTCGCGTCCCTCGGCGCACTCGGCGAGACGCACGTTCGCCGCCACGTGCGCAAGATCGAGGCCGCCGATCACCACCGACGCGACGCTCGCCGGCGCGAGGGCGAAGGGGATCGCCAGCCGCGGGTCGAGACGGCCCGAGGCCAACGCCTTCTTGACGATGACGCCCACGCCGGCGGTGGCCGCATCGGCCAGCACGGGCGCGATGCCCGTCGCCTCGGGGTGGTACTCCACCATGAGGACGTCGGCCCAGGCGAGGGCAAGGGCGGCCCCGTCCGCCGATGTCGCGGAGAGACCGATCGCGCGGGCCAGCCCGGCGTCCCGCAGATCGATGAGCGTCTCGACCGCGTCCGTCTCCGTGAGGATCGCCTCGTCGTTGCCGTCGGAGTGGATGAGAAGAATGTCCACGCAGTCGGTCTGGAGCCGCCGGAGGCTCCGCTGGACCGATCGCCGCAGGCCCGAGCTCGTGAAGTCGTACTGCGATACGCCATTCTCGAACGTCTCGCCGGCCTTGGTCGAGATCACGACGTCCTCGCGGCGGGCCGCGAGCGCGCGGCCGAGCCGCTCCTCGCTCAGCCCGTACGCGGGCGCCGTGTCGAAGAGGTTGATCCCCAGCTCGACGACGCCGTCGACGAGCGTGCGCACGGCCGCCTCGTCGGGCAGGTCGTACCCGTCGGCGTACTTGATCTTCTGATTGCGCCCGATCTTGAACGCGCCGAAGCCGATCGGCGAGACGGTCAGATCGAGGCGGCCGAGTCGCCGGCGATCCACGCGAGGTCCTCCTCCCAGGGGGGCGCGGCCACCTGCGGCCGTGTCCAACCGCTGAGGATACCGGTTGGGTCGGTGGGATTCTCCCCCGGGGCGGGCATTCGGTCGAGGATCATGTCCGCGATGACCGGAACGAGGGCAAGCTTGGTCGGCCAGGCGGTGATGACGTCGCCATCCTGCGAGACGTGCGGACCGGACGGGCGATGGCGTCCGCGGGTGCGAGCCTCCGCCCGGTCGACGCGGTACGTCGTCCACTCGACGCCGTCGAGCTCGATGCCGGGGAGGATCGCCCGCAGCTCGGCGGCGGCGTGCCGCACGAGCGTCGCGGGCTCCATCTCGACGCCGCGTTCGGCAATCTGCCCGCCGACCTGCCACACGACGCGGTCGGCGTAGTCACGCGTGGTCGTGATCGTCGCGCGGGTGTGCATGCCGTCCACGCAGTGGCCGTTCAACACGGGCAGGTCGCCCCGCGCGAGGACCATGTGCAGCGGGCGGCGCTGCATGAGCGTCGCGTCGAGACCGCACTGCTCGCGGAGCGTCGCGTTGCCGCCGCCGGCGGCGAGGATCACGCGTTCGGGGAGAACGTCGAGCGGCGCGCCGCTGGCGGGGTCGATCAGACGGATCCGGTCGACGTGACCGGGCGCGGTCGTCTCGATCTCGAGGCCGTTCGTCACGTCGACGCCCAGCACCCGATCGGGGTGGTGGCCCGCGAGCGCGGAGAGCAGGCTGTCGGGGTCGATCACCTGCTCCTCCAGCCGGGCGACCGAGCCCGGGCACGATCGGAGGACCGCCGGACGCGCGGCGGCGTCGAGCGGACGCGTGGCGGTCTGGAGGCCGCGGCGGGCGCCGAACATCGCCAGCCGCGAACCCAGCTCGGCGGTCCGCCAGAGGTGGCAGAAGTCGGCCCGGCGGCGGGTGGCCGAGAGATCCGGCGCTTCCTCGCCGGCCAGACACCGCCGCCAGTGTCGCGGCATGTCCCGCAGCGAGCGGGCCGACGGCGAGAGGAGCCCGTCGAGCGTGTACTTCAGCCCGCCGTGAATGATGCCCTGGGAGACGACCGTCTGACCGGCACCGAGCTCGCCCGCCTCCAGGACGACCGCCGAGTGTCCGGCCCGTCGCAGCACGTCGAGGGTCCAGAGGCCGGTCGCCCCGCCGCCGAAGATGACGGCGTCGAGGCGGATGGTGCGAGCGTCGGACATGGACGGGATCCTTGGCGCCGCGGCCGCCCGTGGTCAAGCACGCCCCGGAGGGGTCGACATGGGTTCGTCGACGCGAATCCGTGCAGCCAGCCAGATTCGGGCGGGCGGGGTTCACGCGGATTGCGTTCCCGTGATGGGAGGCCTACGCTCGACCCCATGAAGCATACGGTCGTTCTCATTCCCGGCGACGGCATCGGCCCCGAGGTCGCCGACGCCACCCGACGCATCCTGACCACCGCGGGCGCGGAGATCGCCTGGATCGAGCGGTACGCCGGCGTCGCCGCCCTCGACCGGGGCGCCGACACGGTCCTGCCGGAGGACACGATGCATGCGATCCTCGAGCACGGGGTGGCCCTCAAGGGCCCGTGCACGACGCCGATCGGCGGCGGGTTTTCCTCGATCAACGTCGCGCTGCGCAAGAAGCTCAACCTCTACGGCGCCGTGCGTCCCGTGCGCAGCTTGGAGGGCGTGCGGACCCGGTACGACGACGTCGATCTCATCGTGGTGCGGGAGAACACCGAGGGGCTGTACGCCGGCATCGAGAACGTCATCACGGAGGGCGTCATCACGTCCCTCAAGGTCGCGACCGAGGAAGCGTGCCGACGCATCTCCCGCTTCGGGTTCGAGTACGCGCGGTCGCGGGGCCGCCGGCGGGTGACCGTCTTCCACAAAGCCAACATCATGAAGCTCAGCGACGGGCTGTTTCTGCGGTGCGCGCACGAGGAGCACGAGCGGAACTACTCCGACCTGGAGTACGAGGAGCAGATCATCGACGCCGGCTGCATGCGGATCGTCCAGGATCCCTCGCGGTTCGACGTGATCCTGTGCGAGAACCTCTACGGCGACGTGATCTCCGATCTGTGCGCCGGTCTCGTGGGCGGGCTCGGCGTCACGCCGGGGGCGAACTTCGGCGACGAGCACGCGGTGTTCGAGGCCGTGCACGGCTCGGCCCCCGACATTGCCGGCCAGGATCTGGCGAACCCCCTCGCCCTGCTGATGAGCGGGGTCATGATGCTTCGCCACCTGGCCGAGACCCGCTCCGACGAAGCGTGCACGGTGGTGGCCGACCGCATCCGCGACGCCTACAACGCGTGCCTGCTACGCGGCGAGCGCACGCGAGACCTCGGCGGGGAGCTCGGCACCCGCGGTTTCGCCGACGCGGTGTGCCGCGAGCTCGATCGCATGCCCGTCCCCGCCTGAGCGCCGGCCGGCACCAGAACCACGCCGGAGCTGAGCACGATGACGACGGTCACCGACTGGACGATCCCGGGGGCGGAGGGCGAGGCGATCCTCGGCGACACCCACGCGTCCGCCGACCCGCGGGCGACGGTCGTGATCGCGCACGGCTTCAAGGGCTACAAGGACTACGGCATGTTCCCCCGCATCGCCGCGACGCTGGCGGACGCGGGATTCGTCGCGCACCGATTCAACTTCAGCCACTCCGGCATGACGAACGACGTGGCGACGTTCGCCCGCCCCGATCTCTTCGCCCGCGACACGTGGAACAAACAGGTCGCCGACGTGCGGGCGGTCGTGTCGGCCGTGCGGGACGGACGGTTGGCGGGCGGGGAGACGCCGGTCGTGCTGTTCGGTCACTCCCGCGGCGGTGTCTCCGTGCTCCTCGCCGCCGGCCGGCCGGACGCGCCGCCGCTGGCGGGCATCGTCACCGCGGCGGCGCCGAGCCGGTGCTTGTCGCTCCCGCCCGAGCAGATCGCCGAGCTGGAGCAGGCGGGGTTCATCGTCTCCCCGTCGAGCCGGACCGGTCAGGCGTTGCGGATCGATCGGATCGGTCTCGACCAGATCCGCCGGGAGCCGGAAGCGCATGACCTGCTCGCGATCACCGCGCGTATCGCCTGCCCCGTCCTCGTCGTCCACGGCGGGCAGGATCCGACGGTTCCGGTGGCGGCAGCGCACGAGCTGGCGGGAGCGCTCGGAGCGCGGGGTCGGCTGCACGTGATCGAGGGGGCTGATCACGTCTTCAACACCGTGAACCCGCTGCCGGCGGAAACGCCGGCGTCGGCGGAGCTGGCGGAGCTGATCGAGGTGACGGTGGGGTTCGTCAAGCACGTCGCGTAGCGACGAAAGGAATCCTCCCGCCGGTGCCACGGACAGCGAAGCGTCCGTGCCGTCAGCGTCCATGGCGAGGGGGTGGTTGACTCCCCCTGCGCAACGGACGACGCACGGGAGGGACGCTTCGCTGTCCGTGGCACCGGCGTCGTGGGTGTCGGTGTTCTACCCGAGAAGTCGCAGGACGTCTTTGGACGCGCTGTTGGCCAGGGCGGCTGCCGATTCGCTCGACGTGGCGAGGATCTCGACGCGGGCGACGTTGGCCGCTTCTTGGGCGTCGTTCGCGTTGCGGACGGCCGATTCGGGTGACGTGAGCGACGCCGCGTCGGCGGCGACGGTCTCCAGGCGGCGCTCGACCGTGTCGCGTGTGAACACGCCGAGCCGGGTGCGAAGATCGGTCACGTCGTCGCGGGCGGTCGCGACCGCCTGCTGCCGCGTCTCGGGATCGTCCGGGAGAGGCGGCAGGGAGACGGCCTCGATCGCCACGGTCTTGCCCGCGGCTTCGAGGGTTGCGGTGCCGTCGAGCAGCGATTCGCCGGCAAACGTAGCCGACGAGGCGATGCGTTCGACGTCACGCTCGACGGCGTCGGGCTCGACGTTCTGAGATTCCTGCTCCTCGCGGGCGACGTTCGACTCGATGGCGCTGGCGGCCGCCAGCACCTCCGTTTCAATCAGCCGGTCGGTGATTTCCCCGAGCGCCGCATCGGCGACGGCGGCCCGCACGTTCGTGCGTTCCAGACGCCGGGCTTCCTGGTTGAGCGCGGTGCGCACCTCACGGAGGTTCTCGGACGTCACGAGGTCGGCGGGATCCTCGGCCGCCTTGCGCAGTCGCTCGCTGGTCGTCAGACGCTGGGCGGCGCGTTGCTCGTTCAGACGCTGAGCATCGATCGCCCGCCGGGCGACGTTGGATGAGAGCGGGGGTTGTTGGGGTCCGATCGGTTCCATGTCCATGGTAGCTCTCCCTCGCGTGGGATCTTGCCACACTGAACGGTTCGATTCGCTTGCTCGGAATGGAAGGCACGGCGGCTCCGACGGGGCGGGGGACGCGGGCGCAACCGGCTCAGGACGCGCAGGTCGAACGCGTGCGCCGCTTCTCGGACGACGCGAACAGACGCCAAAGGTGCCACGGACAGCGAAGCGTCCGTGCCGTGCGTCGTCCGTCGCGCGCGGGAGTCCGATACCCATTCGCGATGGACGCTGACGGCACGGACGCTTCGCTGTCCGTGGCACCTCGCTTGGGTCACGCTCCCACCAGCCGAAACGCTTCCACGTCGAACAACCCCGCGTCCGTGATCCGCAGCTTCGGAATCACCGTGAGCGGCAGAAACGACAGCGTCCCGAACGGGCTCGGCAGCGGGCAGCCCAGGGCGCGGGCCGCGGCGTCGATCGCCTGCAGCTGGCGACGCACCACCTCGACCGGCTCCGTTGCCATCAGCCCCGCCAGAGGGAGCGGCAGCCGCGCCGTCACCACGCCGTCCTGCACGACGACGAACCCGCCGCCGTCGTCGGCAATCGCCCGGGCCGCGGCGACCATGTCCTCGCCTTGGGTTCCCGCGATCATCAGGTTGTGCGCGTCGTGCCCGACGGACGAGCCGATCGCGCCGTGACGCGTGAATCCGAACCCCGTGGCGAGACCGAGACCCATCGCGCCGCTCGGACGATGCCTTTGGATGCAGGCAACCAGCGCGAGGTCCGTGGCGGGATCGAACTGCCAGCGCCCGTCCGCGTGCGGAACGGAGCGCACATCGCGCTCCGTCACGATCTGGTCGGGGAAGACCCGGATGACCGGATGCGGCGTGTCGTCGGCGTCGAGGACGAACCGTGCGGCGTCGAGGGGGCCGAGATGCACGGTGTTCTCGACCGCCACGGACGGCAGCGGATCGTCTCCGGCGTACGCACCGTCCCGCCCGACCACGCGGCCGGCGTGCAGCACGAGCTGCGGCCGGAAATCGCGCTCACCCGAGAAGACCGCCAGATCGGCGCGGAAGCCCGGGCTCACGGCCCCGCGGTCGCGGAGTCCGTAGTGCCGCGCCGGCACCAGCGTCGCGTGCCGCACGGCGGTGGCGACGGGGACCCCTGCGGCCACGACGCGACGCAGCAGCCCGTCGAGGTGCCCGTCCCGCTGGAGATCCTCCGGCAGGACGTCGTCGGTGCACAGGCACCAGTCGCCGAGGGCTCCCGCGACGATCGCCGGAAGCAGGGCGTCGAGATTGCGGGCCATGGACCCCTCGCGCACCTGCACGAGCATCCCCCGGTCGGCCCGCGCGATCGCCTCCACGGCCGTCGTGCACTCGTGATCGGAGCGGATGCCGGCGGCGGCGTACGCATCGAGGTCGCGTCCCAGGACGCCCGGGGCGTGCCCGTCCACGACGCGGCCGCGGGCAAGCGTGGCCCGGATCTTCTCGAGCACCTCGGCGTCGCCGGCGAAGACTCCCGGGAAGTTCATCATCTCCGCGAGGCCGAGCACGCGTTCGTGGTCGAGCAGTCGGGCAATGGCCTCCGCGTGGAGCGTCGCGCCAGGGTTCTCGAAGGGCGACGCCGGCACGCACGAGGAGGCCATGTAGAAGCAGTCCACCGGCAGACCGACGCTGATCTCCAGCATCAGCTCGATCCCTCGCACGCCGAGCACGTTCCCGATCTCGTGCGGGTCCGCGATGATCGCCGCCGTCCCCCGCGGCGCGATGACGCGGGCAAGCGCGGCCGGCGTCAGCAGCGTGCTCTCGACGTGCATGTGGGCATCGATGAGGCCGGGGGTGACGAGCGCGCCCGCCACGTCGATCGTTTCCGCCGCTTCGAATGGCCCCCCGACCGCGGCGATCATGCCGTCGGCAACGAGCACGTCGGCGTCCGCGATACGCTCGTTGAACACGTTCACGACGCGGCCGCCTCGGAGACACACGTCACCCGGCATCTCGCCGCGGGCGACGGCGATGCGGCGGCGGAGCAGGGGGTGGGGATCGTCGGGCATGGGCGTACGGTAGCAGGGGCCGGGGCCGGGACCGTTTCCGGTCAGTCTCGTAGGTGCCACGGACAGCGAAGCGTCCGTGCCGTCAGCGTCCTTCGCGAAGGGGGATCTGACTCACCTGCGCGGCGGACGACGCACGGCACGGACGCTTCGCTGTCCGTGGCACCATCGTTGGGTCCCCGGTCGTGTGCGTCCGTGTCCGTGTCCGCGTCCGCGTCCGTGCCCCTACCGCCGCCGGCTCATCGCCCGATCAATGTCCCGCTTCGCTTCCTTCCGGGCCAGATCCTGGCGCTTGTCCGCCTTCCGCTTGCCGTGCCCCACGCCGATCAGCAGCTTCACCTTCCCGTTGAGGAAGTACATCTTCAGGGGCACCAGGGTCATGCCGCGGTCGCGTGACTTGTCGGCGAGCTTCTTGATCTGGCGACGGTGGGCGAGGAGCGGGCGGGCGCGGGTGGGCTCGTGCTGGCGGTTGGGGCCGGCCGGGGGATACTCGGCCACGTGCACACCGTAGAGGGTCAGGGCGATCGGCTGGTCGGTGGCCCGAACATATCCCTCGCCCAGACTGGCCTGGCCGCGGCGTATGCTCTTCACCTCGGTGCCGGTCAGCCGGATGCCGCACTCCAGCGTCTCGAGGATCTGATAGTCATGGCGAGCTCGACGGTTCTCGATCGTCGGCTCATTCGGATTCGCACGTCCTTTGCCCTTCTTTTGTGCGGCCATCGCGGTGGTGAGTGCGTAAGAGGGGCTGAGGAGTCAACCAGGAGGAACCCGAGATCGGGACGAGGGGGGCGAGCAGGATACCGCAGTCGCCCGGAGGCCCGACAACCGAGGGGGGAGAGGCTTGTGAGCCGCCCCACCACCCGTCATAGTAGATGCCACCGCCGGCGTCGATTTGGGTTTGCCCAGCTTGCCCGATCCGCGCAGCGGTCCAGCTCCACCCCGACCGAGGGCGGAATGCCTCCCGCCCGGTGATCGTTCTGAATGGAACGATCCCAGACACCGACATCACGCACACGAGGACGAGGAACTCCATGCTGATCCCGAAGAAGAAGACCATCCTGCCGTCGCTTGCCGCCATTGCCCTGGTGAGCCCGCTCACGCTGGCCGCCGCGGAGGACGCCGAGACCCCGATCGTGACCCGCCACCGGATGGTCACCGTCGAAGGCGCCGACGGACCGGTCGGTTCGTTCGAACGCAACGGCCACGTCTCCCGCCTGTACGGCCGGCCGATGTCGCACGGCGCGACCCCCGAGGCGAGCGTCGATGCATTCCTCGCGGGCAACGCCGAAGCCCTCGGGCTTGCGGCCCAGGACCTCGTTCCCTCCACCCGTCCGGGTGGACACCTCCAGCCGATCTTCTACGAGCGCGACGCCGACCGGTACCGCTTCACCGGCGTGTACTTCGATCAGGTCCGCGGCGGTCTGCCGGTCTTCCGTTCGCAGCTCGTGCTCCTGGTTCGAAACGAGCCGGGCTTCCCGCTGGTCCTGGCGAACCCCGCGACGAGTCGAGACCTCGGTGACTTCCAGCCCGGTCTCGTCGCCGGCCCCGCGCCGGGCGTGGGCGCGGTCGCAACCGGCCGCTTCGGGCCCGACGCCGAGATTCTCTCCGCTCGCGCCGTGATCTACGCCGGCGTCGACGACGAGCACCTCGCGCCGCGTGTCGCGGACGAGGTCATGGTGGGCATCGATTTCGACAAGTGGCTCATCGTCACCGATCACGCCACGGGCGCAATCCTCTACGAAGAGCATCTGATCAGATTCGCCGACATCGACGGCACCGTCGAAGGCTCCGCGACCGAAGGGGTCGGGGCCGAGCAGTGCGAGGACGAGGTGCCGATGGGGCTCCCGTACCTCCAGGTCAGCGGCGACGGCGAGAGCACCTTCACCGACGAGTTCGGCGACTACGTGCTCACCGGGGTGACCGGTGGCGTCACCGTCACCGCGGGCATGAACGGCTTCTGGTTCGACGTCGACAACTGGGCCGGTGCCGAGACCTCCGAGTCGGACACCGGCACCGCGCCCGGCACGATCGATCTGCTGCTCAACGCGTCCAACACCGATCCCCTCGTCCGGGCCCAGGTGAACGGGTACCTCTACTCGAACCTGATCCGCGACTTCGTGCTCGTCTACAACCCGGACTTCCCCAACCTCGACGCCCAGAACTTCCCGGTCATCGTCAACCGTACCGACGGCTTCTGCCCCGGCAATGCGTGGTACGACCCCGGTGAGCAGTCGATCAACTTCTGCCAGGCCGGTGGCAGCGCTCCCAACACCGCGTGGAGCTCGGTCGTCTACCACGAGTACGGCCATCACCTCGTGGCCATGGCCGGCAGCGGTCAGGGCGCGTACGGCGAAGGCAGCGGCGACACGATGTCAACGCTCATCCTCGACGACGCGGATCTCGGCGTGGGCTTCTTCGGCTCCTGCGCCTCCGCGTTGCGTGACGCCGACAACGGCATCCAGTTCCCCTGTTCCGGTGGCAGCCACACCTGTGGTCAGCTCCTTTCCGGCTGCGTGTGGGAGACCCGGAACGAGCTCGTCAGCACCAACCCCGACACCTACATCGACATTGTCTCCAACCTGTTCATCAACTCGATGCTGCTGCACACGGGCACCTCGATCGATCCGAGCATCACCATCGACTTCCTGACGCTCGATGACGACAACGGCGACATCCTCGACGGGACGCCCCATTACACAGAGATCGCGACCGGCTTCGGCGAGCACAGCATGGACGCCCCCGAGCTGGCTTTGATCGGCTTCGAGTTCCCCGACGGTCTTCCGAGCGTCGTCGACCCGGGTGGTACGACCACCCTGCGGGTCATCGTGAGCGCCCTCGCCGCCGATCCCGAGCCCGGCAGCGCCGTGCTGCTGGTCCAGGACGGCGTTGGTTTCTCGTCCTTCCCGATGACGGAGGTCGAGCCCAACGTCTATGACGCGACCTTCCCGGCCATGGATTGCGGCACGAGCTTCCAGTACTACTTCAAGGCCCTGACCACCGACGAGGCGGCCGTGTTCTGGCCGATCGGCGCGCCGACGGAGACGTTCGTCACTGCGGCCGCCGACGCGCTCAACGTCGTGATCGATGACGACTTCGAGTTCGATCTCGGCTGGACGGTCGAGAACATCGCCCTCGACGACGGTCCCTGGGAGCGGGGCGTGCCCGCCGGCGACGGCGACCGCGGCGATCCGCTCTTCGACTTCGACGGCTCCGGTGCGGCCTATCTGACCGACAACGTCGCAGGCAACTCCGACGTCGACGGCGGCCCCACCCGGCTGATCTCACCGGTCATGGAGCTCGCCGGCACGGATCCCATCATCGAGTACGCCCGTTGGTTCACCAACGACGACCTGGACATCGATCGCTTGGACGTCCACGTGAGCAACGACGGCGGTGCTTCGTGGATGCTCGTGGAAAGCGTTCCGCACGCCGGCGAGGTGTGGGTGAGCCGCTCCTTCCGCCTCCTGGACTTCGTGACGGCGACGGACGAAGTGCAGCTTCGCTTCAGCGCGACCGACCAGCCCAACGATTCGGTGACCGAGGCCGGCATCGATGCGGTGAAGGTGATCGAGCTCGTCTGCAGCGATGTGTGCGTCGGCGACCTCGACGGCACCGGCGATGTCGGCTTTTCGGATCTCCTCGCGGTCATCGCGGCGTGGGGCCCGTGCCCCGGTTGCCCGGCCGACCTCGATGGCTCCGGCGACGTCGGCTTCTCCGACCTGCTGACCGTCATCGCGGCTTGGGGGACCTGCCCCTGATCGCCGCGTACGGGTCCGACCCCGAAAACGACAGGGCCCTCCCGGCAGCGGGAGGGCCCTGTTCTTTGTCATCGCGTCGATCGGGCGATCGAGAATGCCCAGAAGAGGACTCGAACCTCCACGGGATTTTACTCCCACCAGCACCTCAAGCTGGCGCGTCTGCCAATTCCGCCACCTGGGCTGCGGAAGGGGGAGTATACGAATCCGCGTCGGGAAGTCGAGCCGATCCGTCGGTCGCTTCACGCTCGCTCGCTCTTGCCCCTTCGTTGGGGTTGGACCCTCCCAATCCGAAAAAAAATCGACGGCCCGGGGCCGCGAACTAACAGCCTGAGAATGCTCGGTTTGCCCGGATCGGCGATCGACGGCGTTCGGGTGGCCCCGTCAAATGCGTCTGGACGCGGCGGCGGTCCGTGGCATCCTTGGTGTGAACGAGCGGCCCCCACGGGCGGTGGCCGCGGACTTGGGCAGGGTCGCCCGGAATCGAACAACGGTGGATGCGATGGGGGGGCTGTGCATGCGCGAAGTCGTCACCGCGATCCTACATCTGCATCAGCCCGCGTTGCCCTGGGAGCAGGACGCGGCGCGACGCTCGCTCGCCGGCGCCGACGGCGTGCTCGCCGTTCGTTTCGTGCCGCGCGACCTGCTGCTGGTGGTTCGGTTCGATCATCGCGTCGTGGGCGTGGCCGAGATCGTGCGCCGCGCGAAACGCGCCGGGGTGACCGTCGCCGGCGTCGCCCAACGCCGCGAGCGTGTGCCGATCCGACGTGTGCTCTCCGCACGCCGGCACTTGCCCGCGCGGTTCGTGGCGGGGGCGACGGCGATCAGCCGGACGCGGCGGCAGCGTCGGCTTTGATGCGATTTCCGTCTCCGGGTGCCACGGACAGCGAAGCGTCCGTGCCGTCAGCGTCCATTGCAAAGGGGTATCCGGAAACCCGTGACGTTTACCTGTTTCCGACTCGCGTCGCCAGAAACAGGTAAACGTCACGGGTTTCTCAAGGGTTTCCGGGTCGGGCGTTCGCGCGATGAGCGCGTAGGGCAAGCCATGGCCTGCCGGTTGCGTCTACGGCTTGACGGCCGAGCTTTGCGCGGCTCTTTGCGTTGGCGGTCGCGGTGCGAGGTTCGCGCCGCGTGAGGACCGGCGGCGTCCATGCCGCCTTGTGCAGGTTGGGTCGGGCGTGGACCCTTGCGCTGGCGTCCTGCCAGGGGACGGTGGTGGTGCTTGCCGGGCGCGGGTGGCCGCGTTGTTCACGCCGCGTCATGCGGCTCGATCCCGGTTGTCGGGGGTCTCATGTGACGCTCGCATCCTGCGAGCTGGTCAGTGAAGATTTGGGCGTGGGTTCGGACTGTTTTTCGCACCGCCTCCGGCGGGTGCAGGGTTGCGTGGGGACCGGCGGCGTCCATGCCGCCTCGGGCAGGTTGGGTCGGGCGCTCGCGCGATGGGCGTCCGTCCTCGCGTCCATCTCCACGGTGCGCGGGGGCGGTTCAACGAATTCCAGTTCCCCATTCGCCACTCCCCGATCTCCGGGTCCCCTTCCCATTCCCATTCCTATTCCAATTCCCATTCGAGTTCCAATCCTCCCCACCGCGTGGGGACCGGCGGCGTCCATGCCGCCTCGGGCAGGTTGGGTCGGGCGCTTGCGCAATGGGCGTTGTGTCCGCGACTGTGGCCGCGGCCGTGCGTCTGCGCGGCCTGCGGTGGTGGTCCCTATCATCCGGCCATGACGTCCGAGCCGTCACTTCGCATCAACGAGATCTTCCACTCGATCCAGGGCGAATCGAGCTGGGCCGGTTGTCCCTGCGTCTTCGTGCGGCTCACCGGTTGCCACCTCCGTTGCACCTACTGCGACACCGAGTATGCCTTTCACGAAGGGGCTCGCCGGTTGGTGGCGGATGTCGTGGCGGACGTTCTCGCCCACCCGGCGACGCTGGTCGAGATCACGGGCGGGGAGCCGCTGCTGCAGCGGGCGGTCCATGATCTGGTCCGGGCCCTCGCTGACGCGGGACGGACCGTGCTCATCGAGACGTCCGGGGCCTGCGACATCTCCACCTGCGATCCGCGGGCGATCCGGATCCTCGACTTGAAGACGCCCGGAAGCGGCGAGGTCGATCGCAACCTCCTCGAGAATCTCGAACACCTCACCGACCGCGACGAGGTGAAGTTCGTGATCACGGATCGGGCCGACTACGAGTGGGCGCGATCGATGATCCGAACGCACCGGCTACCGGAACGCTGCCGCGACGTCCTGCTGTCACCGGTCTTCGAGCAGGCGGCGGGTCTGGAGATCCTCGGTGCGGGAGGGTTGCCGCTCCGCGATCTGGCCGAGTGGATACTCGAGGATGGTCTGGCGGTGCGGCTGCAGACGCAGCTTCACAAGTGGATTTGGGATCCGCAGACGCGGGGGGTGTGAGGTCGGGGGCCGGGGCCGGGGCCGTGTCCGCGTCCGGGTCCGTGTCCGTGTCCGTGTCCGTGTCCGTGGCC
>JABDLI010000347.1 GCA_013003065.1 Phycisphaerales bacterium | reverse complement strand
GCGCGGGGGAGTCAGATTCCCTCGCGCAATGGACGCTGACGGCACGGACGCTTCGCTGTCCGTGGCACCGTTCGCTGCGCGGGGACCGGCGGCGTCCATGCCGCCTTGCACAGGTTGGGTCGGACGTCTTCGCGATGGGCGTCCGGGTCCGTGTCCGCGTCCGCTCCCGCGTTGGTCAACCGTCGTTCGGCGCGCGTTCTGCGAGGATTGCCCGCACCTCGGGATCACGCAACGCCGAATCGAGTGATCGCAACGCGTCCTCCAGACGCTTGATCGTCGCCGCGTAGTAGTGCTCGGTGCGGAAGAAGTACCGCGCGACGTCGGCGTCCACGACGTGCACCTGATCCTGCTGGAAGTCGGGCATGAGAAGCATCTTGCCGACCGTGTAGTTCCGCAGCAGCAGGCGATCGGGGCCCCCGTTGAGACCAACGATGCGTTTCAGAGCAATTGCGCGTTGGAGGCGAATCAGATCGGACTCGTCGTGGATGAGCACGGTGTACCGGGCGCGTCCGTTCTCGGGCTGGTTGAGCTCCCACAGGAGCTTCGACCAGGCGTCGCGGTCCGCGCAGTCGACGAGCGCGAGCTCCGGGATCGGCTCGGTCGCGAGCCGCTCGATGTCGCGGCTCTCGCGGTCGTAGGAGTACGTGATCGCGATGGCCTTGCCGGGCATCCGCCGGAAGAATGAGGTCGGCAGCGGCCCGCCGCCGAGTCTGACCATCATCTGGTCGAGGAACCGAACGTCGTAGCCGCCGACGTCCCGTTGCCGCTCGAAGAGGATGATCCGCTCGCGGTCGATGTCGTCCGCGACGGCCTGCCGCTTCGCCACCTCGTAGATCATCCGCGTGACGAGGATGTCCTCGCCCGGGATGCGGTCGCCGGCGAACGAGCGGAACGGCTCTCGTTCGCCCAGCCGGAAGTTGCGGCGGATGACGGAGCGGGCGAGGTCCTGATACTCCGTGAGCCGGCGATTTTCGAACAGGAAGCTCAGGTCGAAGACGTCGTCACCGCGGATGCGGTAGGAGTCGCGGAAGAGCTGCTGCCCGAAGCTGTCGAACCGATCGTCGTTGCGCGGGAGCGCCCGCTGCACGATCTGATCGTCGGGGAGCACGTAGGGGGTCAGGACGATGATGACCTCGCGTTTCTCCGACTCGGATCGCTCGGCGCGGAACGCCGCGCCGATGATCGGCAGATCGCCCAGGAACGGCACCTTGTCCTGCATCTGCGTCTCCACCCGGCTCACGAGACCGCCGATGATGAAGGGCGTGTTGTTGCGTATGCGGGCATAGGTCTGCACGCGGCGGGTCGCCACGGTCGGCGCGCTGGCGAGCAGGTCGCCGTCGACGGAGCGAATCTCGAAGTCGGCGCCCGGCACGACGCTGGAGACGATCGTGTCGACC
The DNA here is from genome assembly GCA_013003065.1 of Phycisphaerales bacterium. Lineage (GTDB taxonomy): Bacteria > Planctomycetota > Phycisphaerae > Phycisphaerales > SM1A02 > JABDLI01. The sequence goes on along the minus strand of JABDLI010000347.1, from coordinate 1,470 downwards.
AGCATGCTCACCTCGGTGCCCAACTCGTTCACCCGAGGTCGGATGTTGAGCAGAATGCCCGTCGGCAGATATTTGAAGGTGAAGGCGATCTTGTTCGAGGTCGAGAAGACGCCCTCCTGGCTGGTGGCGATCGGGATGTCCTGGCCGACGCGAATGGTCGACTGGCGGTTGTTGAGCGTCAGAACGCTGGGTCGCGAGAGGATCTCCGCTTTGCCATTGCGCAGGAGCGCGCGGATCTCCAGGCTCCAGTCGAAGGCGAAGTTGCGGGTGAACACCCGGTGGAAGTCGATGTCGTCGAACCGGATGTCCGCGGTGTCCGTCTGGCCGTCCGCGTTGGGGCTGCCGAAACGCCAGAACACGGGCCCCTCCGCGAGCTCCCACTCGATGCCGAGATCACGCAGGCCGTCCTCGCTGATCTCCAGGACGAGCCCCTCGACGAAGATCTGCCGGGCCGGGCGATCGACGAAATCGTCGATGAGCGATCGCACGCGGCTGTACTGCTCCGGCCGCGCCGGGTGGAACATGACCAGGAGCTGCGTCATCGGCGCCGCGACGTTGTTCTCCGACAGCGGGCTCGCCAGACTCGGCGTGAGCGACAAGCCGAACTCGCCGCCCCGCGCCGTCGAGTCGCCGATGAGCCCGACGTCCTTGGCGGCCGGATCCGGCACCTGCACGACGTACGGAAGCTGATCGAATGCAACCTCGCCGGGCACATCGGATGGAGCGGCCATCGTCGTAATGCCGAGACCTTCGAGCATCGCGATCGCGGTCCCCGCATCCACGTAGCTGAGCTGGATGAGCTTCGATTCGAGCTGCCGGGGCGTGAGCGCGCCACGCAGCTCGTCGATCGCAGCGAGCATCTCGGTGACGGCCGGGGCGATGTTCGCGAGATCCGGATTGACGCTGATCGGATGGCCGTCGTCGATCACGCCGCCGAAGACCCACAGCTGCGCCGGCTGGGAGAGAAAACGGCGATACCCGAACCGGAGAACGTGCGTGCGGCCGTCCGCCAGCCGCCCCAGGAGACGCGTGTCCTTCACTCCGTCGGGCGGGGCCGGCACGGCGTCGGCGAGCGCCCAGTCGGCGTCAGCGTAGCCGTGGCTCGCGTTGAGGCGAAGCGCCAGGCGATCGACGAGCTCGCTGATCTCCGTACCGCTGAGCGCGGGAAGCGTGAGCAACGCAACGGCGTCGGCGGGCACACCGGGGAGCGGCTGCGCCTTCGCGCCGCCGAGCGCGACGGCGGCCGGTTCAGGCTCGGCCCCGCCGGTCGCTTGATCGACCGGCACGGCGGGAAGATCGGCGGCGCCGAAGTCGAGCTGCTCGAGCGCGGCGGCCAGCCGCGCGAGATCGACGGGTGTGTCGGAGTCGAGCACGACGCCGTGGCTCGTGCGGGGGGCCTCGACGTCGAACGCACGGTCGGTCGTCGCGGTGCGCGCGCAGCCGGTCAGCCCGAGCGCGAGCGCCGCGAGC
>JABDLI010000346.1 GCA_013003065.1 Phycisphaerales bacterium | reverse complement strand
GCGCGGGGGAGTGGAACCCCCCCTCGTGATGGACGCTGACGGCACGGACGCTTCGCTGTCCGTGGCACCAATTCGTGAACTCGGTCCGAACAAGAACCGACGCGGCGATCGAACGACCCCACGCGGTTCGCCGTCTCGATCACATCCGTTCTCAGTCTTCGCCGCCGCCGCCGCGGTCGTTCGCGAGGATCGACACGCCGTGTGATCGCAGGCGGCTCTCCTGCACGACGAAGCCGCTCACCGCGGCGACGAGGAGCAGCAAGGGAATCAAGAGCTGATTGCCCTGGAGGTTGGAGCGGACGGTGTTCTCCCATTCCGGGACCTGCATGAGCAGCGTGATGCCGCCGAAGACGACCATCGCGGCACCGCCCACGCTCGTGAAGAGGACGATCACCATCCGGAACATCAGCAGCGACGCCATCGCGATGACGATGAACCCGATCGTCGCGCCGGCCCAGTGGGCGTCGGCGGGAGAGGCGTCGAAGGCGGTCCAGGCGTTCGCGCCGATGAAGGCGCCGGTGATCCCACCGAAGATCGCGACGGTCAGCCGCAGCAGCGGCGTGGCGACGATCGCGCAGAGGCAGCCGACGGAGGCGGCGACGACCATCGATCGTCCCATCGTCTCGCTCAGCTTGTAGCCGAGCCCGAGGCCGCAGATGAACGCGAGCACCGCGACCACCCACTTGTGCCATTGGTACCCGTTCAGCACGCACAGCACGCCGACGACGACGATGACCGACGCAGCCAGCAGCGGCAGCGTCGCGAGCGCGTCGAGCAGCTCCTCGGGATGGAAGAGAATGTCCAGACGCTCGAACATGCTCGCGAACAGCTCTTCTCCGGGCAGGCCCGAGCCTGTCCCCGACCCCGCGTTTGCGCCGGACTCGGCGCCGTCGCGATAGATGACGGGATCCTGAGCGGGACCGGTGGCGTACTGCGCGAGCGTCAAGAGCGGCGTGGACATGTCGTACCTCGCAGTCGGGTCCGGCGGCGAATCCGGAAGCGCAAAAGGCGCGCAGGGAGCCGCGGAGGGTCCGAAGATCAGCGGGGTGTATCGGCTGGTTTCGGGCGAAACGTCCACTGAATCGCCGCGCCGAGCATGGAGACGGAAAGCCAGATCGCGAGCGCGATGGGCGTGGCTGTTATCGGGAACGGGGATTCCGCACCGATCTGGAGAAGAAGCGCGTGAAATGCGCACAGCCAGAGCAACGAACCGCCGAACGACGTGACGATCGATGCGCTGAACGCGGGCGCGATCGTTCCCATCAGCAGACCGAGGACGAAACCGGTGAGCGCTGCGCCGATGACCGCCGGGCGCAGCCGCGTCGGCACCTGATCCCACCAGTCGCGGCCGCGATCGACGACCGGCTCCAACCGGCCGCGGGCGTCGGCGAGCCGACCGGCGGCGTCGGTGGGGAAGAGCGGCGCGATGGTGGCGCGTCCGGGATCGGGGCCCGCGTCGGCCGGCGGGGGCGCGGGCGGGTCGGGCTCCGGGAACAGCCAGGTGCTCGCCTCGTCGATGATCGGACCGGCCGGATCGATGATCGTCTCGTCGGCCGCGGGGACGGCCTCGGCGACCGGGGTCTCGGCGAGCTCGACGGCCGGCTCGGGCGGGGTCCGCGCTTCCGCCGCGGTCAGCACCGCCGCCGGAGAGGCCAGGGCGATGACGAAGGCGAGCGCGGCGGCGACGAGCAGGCGGTAGAGAAGCGCGGCCAGGCACGCCAGCAGGAGCCCCGCCAGGGCGGCTCCGGACCACGCCGGCAGGGTGACCCCGATGTCGGCCCCGGTGAGGCTGCTGGTGGCCGTCCACCCCAGGGCCGCCCCCACGAGCAGGCCGCCCGCGGCCAGGGCCGGGCGCAGAACTCGCCGCCCCGCCGTCCACAGCAGCAGCCCGACCACGGTGAGGCCGGCAAGCGGCAGGGCCCCGGCAAGGACGGGGTTCGAGATGGAGGCGAGCCAGTCGGACATGGACGGTCTACCCATCATTCGGATCCACGGGCCCCGGGATTCCAAAGGCGGGCGATCTGGGCGACGATAGTGGACCCGAAGGAGGCCTGCGCCCCATGACCGCCCCCGAACCGCCCCCCGATGCCAATGAGCTCGCCGAAAAGGACCTGGACGACCTGCGTCGCCGGATCGACGCCGTCGACGGTCGCCTCATCGCGGCCCTCAGCGAGCGGGCGGCGATCGTCACGGAGATCGGCCGGTCCAAACGGGCGAGCGGGTACCCGATCTATGCGCCGCACCGCGAGCGTCAGGTGCTCGCGCGGGTGCTCGCGGCCAATCCGGGGCCGCTCACCGATCGCACGGTGGAGGCGATCTACCGCGAGCTCATGTCCGGCAGCTTCGCGCTCGAGCTGCCGCTGCGGGTCGGCTACCTCGGCCCCCGCGGCTCGTTCAGCCACGTGGCGGCGACGCGTCACTTCGGCTCGTCGGTCGAGTTCGACGATCTGCACGAGATCGACCACGTGTTCGAGGAGGTCGCGGCGGCGCGGTGTCACTACGGGCTCGTGCCCTACGAGAACTCGATCGGCGGCGGCATCACCGACACCCTCGACGCGTTCCAGCAGCACAAGGTGACGATCTACGCCGAGTCGATGATCGAGGTGCGGCAGACACTGCTGGCGAACTGTCTTCCCAACGAGGTCGAACGCATCTACTCGAAGCCGCAGGTGTTCAGCCAGTGCCGGCGGTGGCTGTCCAAGCACTATCCCGAGGCGGAGCTGCTCCCCACGCTCTCTTCCTCGCGGGCCGTCCAGCAGGCGGCGGACGAGCCGGCGGCAGCGGCGATCGGGTCGGAGCTGGCGGGCGAGATCTACGGCGTCAAGCCGCTCTTCCAGCAGATCCAGGACAAGCCCAACAACATTACGCGATTCCTGATCATCGGCCGCGAGGAAGCGCGTCCCACCGGCGACGACAAGACCACCATCATGTTCGTCACCGCGCACAAGCCCGGTGCGCTCGTGGACGTGCTGGCCGTTTTCCGCGACGCGAGCATCAACCTCAGCCACATCGACAAGAGGCCGAGCGGACGCACGAACTGGGAGTACACCTTCTTCATCGACTGCGACCAGCATCAGGAGGACGCGACGATGGCGACGGCGATCGAAGAGGCGCGGTCGCACTGTCTGACGCTGCAGGTGTTGGGGTCGTATCCGCGGGTGGGCGCCGTCATCTGAGCGGGGAAGCGCGATTCCCCCGACCACATCGATGGTGGCACGGACAGCGAAGCGTCCGTGC
>JABDLI010000218.1 GCA_013003065.1 Phycisphaerales bacterium | reverse complement strand
GACCCGGACACGGTCGCGGACACGGACGCGGACGCGGACACGGACACGGACACGGACGCGGACACGGACGCGGACGCGGACACGGACACGGACACGGACGCGGACACGGACGCGGACGCGAACGCGGACACGGACACGGACGCGGACGCGGGCACGGACACGGCCACGGACGCATCCCCGGCCCCGGCGTCCGTTTCCAGGAGTCCGCCCCAAACACCCGATCAACCCCCCAGGATCACATCGGCCGCTTCCGCCGTGGTCGTACGATCCAAGGAGCCGGTCCCCCGCCGGAGCGGTGCGTGAGCATGGTCAGACCAACGAATCCCGTGGACGCGTCGTTTTCGGAAGCGAGGTGGACGCTGCCGAACGCGCTGACGATCACGCGGATATTCGGCACCGTCGTGCTGCTCGCGTTGGCGGCCCGCGGGGGGGCGTGGTACTTCCCCTGGTTGCTCGTGGCGATCGTTGCGACCGACGGGTTGGATGGCCTGCTCGCAAAGCTCCTGAATCAGCGCACGACGCTCGGGGCGCGGCTCGACAGCACCGCCGACGTGCTGCTCGCCGCGGCGCTCGTGGCGTGCGCGGGATGGCTGCGTCCCGACTTCGTCGCAGCGCAACGACCGCTGCTGTCGGTGACCCTCGCAACCTATCTCTTCGCCGGCTTCGTGTGCCTCGTTCGCCTGCGACGCTGGCCGAGCTATCACACGTGGCTGGCCAAGACGGGTTGGGCCCTGGTGACCATCGGCGCGTTCTTTCTGTTCTCCGGTGGACCGGATTGGCCGTGCGTGGTCGCGCTCGCGGTCGTCGTCATCGGGAACGTCGAAGCGATCGCGATCTCGTTCGTGTTGCCGCGGTGGAGGGCAAACGTGAGAGGGATCTGGGAGGGGGCCACGGACCCGGACGCGTAAGCGGGCACGGACCCGCACGCGGTCGCCGACGCGGGCACGGTCGCGGACGCGGACGCGGTCACGGTCGCGGACGCGGTCACGGTCGCGGACGCGGTCACGGACACGGTCGCGGTCACGGACGCGGACACGGGCGCGGACACGGACACGGACACGGACACGGACGCGGACACGGTCGCGGCCCCGGCCCCGGCCACGGCCCCGGCCCCGGACACAGACCCGCTCAACGCGGGCAATCCCCCCAGTGCGCGAGCACCGTGATCAAGTCGATGTTCCCAACATCCCCATCCCCATCGAGGTCCGCCGGACATCCCCGGCACGGCCCCCACGAAACGATGATCAGCAGCAGATCCGAGAACCCGACGTCGCCGGAGCCATCCACGTCGCCGTCGCACGGCGACGGCTGAAACTCGTACGCGCCGATGTCGACGAGGCCGACGCCGGTGTCGGCGGTTGCGCGGTCGTCCACGAACCGCGGCAATCCGTCGGCGTCGTAGGGCGTGGGTTCGGTCGTGTCGCCGTCGCGGTCGAGGTCGAGCGTGTCTTCGGGGACGACGGCGGCGTCCGCCGCGTCGATGCAGGGCGAGCCGGCTTGGAGCCGCAGATCGCCGGTGGCGGGATCGACGCACAGAGGATCGGCGTCGATGTTGCCGGGGCCGATGAACCCGCCGAGTACGTTGCAGTAGTGAACATGGCTGATGCTGGTCACGTCCACCTCGATCTCGCCGTTCGTATTGCCCCAGACGATGCAGTTCCGAGCCGTCGGATGGCTGATGAGCTCGCTGTACATGCCGCCGCCGTCCACGAACGCGACGTTCCCGACGAGAGTGCTGTTCGTGGCATCCGAGGCGGTCGCCTCGTTGTGGATCGCGCCGCCGAACGCGGCGGAGTTGGCGGCGAAGACGCAGTTGATCGGGACGACGAGCCCCGAACCGGCTTGGACGCTCGAGACGGCGCCGCCGCGATCGGTCGCGTGGTTGTCGAAGAAGACGCAGCCAACCATGAGCGCGCCGGCGCCCTCGTTGCGAATGGCGCCGCCGGATCCGGTCGCGGTGTTTCCCTCGAAGCGGCAGCCGATCAGGACAGGGCCGTCGCCGCCCGTGTTGAACATCGCGCCGCCGTCGTCCGCCGTGTTGTCAAGGAAGAGACAGTCGGTGATCGACGGGCTGGCCATGCAGTTGCTGATCGCGCCGCCCGTGACTGCGGCGTTGCCGGTGAACCTGCATGCGAGAACGGTCGCGCTCGTCCCTTCGTTCCGCATTCCGGCGCCGCCGGTGATCGTGAAACCCTCGATGACGGTGTCGGCCGCCTCGCCGAGCACGCACGAGACGACCGGCAGCGTGTCGCCGCCGCCGTCGAGCACCGTGGCCGCGGCGCCGTCCGTCCCGATGAGGTGCACCGCCTTGCCGAGCAGATCGATGCGCTCGTCGTACACGCCCGCCGCAACCCGAATCTCGTCTCCGTCCACCGCGGCGTCGATCGCCGCCTGGACGGTTTGAAGCGGTCCGTCGGGGGCGCGGCACGCATCGCTCGCGCCCGTCCACGCGTCGTCGCCGCAACCTCCGTCGACGTGGATCGTGTCGGCGTGGGCGGGAGTGGTCAGGACGATGGCGGCGATGAGGTAGACGGCTGGGGTTCGACGCATGGGGCATCTCCGCGTGTCAGATCATACGGCGTCCGGGCTGACGATCCCCGCGTCCGGCCCGAAGAGGGCGAGGCGGCACGACGCCGCCGGTCCCCCGCGCAGTCCCTGCACCCGCCGGACGGCGGTGCGAAAAATAGAAATGTGAACCGCTGATACATGTCCAGGAATCGAGCCGGCAGGACGCCGGCGGTGTATTTGGGCGTCCGGCCACTGAGATCGAGCCGCAGGACGCGGCGTCATCGCGCGGGGGCCCGCGTCCGGCCAGCAAGTTCCCCGCCCAAGGGCAGGATGCCCGTCACTCACCCACGTCCGGCCCAACGAAGGCGAGCCGCATGGACGCGGCGTCTCGCGCGATGGGGTCTTCATCGCGACCTGCACGGGCAGGACGCCCAGGAGATTGTCCGGCTCCGAGACCGTGCACGCATCGTCTACCAACCGACCGCGCAAACACGCCGGTGACCGCCGGACGACCCGCGCATCCACGGGCGGCGTCCTGCCGCCCTCCGAATTCCAGTTCACGATTCCCCGGGTCCCCACTCCCCGGGTCCAATTCCACTTCCCATTCCCCCGCCCATTCCCCCTCCCATTCCAAATCCAACTCTCCCCCAACCGCGCAAACACGTCGGTGACGTCCGGACGCCCTGTGCTTCCACGGGCGGCGTCCTGCCGCCCTCGGCCTCAGTTGACCGCACGCTGAACGCTGTGTCGTCCGGCGCCGAACCGACCCCCGCTCGATCCGCCGCATCCTGCGGCGAGGC
>JABDLI010000185.1 GCA_013003065.1 Phycisphaerales bacterium | reverse complement strand
ACCTCGCGCCATCCTCTACAGAGGAACGCGGAAAGACGAAACCGCCGATCCGGCTCGGCGACCGCATCAACATCAACGGCACGCCCGACTGGTCCCACCTCGGCAGTGCGATCCATGCATTCTTCGCAGCGGACGCGGGCACGGACACGGACGCGGGCACGGGCACGGACGCGGACCCGGACGCGGACACGGACGCGGACACGGCCGCGGACGCGGACACGGCCACGGACGCGGACACGGACGCGGACGCGGGCACGGACGCGGACGCGGACGCGGACACGGGCACGGACGCGGACGCGGACGCGGACGCGGACACGGGCACGGACACGGCCCCGGACCCGGACACGGGCCCCCGGCCCCGGATCCCGCAAACTACTGCCGCGCCGGCTCACCCTCCCCCGGAATCGACTCCGCGATGAACTCGCGAATGTCGTCGTTCGCCCTCTCCAGATCCGGCCGCCGCAGGTACATCATGTGCCCGGAGCGATAGCCCCGGAAAAACATCCGGTCCTGCAGACGTCCCGACGGGTCCATGTGCCACATCGTGTACTTCGCGTTGAAGTAGTCCGTCCCGCCGTCGTAATAACCCGACTGCACCATGACGTGGAGGTACGGGTTCTGGGCCATCGCCCGCTGGAGCTGCCGGCCGGTGCGGTCGCCGTCGCGGTTCCAGGGGTGGACGGAACCGAAGACCCAGTACTGGAGATCGGTGTCGTAGCCCAGCACGTCTCGGAGGTAGTGGTTGATCGCCGGGGCGAACGCGTGGTTCCACGACGAGAGCGCGGGGTCGAAGTCCGGTGACGTGCCGGCGTCCATCCGGTCGGTGCCGCGGTAGCGGGAGTCGAGACGACCGATCGTGAGCCCCTCGTCCCGCAGCAGCTCCTTCCAGAAGAAGGACGTGGGCACCGCCATGTTGTAGTGCAGCACCGGACCCACCTCGAGCCCCGCGTACCGCGCGTAGCGCTCCGCCATCGCCTGCCGCTCGATCGCCCCGAGCGAGCCGCCACGCGTCATCGCGGGCAGCAGCTCGTCGACGGTGAACGCTTCGACCTCGGGCAACAACGCTTCCAGGTCGCGGGCTTGCAGCTCCGCGTCGAGCTGCTCGTGGTACCACGCCGCCGCGGTGTAATACGGCAGGTAGAGCGCGCCTCGGACCGGACCGTCCCGTTCGATCCCGAGCCCCGTCGGTGACACGAGGACGACACCGTTCAGGTACATCCAGTGCGATCCCTGGAGCCGGGCGGCGAGACCCGCCACGCGGGTCGTCCCGTACGACTCGCCGATCAGGAACTTGGGGCTCGTCCATCGATTCTGGCGGGTGACGAACGTGTCGATCCACCGCGCGAGGTACCGGATGTCCTCGTTGACGCCGAAGAACTGATCGCGTTTCGCGTCGTTCAGGATACGTGAGAAGCCCGTGTTGACGGGATCGACGTACACGATGTCGGCGACGTCGAGGATCGAGTGCGGGTTCTCCTGGATGCCGTAGGGTTGCACGGGGTAGCCTTCGTCGTCGATCCGCAGCAGACGCGGACCGGTGTAGGCGATGTGCATCCACACCGACGCAGAACCGGGCCCGCCGTTGAACGAGAAGACGAGGGGACGCGTGCTCGTCTCCTCGACGTCGCTGCGTTCGTAGTAGGTGTAGAAGACCGAGCCGATCGCCTCGCCGTCGTCGCCCCAGACCGGCTGGGTCCCGGTGGTCACCCGGTACGGCACGAGGACGCCGTCGATCGTGACGGCATCCTCGGTCGTGGTGGCCTCGTCGGCGGGGACCTCCACCTCGGCGGTGTCCGACCCGTTCCGCGCGGATGCGTTCTCCTTGTCGTCGCGGGCCAGGCCGGCGGAGGCGAACGCCAGGACGATCCCGGCGGCGAGGAGGCGGGCGGTCGTGTCGCGGATGGTCATTGATCTGTTCTCCCTGGGATCGAAGCAGCCTTCGACTATACCGCCCGGGTTCGCCGGGGTGGAGCCTCTGCTTCGTCCGCGACGGGAGCGGTTCGCCCAGACTTCCCCGGCCCCCCGGAGTCATCACCGTTGCTTGCGATTCGTGCCCGGCGGGTCGACCGATCGGCATCAGGGGCCGAACGATGCCGCCCATGTCATGAACAGCCAGATCGCGAGACCGGTGATACCGACGACGGTCAGCACGGTGACGGCGAGCCAACGCGGGAAGCGTCGCTCGGGCGCGTACAGCGACCAGCACGCCCGCACGATGAGCGCGACCAACGCCATCGCGGCGGGCCAGGAGACCGCGGCAATCAGAGGATCCTCGCTCGCGCGGCGGGCGATGAACATCGCGTAGAGACCGACGACGCCGTAGAAGCCGCCGACGAGCACGCCGGGCAGCAGGATCACCAGCGTCACCCGATCCCGAGCCCGCGTCGCTTGCCACCAGGAACGCATCACCATCGGAAGGTACTCCGTCGGGCGCTGCGCCCGCAAGACGCGGCATTCGCACCGTGAATCGGCAAATGAAAGCGGTTGTCTTTGCATTCGTCGGGTTCGGCCGCCGTCGCCGGGCTGTTACGGGCACGGGCCCCACGCGCTCAGCACCACCAGGAGATCGGTGAAGCCGACGGTGTCGTCGCCGTCGAGGTCGGCGGGACATCCGGGGCACGGGCCCCAGGCGCTCAGCACCGTCAAGAGATCGGTGAAGTCCACGGCGCCGCTGCCGTCGGTGTCGCCGACGCACGTCGTCTTACAACTGTCGTCACGCTCCTGCGCCCCCATGTCGACGACGGGCGCGCCGCCGGCGCCGCGGTCGTCGGCGCACGGGTCATCGACGAACCGCGGGCCGCCGTCGAGGTCCGAATCGGTGCCGGCCGGCACGAGGGAGTTGCTCCCCGCGTCGATGCCGGGCGAGCCGTCCAGGAGGTTCACGTCGCCGCTCGCCATGTCGGCGAAGAGGGGGGCGGCGTCGATCGTGTCCGTGCCGGCGCCGGCCCAGCCGCCCTCGATGTTGCAGTATTTGATCGCGGTGGAGCCGCCCAGGATCTGACTGAAACCGCCGTCGCCGTCGGTGTTGTGCCAGACGATCGTGTTGTGGACGACCGACGGCTGCCCGGTGAGGTGCAGGCCGCCCGTGTTGCCCGTGGTCGAGTTGCCGACGACGGTGCAGCCCTTGAGCGTGGTCGAGCCGTTGCTCGCCACGTACATCGCCCCGCCGTTGCCGGTGGCGGTGTTCGCGAGGAAGAGGCAGTTGACGAGCGTGGCCGTCGCGTTCGTGCCGAACACCTCGACGCCACCCGCGCGGGCGGCCGAGTTGCCGATGAAGCGGCAGGCCTCGAACTCGATGTCGCTGCCGACGCCGCTGGAGAAGATGTCGAACGCCCCGCCGAAGGAGCCGCCGATGTTGGATTCGAACCGCACGCGTGTGAAGCTGGGGCTCGCGTTGGCGATGTAGCACGCACCGCCACCAAACACGCAGCGGTTGTCACGAACGATCGAATCCTCGATGCGGGGGCGGGCGCCGCTGACGATGTAGAGGCCGCCGCCGCGGTTGAAGTTGCCCGCGCCGTTGGAGAACCCGGCCCGAACGGTCACGCCGCTCAGCAACGCGGTCGCGTTCGCCGATCCGCCCTGCACCACGTGGTAGGCGTTGTCCGAGAGGACCGGATCGTTGCCGGCGAGGTCGCCGCTCAAGGTGACCACGTTGGCGGCGGGGTCGCGTTCGCTCAAACGCGTCTCGCCGCCGGCGAAGCCGCCGTAGATCTCGACGCCCGTCTTCAGGAAGAAGCTCGCCGACCGGGGGGCGCCGATCGCGGGGAGATACGTACCGCCGGCAATCCAGATCTGGTCGCCGGAAACGGCGGCCGCGAGGGCGTTCTGGAGACCGAGCGTCCCCTGAAAGGCGTCCTCCCACGAGGAGCCGTCGTTGGCGCCGCTGGCGAGGCTCGCGTCGACCCGCAGCGTGGCGGCCGGGCTCGTGGTCGTGGCCAACAGCAGTGCCGCGAGGGCGGCACCGGTCGTGAGTCGGGACATGGCGGGCTTCTCCTCCGGGGGGCCGTGAGCGTCGAAACATCCATCGTAGCGAATGGTCGGGACGACCAACAGGACCGATTCGGCCGGAAGACGTCCTTCGGATCACGTCCCCCCGCGGGCCCGGCGTCGGTTCACCGTGATCGTCAGTCGAAGCGATCGAGGGTCATGACCTTGTCCCACGCCCGGACGAAGTCGCGCACGAAGGTCTCCCCCGCGTCGTCGCAGGCATAGACCTCGGCGAGCGCCCGAAGCTGGGAGTTCGAGCCGAACACGAGATCGACCCGCGTGCCGGTCCACTTGGACCGACCCGTCGCGCGATCTCGACCCTCGAACATGGTCTCCGTGTCGTCGGTCGCCTCCCACACGGTGCCCATGTCGAGCAGGTTGACGAAGTAGTCGTTCGTCAGCGTCTCGGGTCGGTCGGTCAGGACCCCGTGCGATGTCCCCTCGAAGTTCGCGGCAAGCGCCCGCAACCCGCCGACCAGCACCGTCATCTCGGGCGCGGTCAGCGTCAGGAGCTGCGCACGATCCACGAGCAGGTGCTCGGCCCGTCGGTGAAAACCGTTCTGGAGATAGTTGCGGAAGCCGTCGGCCTTCAGTTCGAGGGCGGCGAACGAGTCGACGTCGGTCTGCGTCTGGCTCGCGTCGGTCCGGCCGGGCCGGAAGGGGACTTGGACGTCGTGCCCGGCCTTTCGGGCGGCGGCCTCGACGGCGGCGCAGCCACCGAGCACGACGAGGTCGGCCAGCGAGACGCGTTTCGTCCCGGTCTGCGCTTCGTTGAACTCCCGTTGGATCGTCTCCAGCCGGCTCAGCACGCCGCGGAGACGCTCCGGCTCGTTCACGGCCCAGTCCTTCTGCGGGGCGAGCCGGATACGCCCGCCGTTCGCGCCGCCCCGCTTGTCGCTCCCGCGAAACGACGACGCCGACGCCCACGCCGTCCAGACGAGATCGGCGATGGAGACGCCCGCGTCGAGAATCTTCGCCTTGAGCGTGGCCACGTCGTCCGCTCCGACGAGCTCGTGATCGACGGTCGGCACCGGATCCTGCCAGAGCAGCTCCTCGTCGGGAACCTCCGGGCCGAGGTACCGCGTGATCGGCCCCATGTCACGGTGCGTCAGCTTGAACCACGCCCGGGCGAAGGCGTCGGCGAACGCGTCGGGGTCGGCGTGAAAACGCCGTGCGATCGGCTCGTAGATCGGGTCCATCCGCATTGCCATGTCGGCGGTGGTCATGATCGGCGGGCGTTTCTTCGACGGGTCGTGCGCGCCCGGCACCATGTGCTCCTCGGCGACGTCCTTGGCCTGCCACTGCCAGGCGCCGGCCGGGCTCTTGACCAGCTCCCACTCGTAGCCGAACAGCATGTCGAAATAGCCGGTGTCCCACCTCGTCGGGTTCGGCGTCCACGCGCCCTCGATCCCGCTCGTGATCGCGTCATCGCCCACGCCGGTGCCGAACCGGCTCTTCCAGCCCAGACCCAGCTCGACGATGGCCGCGCCCTCGGGCTCGCGGTCGAGGTGTTCGCTGTCGGAGGCGGCGCCGTGGCACTTTCCGAACGTGTGACCGCCCGCGGTCAGCGCGACGGTCTCCTCGTCGTTCATGGCCATCCGCGCAAAGGTCTCGCGGATGTCGCGGCCGGAAGCGACCGGATCGGGTTGGCCGTTCGGTCCCTCCGGGTTCACGTAGATGAGGCCCATCTGGACAGCGCCGTACGGGTTCTCCAGCACGCGGTCGCCGCTGTACCGCCGGTCGCCGAGCCACTCCGTCTCGGTGCCCCAGTCGATGTCCTCCTCCGGCTCCCAGATGTCGGTACGGCCGCCCGCGAAGCCGAAGGTCTTGAACCCCATCGACTCGAGGGCGCAGTTCCCGGTGAGGATCATCAGATCCCCCCACGAGAGCTTGCGGCCGTACTTGCGTTTGATGGGCCACAGCAGCCGCCGCGCCTTGTCGAGGTTGGCGTTGTCGGGCCAGCTGTCGAGGGGCGCGAAACGCAGAGTGCCCGAGGCCGCGCCGCCGCGACCGTCGAAGATGCGGTACGTGCCGGCGCTGTGCCACGCCATGCGGATGAACAGGCCGCCGTAGTGGCCGTAGTCCGCCGGCCACCAGTCCTGGGAGTCGGTCATCAACGCGAAGAGGTCCTGCTTCACGGCTTGGAGGTCGAGTGTTCCGAACTCGGCGGCGTAGTCGAACGCCTCTCCCATGGGATCGCCGAGGGGCGAGTTCTGGTGGAGGACCTTCAGGTTCAGCTGCTCCGGCCACCAGTCCCGGTTCGTCATCGCCCGGGCGGGGCGTTCGCGGGTGACCGGACACGTGCTCGCAGCGGTCGACATGGCTTCTATGCTCCTGCTGATTCGGTTGGTGGGGACGTGGCCGCTCGATCGGCTCCGCCCGCGCGGCACGCGGGACAGCGTCCCCAGAAGATCACTTCGGCTTCGTCGATCTCGTAGCCGGCGTCGTCGGCGGCCGTCAGGCACGGCGCGGCGCCGACGGTGCACGCGACGTCGACCATGCGTCCGCAGGTTCGGCAGACCAGGTGGTGATGGTTGTCGGCGACGCGATCCTCGTAGCGAGCCGGCGAGCGCGCCGGCTGGATGCGGCGCACGAGGCCCTTCTCGACCAGCACGCGCAGCGCGTCGTACACGGCCTGTCGCGAGACGGCACCGATGCGGTCGCGCGCGTCCTCGGCCACCTCGTCGGCCGTGCAGTGGGGCCGGTCCGCCACCGCCTGCATGACGGCCAGCCGCTGCGCGGTGACGTGCACACCGTGTTGACGAAGCAGGCTTCCGGTCTCGACCGACATGCGGCGTTTATACGCTCGGATGCAGAATCAGTCAAGATCTGGAATAGGTCCAAGTTCCTGTTGTCGCAGGGGCCGACGCGGGGCTCTCACCTCCCTTCGACCGACGAGCGGCGGTCATCCGAGATCACCGATTGCGGCGACGTTCGTGCGCCGGGCCACTTCCGGCCCCGGCTCCTTCGAGGCCGTGCGGATGAAGTGCACGTTGACGGGTTGCCGGATTTCCCGGAGTCGTGGGAGCGCGAAGCGGTGCAAGTCGTTGATCTCGACCCCGAGTCCGCGGCGGGATCCGATTAGACTGACCCGGCGATGAGTCCGATCGCCCGGTTGGACGAACCTCCGAGTCGCCGCGAGACCTCTCCCATGGACACGAACGCTCTTTCGCGTCGCCAGTTCCTTTCCACGAGCGCTGCCGTCGGAGCGGGGATCGTCGTCGTCGGCGGTTCCGGCTGCGCATCGGTCCGCGGGTCCGCGGCCCCACGCGGGCTCGTTCGCGACAAGCTGCGGGTGCTCTCGATCGGCGTCGTCGGCACGATCGGCGGCGAGGATCGGAAGCAGGTGAACGCCCACCCGCGGGCGGAGATCGTCGGATTGTGCGACGTCGACGCCGGGTTCCTGGCCGCGGCGGCGAAGGATCATCCCGATGCCTTCACGTGTGCGGATTACCGCGAGGCCTTCGACGTCTACGGGGACCGGTTCGACGCGGTCATCGTCGCGACGCCCGATCATTCGCACTGCGCGATCATGACGCTCGCCCTCGACCGTTGGAAGCACGTCTATGGGCAGAAACCGCTCGTGCAGCAGCTCGAGGAGCTGGAGTTCCTCGACCGGGCGACTCGAGCCCGGCCGTCGCTCGTCACCCAGACCGGCGCGCAGCGGATCCAGTCCACGGCCCGCCGCGCCGCGGTCGACATCCTGAAGAGCGGCACGCTCGGCAAGGTGATCGAGGTGCACGTGGCGTTCGGAAACGGCGCATTGGCCGGCGGCCACTATTTCGCCGACGGCACGCTGGGCGATCCGATCGATCCGCCGGACGGTTTCGACTACGACCTGTGGCTCAACGGGGCGGAGCCCGAGCCGTGTCGTCCCAACCTGGTCAAACGCCGCTGGCGCAGCTGGTGGAATTACGGCGGGGGGCAGATCGCCGACTGGGTGGTGCACCTGACCGACGTCCTGTTCTACGCATTCCCCGAGCTTCAGAGTCCCACGCAGGTCTGCTCCCGCACGCCCTCGCGTGATCTGAGCTTCTTCCACGCCGATCGCGTGCTTTCGACGCTTGCCTATCCCGTCCGCGGCGACCGCTTCGCGAACACGACCTGCAACTTCCACTTCTACGACACCGGTCTCAAGCCCGACCGGGCGCAGCTCGGCATCGGCGAGGGCGAGTGGCCCGGCGGCATCTTCACGATCGTCGTCTGCGAGGGTGGCACGATGGTCCTCGGACCGAGCGGCCCGCTGGAGATCTGGCGGGACGGCGTGAAGACCGATGGTTTGAAGATGCCCGGTCTGCCGACGTATGAGAAGTTCAATCACTGGCATGCGTGGGTGGACGCCGCGCTCGGCGTCGAGACGCCGCACCTGTGGGCGCCGTTCTCGCAAGCGCTCAAGTGCACAGAGGCCGGTCTGCTGGCGGTCAAGGCCGCGAAGTACCCGGGTCAGGTCCTGGAGTGGGACCGCGGGCGTCTTGCATTCCCGAACCACGCCGCGGCGACGCGGACGCTCGTCCGCCGTTCCTACCGCAGCGGATTCGAGCCGGTGCGGCTGCGGGGCTGGATCTAGACCGCCCATCGATGGAACCCAGCTCTCCAACCCGCGACGCCCATCCCGCAGAGGCGGCGCCCGGGTCGGAGCCGCGTTCGCTCACGTGCATGGAGGTCTGGGGCGGCAACGAACCCATGGAGAGTGCCGTCGCGGTGCCGGGACTCGACGTGCATGTGTACTCGCGTCCGTACCACGACGAGGCGGCGGGCGGCGACGTGCTCTACGTCTCCTCGTGCGGCACCGGTCGAATCGCCCGGATTCTGGTGGCCGACGTCGCCGGTCACGGTGAGAAGGTGGCCGACATCGCCCGCGTGCTGCGGGATCTGATGCGTCGGTTCATCAACTACGTGGATCAGACGGCGTTCGTGTTCGCGCTCAATCGCGCGTTTGCCGCGGCGGCCACGGATGGCCGGTTCGCCACGGCCGTCGCGGCAACGTACTGGTCCGCCACCGACTGCCTGACTGCGACGAACGCAGGTCACCCTCGTCCCGTCTGGTACTGCGCCGAGCGCGGGGCCTGGAAAATCTTGAAGGACGACGATGATCCCGCGGGCGAGCCGGTTTCCGCCAACCTCCCCCTCGGCGTCATCGACCTCACGGAGTACGACCACATCACCGTGCGGATTGCGCCGGGGGACGTCGTGCTGTTCTACACCGATTCGATCATCGAGGCTCGCGAACCCGGGGGACAGATGCTGGGGGAGCGTGGCTTGGTGCAGATGCTCGGCGACCTGGATGCGAAGCGGCCGCAGGATCTGGTCCGGCAACTGGTGGATCGGGTGGCGGCGTTCCGCGGCGGACAAGAGCCCGACGATGATCTCACGGTCCTGGCGATGGTGTGCACGGGGCAGAAACCGCCCCGCCCCGTGCGGGAGAAGATGCGGTCGTCCACGCTTTTCGCCCGCGCGTTGATCGCGCGTCTCAGGGACGGGCGAACGCCCGTGCCGTGGCCGGAAGTCAGCGTCGTGAACATGCTCGGAGCGTTCATTCGACCGATCAACCGTCGTTGGGGTGGGCGTCTGCGGGAAGGCGAAGTGCGAACGGGCGCGGCCGCCCGTCGCCCGCGTTGACCGGCCGACGAGCGCCCCCGGCGCCCTTGTTCCGGCCTCGTTCGAGCGCCGTGTCGAGTTCCGATGCGGCCGACCGCGACACGAAGCGGTGTCTTGGGTAGTCTGATGCACCCCGTTGCGAGCCCGACCCCGTGAGCCCTACTTCGAACCAGGATCGCCGCGCCGCCCTTCGACGCGCCGGACTCGGCGAGGCGCCCGACAAGGCCCTCGACCGGATCACGGAGCTTGTCTGCTCCAGTCTGTCGGTGCCGGTGGCGCTCATCAGCCTTGTCGATGGCCACCGGCAGTTCTTCGCCTGCGCGCAGGGCCTCTCTGAGCCCTGGGCGACGAGGCTGGAAACGCCGCTGAGCCATTCCTTCTGCAAGCACGTCGTTTCGGACGCCGCGCCCGTCGTCGTGAACGACTCGCGTGTCGATCAGCGGCTCGGAGGGAACCTCGCGATCAGCGAGCTCGATGTCATCGCGTACCTCGGCGTGCCGTTGCTCGCGCCGGAAGGGCACGTCCTGGGCACGCTTTGCGCCGTGGACTCCCGGCCGCGGGTGTGGCGGGACGAAGACACACAGACCATGACGACGCTGGCGGGGGTGTTCACCGATCACATCGTGCTCCGCAATCGGACGGTGGAGCTCGAACAGACCGCCGAGGCCCTGGCGCGACTCCAGGTCTTCAGCGATCGTTCTCCGGCCGCGCAGATCATCGTCGACGTCGACGGTCGTGTGCTCTCCGTCAACAGCACGGCCTGCGAGCGTCTGGGCTACACCGCCGAGGAGCTCGCGACGCTCCACCTGGGTGACATTCAGCCCGACGCGACCTCGGAGATGGTCCGCCATCTGCTCGAGGAGGCGCGGTCGCAGAACGTCGAGCCCTTCGAGTCGCAGCACCGGGCGAAGGACGGGCGTACCTTTCCCGTCGAGATCAGCGTCGCGGCGACCTCCTCGGGGGAGATTCACTACCTCGCGATCACCGCGAGCGACATCACGGAACGCAAGCGTCGCGTGGCGGACCTTGCGGCGCGCGAGTCCAGGCTTCGATTCGCGCTGGATGCCGGGGCGATGGGAGCGTGGGATTGGGACGTTCGGGGCGGACGCGTTCTGATCAGCGATCGCCAGGCTCAACTGTTGGGGTTGCCCGCCGGCTGCGTCGAGCTCGACCCGGCGCAGGCGCTCGAGTTCGTCCACGCGGGAGATCGCTCGCGGGTTCGTGCGGACGTCCAGCTCGCCATCGAGAGCGGACGCGACTTCGAGGTCGAATGCCGCATCGTTCGCGCCGACGGCGAGGAGCGTTGGATGCTGTCTCGCGGTCAGATGATGCGCGATGCGGTCAACAAGCCCACGCGTCTGCTCGGGGTCATGCTCGACATCACGCAACGCCGGGCGACGTACGAGGAGCTCCGCCTGCGAGACGAGCGTATCCGGTCGCTTCTCGATGCCACCGCCGAGGGGATCTACGGACTCGACATGGAGGGCCGGTGCACGTTCGCGAACGAGTCCTGTGCGCGGCTGCTCGGGTACGACTCGGCGGATCAGCTTCTCGGGCACAACATGCACACGCTCATCCACCATCATCGCCCGGACGGAAACGTGTACCCGATGGAGGAATGCCGGATCTTCGCGACCTTTCAGAAGAACGAGGGCGTTCACGTTGACGACGAAGTCTTCTTCCGGCGGGACGGCACGGCCTTTCCGGTCGAATACTGGTCTCATCCGGTCACGCGGGACGGTGAGCTCGTCGGTTCGGTCGTGACGTTCCTGGACATCTCGGAGCGGCTGGATGCCCAGCACCGCATCGTCGAGTCCGAGGTCTTTCTGCGGTCGTCGATCAACTCCCTCGGAACGCATCTCGCCATCCTGGACAGCGATGCCCGGATCATCCGAACCAACCGCGCGTGGGATGAGTTCGGCGCCCGCAACGGTGCGAACGCGGACCGCATCGGCGAGCAGGCGAATTACCTCGAAGTCTGCGCGGCGGCGGGCGACGACGAGGTCGCGACGTCGGTGCGCCGCGCGCTCGAGGAGCTGCTGGCCGGTGATCGCCAGGAGTTCGCGATCGAGTACCCGTGCCACTCGCCGGAGGAGCAGCGGTGGTTCTTGCTGCGTCTGACGCGGTTCGAGACGCCGAGCGGGACGTACGCCGTGTCCGCCCACGACGACATCACCGCGCGGAAGCTCACCGAGCACCGGTTGGAGCGACGCACCGAGATCCTCAGTCGCCTCAACGAGGTCAACCGGTCGTTGGCAGCCGAGCTTGATCTCGAGCAACTCGTCGATCGCGTCACGCAGGTGACCACCCGGCTGTGCGGCGCCGAGTTCGGAGCGTTCTTCTACAACGTTGAACGCCGCGGTGATCCGAGTTACATGCTGTACGCGATCGCCGGCGCGGACCGGGCCGAATTCGAGCAGTTTCCGATGCCCCGCGCCACCGACATCTTCGGACCGACCTTTCGTGGCGAGGGCGTCATCCGGCTCGATGATGTGACGGCGGATCCGCGGTACGGGAGGAACGCTCCGTTCGCAGGCATGCCGGCGAAGCACCTTCCGGTGCGCAGCTACCTCGCGGTGCCGGTGATCACGCGAAGCGGGGAGGTTCTCGGCGGGCTCTTCTTCGGCCACTCCGACGCCGGGGTCTTCTCCGAGACGTCGGAGTCGCTGGTCGTTGGTGTCGCGGGGCAGGCCGCGGTGGCCATCGACAACGCGCGTCTGTACCGCGACGTCGAGCGACGGGAGGAGGAGTATCGCGGAACGTTCGAGAACGCCGCGGTCGGGATCGTGCACGTCGATCTCGATGGTTCCGTCCTTCGCGTCAACGATCGGCTCGGTGAGATCACCGGTCGAGATCCGGGCACGCTCCCGGGGACCCCCTTGGTCGACCTCATCGAAGCGGATGATGGCGAGCTGGTCGCGACGCTCCTCCGCGAAGTGGCGGGCGGGAGCGTGCACAAGAGCAACGACGAACTGCGGTATCGGCACGCCGGCGGTGAGGCCGTCTGGGCCATGCAGACAGCGTCGCTCGTGCGTGACGATGAGGGCGGCTCGAGCTATGTCGTCCTCATCGTCCAGGACATCAGCGATCGCAAGCAGGCGGAAGAGCATCAGAATCTGCTCGTGCGCGAGCTGTCCCATCGCGTGAAGAACCTGCTCGCGACGGTTGCCTCGATTTCCTCCCAGACGCTGCGTCAGGCAACGGACCTCGACGAATTTGCCGATTCCTTCCAGGGGCGGTTGTCAGCGCTTGCCAACGTTCACACGCTGCTCGTGCAGACCGAGTGGAAGGGAGCATCGTTGCAGCTGATCGTCGACCGCAACTTCGCCCCGTACGCCGAGGACCACGAGGATTCGCTGCGAACCAGGGGGGTCGACGTCTTCCTGAACCCGCGAGCCGCACTCGCCATCTCGCTCGTGCTCCACGAGCTCACGACCAATGCGATCAAGTACGGGGCACTGTCGGACCGAGCCGGCGCGATCGACCTCGCCTGGGAGCTGACCGACCAGGCGAACGAGCAGTCGCTGGTGATCCAGTGGCGCGAGCGTGGCGGACCGCCCGTCACGCCGCCTTCGACGACCGGATTCGGCAGCACGCTGATTCAGAAGGGGATCGAGTTCGAGCTCGACGGTGACGTGCGGTTCGAGTATCGCCCCGAGGGTATCGCGTGCCGACTGCAGGTACCGGCGGCATCATTCATGGGAGAGTGACCGCACGGCCACCGACCCGCTCGGGGACTTCGATTCATGAACACCACGCAACGAACATTGGAGGGACGACGAATCCTGCTCGCGGAGGACGCTTTGGCCATCGCCGAGGAGATGGCGACCGCGCTCGGTGACGCCGGCGTCGACGTGATCGGCCCGTTTCCACGCCTCGATCGGCTGATCGAGGCGATCGAGACGCCGGGCTTCTCCGCGGATGCGGCACTGCTCGACGTCGATCTCCGCGGCGTCGATGTCTTTCCGGCGGCAAAGCGTCTGAAGGCGTTGGGCGTCCCCTTCATCCTCACCACCGGATTTGCCGCGGAGCACATCCCGCCGGACTTTCGCGACGAGCCACGGCTGGAGAAACCCGTGGACCTCAACGTGCTCATGAAGGAGCTGTGTCAGCTGCTCGGCTTGCCGCCGGACGCATCGCCTCCGGCGGCATCGTGATCGTGAGGAGGTCGGAACCGGCGTCGTCGGAATCGGCGTCGTCGGATGCGGGGGCGGCGATGCTGGCGTCCTCCGAGGCGAGATCCGTCACGAACATCGCCGGCCAGGGGCGGCGGGCCGGGGGTCTGGGTTCCTCGGACGAGAACCGCGCGGATGATTGCGTGCAGTCCAGGTGGAGCAGGACCGGGCCGCAAATCTCGTACCGCACATCGATCGCGATCAACGCCAGCATCAACGGTCGTCCGACCCGCGCGGCGTGGACGTCGACCTCGTCGATGTCGGGGTCGACGGTCAGCCGAATCGGCGGACCGGTGGTGAGCATGGCTCGAAGGAGCCGGGCGGACATTCCCCACCAGTCGCCGGCGGGGAGGCGTGGTGCGGTGTCGCGACCGCGGGCGCGGAACGCGTGGGCCGCCGCCCGCACGGTCAGAAGATGATCTGTGACGGCGGCGGATTGCCGCTGCAGCGTCGCCAACGCGCGATCCTGGTCCGCGTCCGCGGCCCGGATCGGGGTGCGGCTGGGAAGCACGACGTTGCCCAGGTCGTGGTAGAAGGCACCGAGCAATCGATCACATTGCCGGGAGCGGGAAAGGTACGGCGAGTTGGCGTCGGTGTCCCGCGTCACGGATCGTCGCTCGTTGCTGAAGAAGCGGGCCATTGTACCCGGCGGGTGCAGGCTTGCGGTCGCCGGCGGATTCCCACCGAACGCTCTGGCCCGGAGTCGGTGGGTTGCCGGGATGACCCCGGCAACCCAC
>JABDLI010000154.1 GCA_013003065.1 Phycisphaerales bacterium | reverse complement strand
ATATCCAGAAGCACATGCCCTACGGCGATCCCGAGACGCTCAGCGACCAGGACGCCTTGGACATCGCCGCCTACATCAACGCCCCGGACAAGCCCCGCAGCGAAGGGCTGGGCGCGATCATGTACTGCCACGACGACCCCGACGGCATTCCCTCGGCCCTGCGCAAGCCGGCCGACTGGCTGGTGGGATGCGAGTATCCTGGCGAGCGCGAGCACTTCGAGGCGATGGGCATCGATTACGACGACATGGTCCTCAACGGACCTTGGGACGCCTTGACGGCGTGGCGCGCCGCAGAGGTCGAACGTCTGCTCGCTTGTCCAGAGGACCTTGATGAGTCCGGTGTCGTCGACTTCGGTGATCTGCTCGCCGTGCTCGCGGCCTGGGGCGGGAGCGGCGGCGACATCAACGGTGACGGCACGACGGACTTTGCCGATCTCCTGCTCCTCCTCGCCACATGGGGGCCGTGCGAATAGCGCGGAATTCCAGCAGTCCCGGGCAAAGCTGGCAGCGGGTTGCCAACGCAAGCGACGACCCGGTCGGACCAGGGCTGCTTCCGCAGCCACTCTTCCGGTGTCGTCAGCGTCGCGCCCTTCTTGACCGCACGAGCGGCTTCCGTCGGAACCGGTGCGATCTCCCCATGGAACGCCCGCTTCCGGCGCGAGACCATGGCGAACCGGACCTCCTCGAACCGGCACGAATCAAGCCAGGAGGTCGGGTCCATGCTGCTCAACAAGCTGGCGAGGTCGGTGACCGCCGTGTGCGTGCTGGCGATCGGTGCGGGTGTTGCTGTCGCCGACACGATCTGCGTTCCCGACGACTACCCGACGATCCAGGGAGCCATCGACGCTGCGGTGGATGGAGACGAGATTTGTGTCACGCCGGGGACCTACCCCGAGCGGATTGCACTGATCGGAAAGGAGGTTCGGCTCTACAGCTTGGACGGGCCGGCGACGACGATCATCGACGCGGGAGGATCCGGCAGCGTCGTCACCTGCTCCGGCGCGACCGAGCGGACTCGGATCGAGGGCCTCACCATCACCGGCGGTCAGTCGAGCTACGGCGGCGGTGTGCGTCTGTCCGGTCGAGCCGTGGTCATTGATTGCATCGTCACCGGCAACCTCGGCCACGACGCGGGCGGCGGAATGCACATCGGCGCTGGGCATCCCACCGTGATCGGATGTGTGATCACCGCCAACGAAGGTGGCTCCTTGCAGGGCGGGGGTGGTGTGTATTGCGAATCGGCCACCATTGTCGATTGCACCATCAGCGGCAACCACAGCTACGAGACCGAGCAGGCCGGGAGCGCCAGCGGCGGCGGCGTCCGCAGCGGCGATGGAACATGGTTGGTCGGGTGCCGCGTCATCGGCAACGTGGCGCACCACGCCGGTCTCGTCGCAGGATCCGTCGCCGGTGGCGGAGTGTTTGGCGCGGGCTGGCTCGTCAATTGCGTGATCGCCGAGAATGTGGCGGAGGGTGAGCCCGGTGTGGCCGGTATCGGCGGGGGTGTCGCCGAGTTTGTGTTTGCCGGCGAACTGCGGCTCATCAACTGCGTCGTGATCGACAACCGGGCCGAGGACGAGATGAGCGGCGAAGCCCGTGGCGGTGGTGCGTATGGCGCGACCCTGATCAACTCGGTCGTGTGGGGTAATGCTCCGGATCAGCTGGACGAAGTGGAGGCCGTCTACAGTTGCGTGCAGGGAGGATGGCCGGGGATTGGGAACATCACGGCCGATCCGCGGCTCGATGACAACGGTCGGTTGCAGGCAGGCTCGCCGTGCATCGACGCCGGACACAACTGGGCCGCCCCGGCCGACACGCTCGACCTCGACGAAGACGGCAGAACCAACGAACTGATCCCCTTCGACCTCGACGGCAACCCAAGGTTCAACGCCGACGAGATCGACTTCGATCCCGGTTGCGGTGTGCCGGTCGTCGTGGACATGGGTGCGTTCGAGTACCAGTTCGATCCCGTCGAGGAGATCCTCGTCGCGGACGTTGACGGCGACGGCATGGTGGCGTTCACCGACCTGCTCGCCGTCCTTGCCGCGTGGGGCGACTGCGACGCCGACTGCTGCCTCGCGGACGTGGACTTCAGTTGGGAAGTGGACTTCGGCGACCTGCTGCTGGTGCTAGCGAACTGGACGTGAAGGAACACCGAGATCCGGGCGACGACGGGAGAGGATGTGGTACAAGACACGGGGGCAGGTCAGGGCCCCTGCGTCTGAGACGCGAACCGGAGGTCACATGTCTGCACGACCGGACACACCAACCGAACGCCCTTTGCGCATGCTTCATACCCAAGCGGGCTTCTGGAAATACGCGACGGCGTACACGCTGCTCGGTTGCGGCACGCTCCTCATCCTCGGGGAATTGGCGGAGTGGGCCTTCGTCGGGAAGAAGCTCTCGCTCGTCGGAGGATTGATCGCCATCTGGCTCGGCGTCATGACCATGGCCGCTCTGAAGCGATCGAAGGGTCGAGGGTGACGCGGTCAGCGTGACCTCGTCGTCTGCGTTCTTCCTGCGACCGGAGCAGTGACGCCGGATCCTCGAACGACCGCGGGCGTATACGACACGGATGCGGACGCGGGCGCGGACGCGGACACGCACGCGGATACGGACGCGGACACGGACGCGGACACGGACACGGACGCGGACACCCGCCCGACGATTCATCGCATGCTCGCGCGTGTCGTCACCGGCCGGACGAACGAGAACGACGACGAGGACCGCGGGGCAGCGTCGTGGTCCGCGCCGGAGTGCGGACCCAGCGCCGTCTACGCGAACCGGTTCTCGACGACGACCTCCTCCAACGGCAGTTGACCCGGCTTCGGCCAAGGATCCTTCGTGCCCCGGCCGATGGCGACCATCGGGCCGATGCAGTGGTCGGCGGGCAGGTTGATCAGCTTGGCAACCGCGTCGTGTTCGAACCCGATCATCGGGCACGACTCGTAGCCTGCCGCCTTGGCCGCAAGCATCAGCGTCTGCATCGCCATGCCGATTGATCGCATCGCCTCGTCCCGCTGAAGCTGGGGCTTGCCGTCGTGAAACGGGCCCATCCAGTTGACGAGAAGATCGGCGACGTCGGCCGGCGCGTTGCGCCAGTAGCGACGCGGGTCCTTCTTCCAGGCGTCCACGTCGGCGGTCATGACGACGAGCACGGAGGCATCGGTCATCTGGGCCTGGTCGTTGCCGTTCTCACGGATCCGGCGACGCAGCTCCGGGTCGCGAACGACGACGAAACGCCAGTGCTGGATGTTGAAGGACGTCGGTGACTGGATGGCCGCTTCGAGGAGCCGGCGAAGATCGGCGTCCGGGATCTCGTTTTCGGAATCGAAGTGCTTGACGGCGCGGCGGCCATAGATGGCATCGAAGGTGTCCACGGTGGGTGCTCTCGTTTGAAGTCTCGTTCGGGACACCCGTACGATACCCGCGAACGCTGCCCGCCTCCCGTTGGCCGGCGGCATCGCGTGTCAACCGTCTCGTACCCAGGAGCCGTCTCCCGTGATCAAGCTCGTCATGTGCCTCCATCGCCACCCCGACCTGACCCGTCAGGAGTTTCGGGACTACTGGATGAACAACCACGGCCCCTTCTTTCGGAAGCACATGGACGACATGAGGGCGAAGCGGTATGTGCAGTCTCTCACCATCGACACGCCCCTGAACGAGGCGTTTCGAGACTCACGCGGAATGCGGCCCGAGTGCGATGGGGTCGCGGAGGTCTGGTTCGAGTCCGAGGGCGACATGGTGGAGGCCATGAGCGCGCCGGACGGGCAGAAGCTCGCGGCCGCGCTCCTCGAGGACGAGAGTCGATTCCTCGATCACGCCAAATGCTCGGCCTTCCTCGTCGAAGAGCATGACCTGGCGTCGCTGGCATCCTGACGGCGGGCCGCCGCGACGGGGAGCTGCTTTCCGACTTTTTCCCGCGATCATCGCCCACATCCGGGCGGAGTGCGGCGACCAGGCCGCGGCGTTGGCGGAGCGGAGGTAGGGCCACGCCGTCCGGCCCGCCTTGCGGGAAGCACCCCGCGGTGATACGAACGACGCCACACGCTTCCCCGTCAAACGCACAGGAGCATCAACCAATGGCGGTCACCGGCATCGGCGGCTTGTTTTTCCGAGCCAGCAATCCTGACAAACTCATGGCCTGGTATCTCGAACATCTCGGGGTCGGGGCCGACATGGCGGCCGGCGAGTTCATCTGGCAACAGTCCGCCGGGCCGACCGTCTTCGCGCCCTTCAAGCCGGACACGGACTACTTCGCCCAGGACAAGCAGTGGATGCTGAACCTTCGGGTGACGGGGCTGGATGAGCTGCTTGCCAAGTTGCGGGCAGCCGGGATCGACATCACGACGAAAGAGGAGTGGGACACTCCCGAAACGGGCCGCTTCGCACGCATCCACGATCCGGATGGGAACCCGATCGAGCTGTGGGAACCACCGGCGTAGCACGCGGACTCGGACGCGGAACCGGACGCGGACACGGACGCGGACGCGGACGCGGACACGGTCGCGGACGCGGACACGGACGCGGCCACGGACGCGGACACGGACACGGACACGGACACGGACGCGGACGCGGACGCGGCCACGGACGCGGACACGGCCACGGCCACGGACGCGGCCCACACACGGCGGCAGATTCTGCGACCACCGGTGTGTTTGCATGGTCTGAAAGACGCCGACCTTCGCAGCACGGGCACATTCCGGCTCAGAGCGTCGGCCTTCCAGCCGATGGTGAACGGGACGAGGAACCCGCGTGGCGCTGACCTCCCACCATCGCGTGCATCCCGTGCGACGCACCGTCGGCCTGGTGCTCGTCGTGGCCATCGTCGTCGTGCTGCTCGTCAAGACCTGGAATCAGAACCGACTGGCGGATCGGATCGAGGAATCGTTCCGCGGTTGGCTCGAGCCGGCGGGGCAGCCGAGCACGCGGGGGCGATGACGCCCGG
>JABDLI010000127.1 GCA_013003065.1 Phycisphaerales bacterium | reverse complement strand
GTGTGGGGCGGGTCGCGGGCGCGGGCGCGGGCGCGCGTCGCGGGCACGGACGCGGACGCGGACGCGGACACGGACACGGACGGGCTGCCGTCGCCGACCATCGTTTCAAATTTCAAACTGATCCACTGATCCATTGCCCAACGCCGGTTTCAAACTTCAAACTGAACATCTCAAACTGACCGGTTCCTCGGCACACCCGGGCAGCGTCCGCTCGCCGGGCGTGGGCGAGAAAACCGGGCAGTTTGAAACCGGCAGTTTGAAGTTTGAAACCGGCGTTGGGAAATGGATCAATGGATCAGTTTGAAATTCGAAAGTCGGACACGGACGCGGACGCGGTAGCGGTCGCGGGCACCGACACGGACGCGGACGCGGACGCGGACGCGGGCACGGACGCGGACGCGGACGCGGGCACGGGCACGGACACGGACGCGGCCGCGGACGCGGATCCGCGGCCCCCCCCGCCGCCTACGACCCGGTCCACCCCGCGAGCACCGCGAGCAGATCCGTCAAGCCGACGCTGCCGTCGCCGTCGAGATCCGCCGGACAGTCCGGACACGGACCCCACGACGACAAAACGATCAGCAGGTCGGTGAACCCCACGACGCCGTCGCCGTCGAGATCGGCCGCTTCCCCGCTGCGGTACCTGGCGACGTACGTGTCGTAGGGAAGACCGACCGAAGCGGCGATGAGCACGTCGCCGCCGTCGAGCGCGACCGCCGAGCCGGCGTTCGGGCCGGGCGTGTCGTGCACGATCGTCTGCTCGATCGCGCTGCCCGCAGCGTCGAGGCGAAGCGCCACCACGCTTCCGAACGGCACTCCCAGCGGGAAATCGTGGGAGTACGTGTAGCCGATCACGTGCGCTCGCCCGAGGTCGTCGACGACAAGGTTGCGGGGCTCGTCGTCATGCTGTCCCCCGACGAACGTGCTGTACCCGATGGTGCCGTCCGTCTCGACTGTCGTCACGAACATGTCGTCGCAGTTGCGGTCCGCGCCGAAGGGCACCTCACAGCTCAGGATGCCGCCCACGAAGTCCGGCTGGAACACGCCCGGCGTCGTGGGAAAGTCGGGAGATCGGGTGCTCCCCGCGACAAAGGCCGCGCCATCGGCTCCGATGTCCAGCCCCTGGACGATCTCTCGCTTCTCTCCGCCCAGAAACGTGCTGTAGACGATCGCGTGGTCCGCGTCGAAGCGGGCCACGAACGCGTCGAACTCGCCGCCACCGTACGCGGGCTGCATCGCGGCAACGGCCGGGAAGTCGTGCGATCGCGTCCGACCCGCGATCGTGATGGCTCCGTCCGCGTCGATGCGCACCGCGGTGGCCACGTCGTCGAACGTGCCGCCCAGGTACGTGCTGAACAGCACCGCATCTCCATTCGGCGAGAATTGCGTGACGAACGCGTCCTCGCAAAAGCAGTCGATCAGCGTGAGCTGATCCTGGACGGGGTCGACCGTCTCCAGGTCGATGGAGTCGGTCTGGCCCGCGATCACGATCGTGCCGCCGGGGCCGAGGGCAATGTCATAGGCCCACTCCCCCCGCGATCCGCCGAAGTAGGTCGAGAAGATCGTGCTGCCGTCGTCGCCGTCCAGCTTCATCAGGATGGCGTCGGACGGACCGTGCTTGACGCCCTGATAGGCACGCCGGGTCGGGAAGTCGTCGGAGAGCGAACGGCCGGCGACAAAGATGTCCCCGGCCTCGTCGACGGCGATGCCGCCCGCGTGATCGAGCCCCTCGCCCCCGATCGTGCGCATCCACATCAGCTCCCCATCGGGATCGAGCTTGAGCACGAAGAAGTCGCGCTCGACGGGCAGGTATCCGGTGACGATCGCGTGACCGGCGGCGTCGACCACCATGTCGTCGGCGCCCTCGATGAGCTCCGGGGTCACCGAGATGACCGTCTCCCATTCCAGGGTCGGCTGGGCGAGGGCGGTGACGCTGGCGAGCATCCCCGCGGACACCGCCAGCCCGTTCAGCGTCGAACGCGGCATGATGAATTCTCCTCGGCGCGAAACGCGCCCGTCGGCCCCGGCGTCGGCGGCTCGGTGATCCCACTCTTGGTGGTTGTCCGAAAACCGGATCCCTTACAGAAAAATGCCAGACGGCGCTCCGCGGCCTCGAGTACGAAGTCTCGCGCCGGACGCGGAAACCTTCCATCCGGAGAGCGCACCAAACCCGGTAGGAAAAACGCCGGGGGCGCGGACGCAGACACGGTCGCGGTCACGGACGCGGACGCGCTCGCGGACACAGACACGGTCACGGACGCGGACACGGACGCGGTCGCGGACGCGGTCGCGGACACGGACGCGGTCGTGGACACGGACGCGGCCGCGCTTCCCCCGAGCGGGAACCTCACCGCAATCGCACGCAAAGCCCCCGGCCGAGCGGGGCCGGGGGCGGATGGATGGACTCAGATCGCTCGACGTCGCCCTCAGGGGCACGGGCCCCAGTTGGCGATGACGAGAAGGAGATCCGTGAAACCGACGTCGCCACTCGCGTCGATGTCTGCGACGCAATCGGCGCACGGGCCCCAGCTGGCGAGCACGAGCAGCAGGTCGGTGAACCCGACCTCGCCGTTGTAGTCGAGATCCCACGGGCAGATCGCGCCGCACTCGATGATCGCGCAGCCGAACTCGCCGACAGCGAAGCCGCCGGAGGATCCACCCAGGTTCCGAACGGTGATGGCATCGAGCTGGCCGCCACCCTGCATGTAGAAGCCGAAGTACGTCGCCCCGGAGCTTCCGTCGATGGGCACGATGCCGCTGCTCAGGCTCCCGTTCGCCTCGGCCACGAACTCGAAGACGCCGAAGAAGTTGGGCTCGACGTAGAAGTAGAACGCAGCCGTGTTGGGCGACATGGTGATCGTGAGCGGATCGCTGCCGATCGCGTCCCCGGTGTAGTACACGTCACCCGTGTACCCGTGGCTCCACGTCCCCCAGCCCAGGCAGCTCGTGCCCGAGCTGTCGATGCGCCGGTGCTCGAGCATCGGGTCGAAGGTGATGCGACCGCCGCAGGCCGAGTCGACGCCGGTCACGGGCGACTCGACGCACGGGTCGGGCGGGAACCCCTTCATGAGATAGGGACCGAGGGTGGGTGGCGGCGCGGCGGTGCCCGGCGCGCCGTTGTACAGCACCCGTCCCCGCGCGATGCCGAACTCGCCGATCGCGTAGCCGTTGGCGCCGCCGTCGGAGTTGCGAACCGTGATGGTCTGCAGCGCCCCGGCGCCGTCCACGTAGAAGCCGAAGTACCGCGCGCCGGAGGCGCCGTCGATCATGATGGGGCCGGAGGTCATGCCGCTCTGGTCCGAGACGGCGGTGAACTCGAACAGGCCGAAGAGGTTCGGCTCCACGTAGAAGTAGAACGCGGTGGTGTTGGGCGGCATGATCAGCGTGACCGGGTTCGGCCCGGGAACGAGATCCGTCGCGTACACGTCACCCGTATAGCCGTGACTCCAGGTGGCCCAGAAGTCGCAGCCGCCCGTGCCGCCGATGCGGCGGTGATTGAGCGACGGGCTGAAGCCGACGAAGCCGCCGCCCGGGGCGGGCACGCTCGTGACGTCCGGAGGTCCGCACGGGTTGAGCGGGAAGCTCGTCATCGTGTTCCCACCGAGCGACGCGGGTGGTGCCCCGGTTCCCGGCGCGCCGTTGAAGACGGTTTCGCACTCGGTCGTCCCGACCGCGCAGAAGATCTCCCCGCAGCCGAACTCCCCGAGCGCAAAGCCGGCGGAGTTCCCGTCGACGTTCCGGACGCTGACGCCCGTCAGCGAGCCGGCGCCGGGCACGTGGAAGCCGAAGTACCTCGCGCCGGCACTGCCTTCGATCGCGACCACGCCCGAGCTCGTGCCCGTGTCCGACTCTGCCGTGAACTCGAAGAGGCCGAAGTTGTTCGGTTCGACGTAGAGATAGAAGGCCCCGATGTCCGGGGGCATCGCGATCCGGATCGGATCCGCGCCGATGGTCGAGGGCGTGGCGTACACGTCACCCGTGTAACCGTGGCTCCAGGTGGCCCAGTAGCCGCAGCCCCCCGTGCCGCCGATCCGCCGGTGGGACAGCGGCTGGCTGAACGTCATGTGGCTGCCGAACGGCGTCGTCACGGTGGAAACGTCCGTCGCCCCGCACGGATCCGGTGGGAACGGATCCATCGCGTACGCACCGAGCGTCGGGGGTGGCGCGGCGGTTCCCGGGGTGCCGTCATAGAGCACCTGACCCCGCGCAATCCCGAACTCGCCGATGGCGTACCCGTTGCTCTGGCCGTCCGTGTTCCGGACGGTGATGCTGTTCAGCACGCCCCGCTCGCGCACGTGGAAGCCGAAGTACTTCGCCCCGGAGCTCCCATCGATCGCCACGGTGCCGGAGGTCGTCCCGGTGCTCGCGATGGCGGAGAACTCGAAAACGCCGAAGATGTTCGGCTCGACGTACAGGTGGAACGCGGTGGTGTTCCCCGGCATCGTGAGGGTCACCGGATTCGGGCCCGGCACCAGCGGGGTGGCGTACACGTCACCGGTGTAGCCGTGGCTCCACGTGGCCCAGCTGCCGCAGCCGCCAGCGCCGCCGATGCGTCGATGGGTCAGCGACACGCTGAAGTCGACGGAGCCGCCTCCCGGCGCGGGCACGCTGGTGACATCCAGGGGCGGACATGAGTACAGCGGGAACGCCATCATGTCGAAGCCGCCCAGGCTCGATGGCGGCGCGGCGGTTCCCGGCGCACCGTCGTAGAGCACATCGCACCCGACGCCGCTGGAGACCGGCAGTATCTGGCCGGTGCTCAGATCGACGATCGTGATCCCCCCCGACTCCTCCCCGGACGGGGGGCGCTGCGTCATCCTGGCGTTGGACCCGACGACATCCGGCGGCGTGGCCACCGCGACGGCCGCCATCGCGAAGGTCGCGAAGACAGCGCAGGATCCAGACAAGACTCTCTCTCGGACCCGTTCCATTGTTTTCACTCCTGTAATGCAGCCTCGAAAACGCGGATGCCGTTGGCATCCGCGCATGCGACACTCCGCCAGCCCGAATCACGGGCATGTGGGGAGCGAAGAGCTCTGCGTCGCGGGGGTCGCGTGAGCGCACGCCCGAGGTCTGCATCCGGTGGCGAACACGAACTGATCCACCGTGGCACCATGGGCGGCACTTCCTCCCGCTCGGTGGCGTTCCATGGTCCGGTGATCCACCGTACGCTAAGCTCGCTCGGCGCCGGGGATCCATAGGGAATCCGACCGTCTGTCGGGCGTCGCGGCGGCAAGGACCGGGAGTACGCCCTGGTCGGAGTGTCGATACACGAGGTAGATGACTCGCACCGCCTCCAATTCGACTGCACGATGAGCACGTCGAGGAACGAGACACGACCGTCGTCGACGATGTCTTCGACAGGCGCGCAAGCACGCTTTCATCGATCGTCTGTTGTGCTGATGGACGCCCCCCGGCACGGACGCTTCGCTGTCCGTGGCCCGCCACGCCGGCTGCACGATCGCGCAAATGCGCGATCGAACCTGTTCACGGCGGCACGACGCGGCGTCATGCGCGAAGGGGCTTCCGCCGCGACGTGCGAGCCCGAACGGCGGATCACGTTCCTGGTCGACGTCGTCTTCATCGCCGGCGACGGCCTGGAGCCGTCCCACGCCGAGTAGATCAGCCGATCAACGAGCGACGTCACCAGGTCGGCGCAGTCGCAATGAATCCGTCACGCCGCCCGCAACGTCATCTCACGCCGAACGATGATCGTGCCGGCGGTCAGCAGCAGCAAAGCCAGGACGATGAGGCCCCATTCGCTGACGGTGGGGATATCGGCGGCGGTCGGCGCCACGAAGGAGAGATCATCGAAGTAGACGTCCTGCGTCGCACCTCCTGCATCGAAGGTGTACAGCGACAAATCTGTGATCTCGGCCGCTGGCCCCCCGGCCGGGTTCATCGCCAGCACTCCCAGGGACGAGCCATCTACGAAGCCCTCCATCTCCTGTGCATCGAAGTCGAACTCGATCCGAAGACGATGCCAGGTTCCCTGCGACAGCGGCTGCGGCGGCGTGTTCGAGTTGGAGTTCCCGAGAAAGACGAGCGAGTTGAGAGAGACGATC
>JABDLI010000097.1 GCA_013003065.1 Phycisphaerales bacterium | reverse complement strand
CCACCCACCCCTCCACACACTCACAAATCAAATGCACCAGCACGAGATGCGCTTCCTGCACATGCGCCCCCGTGTCGCTCGGAACGCAAACGGCCTGATCGCAGAGCGGCCGGCACCGACCACCCGTGCGACCGAGAAAGCCGAGGGTGTGGGCGTCCAGGCTGCGGGCGTGTTCGAGGGCGTGGACGAGGTTGGGGCTGTTGCCGGAGGTCGAGAGCACGACGAGGGCGTCGCCGGGGCGGAGGAGCGCTTCGCACTGGCGGGCGAAGACCTGCTCGTAGCCGAAGTCGTTGGCGATACACGTGAGCGTGGTCGGGTCGGCGTTCAGACACACGGCGCGCAACGCGGGGCGTTGGCGATCGCGGTAACAGCCGATCAGCTCTTCGGCCAGGTGCAACGCCTCCGCGGCGGATCCTCCGTTGCCGCACGTATAGATGGTGCCGCCGGCATCGAGCGTCTCCAGGACGACGTTGATCACCGCGTCGATGTCGGAGACAACCGTCTCGAGCCCGGCGATGACGGCGGCGCTCTCGTTCAACTGTCGGCGAATGGCGTCCGGCTGCTTCACGTGGGCATTCTACGGGAGCAATCGACGCTCACTCCCAGTTGAAGCTCTCCAGGTGTTCCCGCAGGTGGCGGGCGGTGGGAAACGCGCGGCCGATGAGGTCGCGGCGGAGGCCGCGGCAGATGGCCTTGATCTCCGGGGGCTGATTGGCGTATCGCTCCTTGCCGCCGACCGCGTCGTAGAGCAATCGCACGACGTCCGCAACGTCGTCGCGAATGTGCGCGGCGGTGGGGGCGCCCCAGTGGTAGAAGTCGAGGAGCTTCAGATCGAAGAACACGCCGCGGCGGCGGACGAGGATGTTGCTGTCGTGGATGTCGCCGTGGTACTCCCGCACGCGATGCACGCCCTCCAGACCGCAGACGACCGCGTAGGTGAGGTGCAACGCCTCGAACGGCGTGAGCCGCTGGCCCCGCTGGCGGCGGATGTAGTCGCTCATGATCTCGCCCTCGACGAACTCGCTGATCAGGCACGTGATCGGCGTGTTGCGGCGGCGGATCGTCTCCGTGTGCACGTACTGGATGACCATCGCGCAGTTGCGCAGCCGCTCCAGCTTCTTGGCGTAGAAAGTGACCGCGCGATCCCGATGGTTGCGGTGAGGGAAGAAGAGCTTCGCCGCCCGATGCACCCCCGTCCGCGTCTCCACGACGTGGTAGACCTCACCCTCCCAGCCGGCGCCGAGCTTGCGCTCGACGACGTACTTGCCGGCAATGGTCTGCCCCGGCATGAGGTCGAATGCGTCGATGCGTCTGGCGGTCGAGGGCATGGGGCGAGGCGAGCTCCGTCGGGCCCAGCAGCATAGGCCAAACGATCGGCGGAATCAGGACACGGTCGGAACGCTCCGGTACAGCGTGAAGGTGAGATCGTCGGGCTTCGAGGGATGGCCGGCGTCGGGGTCGAGCATCCGTTCCCGTCCCAGGACGCTGACCGCCGCCGCCTGCTTCAGCAGCGGGCCCTTCCGCACCATCTCGATGACCTCGTCCCGGTGGAGGTTGTCGAAGAGGCCGTCGCTGCCGAGCACGACGGTGTCCCGGGGGTGGAGCCGGAGCACGGCCCCGACCTCGATCCGCATGTCGGGCGACCCCACCACGTTCGAGACGAGGTGACGATCTTCGTGGTGCATCGCCTCGTTCGCGTCGATCAGCCCGGCCTCCAACGCGTAGCCGACGGGCGAGTGGGCGACGGTCTCCAGGCGGAGCTTGCCCCGCTGGCCCACCACGAGGATGACCGAGTCGCCGACGTGATACGGCCGGAGGGCCGACCCGGTGATCTCGACCACCGAGACCGTGGTGGCCGCGCCGACCCCGAGGTCGCTGATCTGGGCGTTCGCGGTCTCGATGCCGTTGAGGATCGCCGGCCGCAGGTCGGCGGTGTCGGCGGGCGCGGCGCTGACGCTCTCGGCGATCGCGCCGACCGCGAGGGCGGAGGCGTCGGCGCCGGCAACGTGCCCGCCCACGCCGTCCGCGACCGCCAGCACGAGGCGTCCTCCGGGGAGCGGGATCACGGCGGCCGCGTCCTCGTTGTCCGTGTCCCGCGCCGGGCTCTTGGCGGAGTAGGTGACGACCTCGCCCGTCGGCACACGATCACGCCGCGGCTCGGACATGTTCTGGCGGGTGACCAGGCAAGACGCCAACGGCGCGGAGTCGGGCATGGCGGCGATGGTACCACCCCCGGGGTCGGGCCGCGGGCGCGCAACCTCCGATCAGGGAAGAGGATCCGCGGACATCCGGCAAACCGCCCCTAGCCGGCCAGGCTCTTCGCCACCGTCTCGATCCGGTCGTACGCTCGGTGCAGCACGTCTTCGGGGGGCAGGAAGACCACGCGGAAGTGCTCCGTGCCCACGCGTTGACCGAAGCCGCTGCCCGGGACGATGACCACGCCGGTCTCGCGAATGACCCGTTGGCAGAACTCGGTGTCGGGAACGCCAAGCTCGATGCGGGGGAAGGCGTAGAACGCCCCCTGGGGCGGCACGCACGAGATGCCGGGCATGGCGTTCAGCCGCTCGGCGGTGATGTCCCGCCGTTGCTGGAGTCGACCGAGCATCTCGGTGATGTGGCTCTGATCCGCTTCGAGCGCCGGGCGGATGGCGTACTGCTCGGGGTGGTTGGCGCTGAGCCGCGCTCGTTCCATCTTCTGGATCGCCTCGACGTACGCCTCCAGCTCCGAGGGGGGACCGCTGATGACACCCCACCCGATGCGAAACCCGGGAACCACGTATGACTTCGAGAGCCCGTTGAACGTGATGATCTTCGCCTCCGCGGAGCGGGCGGCGGTGGCGGTGTGGCGGCGGCCGTCGAAGAGGAGCTTGTCGTAGATCTCGTCGCTGAAGAGCACCAGATTGCGATCGAGTGCGAGCGTGATGAGATCGTCGAGCGTCGACTCGACGCAGGCGGTGCCGGTGGGGTTGTTGGGATTGATCAGGACGATCGCGCGGGTCCTGTCGTCGATCTTGGCGGCGATGTCCGCGATGTCCGGCTGCCACCCGTTGTCCTCGTCGAGGTAGTACGGCCGGTTCTCGACACCCAGCTTCGCGAGCACGGCCGTGTAGAGCGGGTAGCCGGGGGAGGGCGTCAGCACGTTGTCCCCCGCGTCGGCGAGCGCGGTGAGCGCGAGATCGATGGCCTCGCTCGCGCCGGTTGTCACGTACGTGTGACAGATCGAGCGGATGCCGAGCCGGTCGGCTTCCCGCTCGATCGCCTGCCGCGCCTCGTCGAGACCGGACGACGGGGCGTACCCGTTCCGGTTCGCCCGCATCGCGTCCACGGTGGCCTGCACGAGGTGCGCGGGCGGAGCGAAGTCGAAGAGGTTCGGGTCGCCGATGTTCAGATACAACATCTCCTTCCCCGCCCGCGCCGCCTCTTCGGCGAGCACGACGACGTCGCGTACGGCGTACTTGATCTCGCGGGTCCGTTGGGCGGGAACGATCGATCGCGAACGGGTGGTCGGGCTGGCCATGGTCGTCTCCTGCGTCGGCGGCGAACGATCCTACCCGCCGCACGGGGCGAGCAACGGAACCGGACGGGTTCCGCCGCGTCCGACCGAGGGGCCACGGCGAAGTCGCCACCCGCGTGGCCGCGCGGGACTTTTTTGCTACGATTCCGCTCCTTGGTTCCACCGCGGCTCTTCCCCGCGGAGACCCGCGACCGCAGGCCCGAACGGGCCCGGAAGGACAGATCAATGACGCACACCGCGCACGCCCTCGCGGCGGCCGCCGCCCTCGTCTCCCTCGCTGCCGCCGTTCCGGCGACGGCGGCCGAAACCGTCGAGGAGGTGCTGCGGGTCCTCGATCGGACCCGATCCGTCGACGCCTCGAAGGAGAGCAAGAGCTATCCGGTCATCTTCGATGCGTACCTGGAGATGACCCCGCCGCCGATGCCGATCGGCCCCGACTTCAATCTCCGCACCATCCATCCCGGCATGAGCGACTGGACGAAGGTGAGCGGCTGGGCGGAGTCCAACGGCGGCATGGCCGATGCCCTGCTCGCCGTCGAGTCCAAACCGCTCTTCGGGCTGCCGTACAACGCGAACGCGCTGGCGAGCCGGTATCGCGAAGCGTCGCTGACGGCGGAGATCGGCGCGGGCGGAAGCCTCCGCGACAATCGCTTCCCGTACCTCGACGCGATCGACGTCATTGCCGCCTACGCCACCGCCGAGTCCTACCGCCGCTTCGAGGCGGGGAACACGCAGGGGGGGCTCGATCTCGCCGTCGCCAACATCTTCCTGCTCCGGCAGTGCTGCGACCGCGAGTTTCTCGCCGAGGTCATGCACACGGTCGATCTGCTCAACGGAGCGTTGACCAACTTGCGGGACATGCTCTACACCTACCGGGACACGATCTCCCCCGATCAGTGCGCCGATCTCGCAATCGCCAAGCTGCCGTTCCTGCGACCCGATCGGACGCGGCTGCTGATTCCCGAAGGTGATCGCGTCGTCTCCGAGGCGCTGATCCAGGAGGTCTTCAACTCCCGCGGCCAGCCTGATCGCGAGAAGTTCGCGAGCACGTTCGCGGAGATTCAGTCGAAGACGACGCCGTTGACCCGATTCGGCGCGGCACGGCGATGGCGGATGATCGCGGACGTCCACGACAGCGAGGAAGCCGCCCTCGATCGGCTCCGGCTCGTGTACGACGACTGGTGGCGACGGTGGCGGGTCGAGGAGTACGACCCCATCCTCGACATTCCGACCCAGTTCGACCGGACCAATCCGGTCCGGTACGCGGCGGTGATCTACTCGATGCAGGACGTGCAGCGGCTGTTTGACCTGCGTGATCAGCTCGTCGCCCAAGCGCACGCGACAGCGATGGCGGCGGGTCTGGTCGGATACCAGTCCTTCTACGGCAACTACCCCAGCAGCTCCGACAAGATGTACGCCCAGTTCGTCCGCAAACGCTCGGATCGCGACCCCTTCGACACGGAGTTCCTGCCGTTCAAGTATCGCGTGCTGAGCGAGCGTTTTCCGGTGGACACGCCGGCGGGCCGGATCTTCATCGAGTCGGAGCAGGCGATTCTGTACTCGAAGGGTCAGGATCACCAGGATGATCGCGGCAGCGTGACGAGCGCGGACGGCGCCGATGGCGACATCGTCTTCTGGCCGCCCGTGCAGACGCTCCTCCGCGAAGCGGGACGGATCGACTAGGTCCTGTCCGAGGGCTCAGAATTCACGCGACCACGATCGTTCCCGCCGTGGATATCGTCGTCGCTCCTCGGAATATCCCGCGAAAGAAGCCATCGGATCGACTCCATGCCACGACGAGAAGCATCCAACTCGCGTGCATGCTGAGCCCTCAGACAGGACCGAAGCCATGACCGACATCCACAAGCTCCTCATCATCGGCAGCGGACCTGCCGGCTGGACCGCCGCCATCTACGCCGCGCGGGCGAACCTCGAGCCCGTGTGCTACATCGGCGTCCCCCGCCAGGATCCGGCGCCGGTTCTGCCCGGTGGTCAGCTCATGCTCACGACCGAGGTCGAGAACTACCCCGGGTTTCCCGAGGGCGTCACGGGCCCGGAGATGATGTCGCTCTTCCAGCAGCAGGCCGAGCGGTTCGGCACCACTGTCATCGGCGAGGACATCGTCACCTGCGACTTCTCGAAACGTCCGTTCACGATGACCTCCAGCGGCGGAGACACCGTGAAGGCGGAGGCGGTCATCATCGCCACCGGCGCCACCGCCAACTGGCTGGGCCAGGAGAACGAGCTGCGGCTCGCAACATCGGGGGGCGGCGTGAGCGCCTGCGCCGTGTGCGACGGGGCGTTGCCCCTCTTCCGCGACCAGCCGCTGGCGGTCGTCGGTGGCGGCGACAGCGCGATGGAAGAGGCGAGCTACCTGACCAAGTTCGGCTCGACCGTCTACATCATCCATCGCCGCGACGAGTTCCGCGCTTCCAAGGCGATGCAGCAGCGGATCTTCGACGCGCCGAACGCCGAGGTGCTGTGGAACAAGACGGTCGTGGAAGTCCTCGGGGACGAGAAGATCTCCGGCGTCCGGCTCGAGGACACGGTGACCGGCGAACAATCCACGCTCGACGTCAAGGGTCTGTTCATCGCGATCGGACACACACCCGCGACGAAGTTTCTCGCCGGCTCGGGCATCGCGCTCGACGACAAGGGATACGTCCGCCTCGAGGGGGGTGGCAGCGAGACGAACATCGAGGGTGTCTTCGCCGCCGGCGACGTCGCCGACGCGGTGTACCGCCAGGCGATCACGGCGGCGGGGATGGGATGTCGGGCGGCGCTCGACGCGGAGCGGTGGTTGGCGGAGTAGGGAGCCGCGTTCGCGTCCGTTCCTCGGTCCGCGCGGATGACCGGCGGCGTCCATGCCGCCTCGCCTGGGAAGAGCCGGGCGTGGACCCTGTGCTGGCGTCCTGCCAGTGGGCGCGGGCTGCGGTTGTCGGGCGCGGGCCCCTGCGATTGTTGACGCCGCGTCGTGCGGCTTGACCCCAGTTGCTGGGGGTCGCAAGCGACGCTCGCATCCATGCGAGCTGGTCAGTGAAGATCTGGGCGTGGGTTCGGTCTATCTTTCGCACCGCCTCCGGCGGGTGCAGGGCAGCGCGATCACCGGCGGCGTCCATGCCGCCTCGCGTCGGAAGAGTTGGGCGGTTACGCGCTGGGCGCTCGCGCGCGTGTCCGTTACCCCCGCGCCGCCTCGAGCTCCTCCACCGTGTCCGGCGCGATCTTCGTGATGATCTTCGCCCCCACCGCATCGCCCCACACGTTCACCGTCGTCCGGCACATGTCGATGATGCGGTCGACGCCGATGATGACGCCGATCGCGCTCACCGGAAGCTGAGGCACGTCGCGGCCGCCGAGCGATGTGTTGACCGCGGCGATCACGATGACCATCGTCACCAGTCCGGCCGACGGAATCCCCGCCGCGCCGATGGCGGCGAGTGTCGCGGTGATCATCACGATCAGCAGCTCGCTGAAGGCAAGCTCGATCCCGTAGAGCTGGAAGAGGAACACCACCGCGACGGCCTCGTAGATGGCCGTGCCGTCCATGTTGATCGTCGCACCCAGGGGGAGCACGAAGTTGGCGGATCGCTTGGAGCAGCCGCCTTCCGTTTCCGCGCTCTCGATCGTGACGGGGAGCGTCGCGGAGCTGGAATCGGTGCCGAACGCGGTCATCAGGGCGCGTCGCATCTGCCACATGAACTGGAACGGATTGCGACGCGTGAAGAGCGTCAGCACGAGGGGCAGGACGATCAGACCGTGGATCGCGAGACCGATCACGACGGTGAGCATGTACTTGGAGAGCGGGCCCACCAGCTCCTGGAAGCCGATCTTGCCGACCGTCCACGCGACGAGCAGGAACACGCCCGGCGGGGTCAGCCAGATGATCCACGAGACGAGCCGCATGATGGCGTCGAACAACGCCTCGAAGACCCGCACCAGGATCTCGGTCCGCGTGCCGCCCATCGCGATGGCGAGACCGAGCATGAGCGCGCCCACGATGACCCCGAGCGTGCGTCCCTGCGCCATCTCGTCGATGAGGTTGCGTGGGATGAGCTGGTGCAGGATGTTCCGCCACGCCCCGCCGAGGTTGTCCGTGCGATCTTCCCGCGCGCGTTGGATCGTCGTGGCAATGCCGCCGCTTCGTTCGTATTCCTGCGCCGCTCCGGTTTGCAGCCGCGCTTGGGTGTCCGCGTCGAGGTTCCCGGGACGAAGCGTCGACACCAGCACCGCGCCGAGGCTGACCGCCAGGAGCATCGTGACCAGGTAGTAGAGGACCGTCGATCCGCCGACAACACCCAGCTTGGAGGGATCGCCGATCGACGTCACCCCCG
The DNA here is from genome assembly GCA_013003065.1 of Phycisphaerales bacterium. Classification (GTDB taxonomy): domain Bacteria; phylum Planctomycetota; class Phycisphaerae; order Phycisphaerales; family SM1A02; genus JABDLI01. The sequence continues at coordinate 5,151 of JABDLI010000097.1, read as the reverse complement.
CGACCACGCTCACGAAGACGAGCGGGATGATCATGAGCATCAGCGGGCGGATCAGGATGAGATCGCCCGTCTGCTTCGTCCAGTGGCTGCCGTCGATCGGATCGTTGGCGTCGTAGAGCGCGAACTGCCCGAAGAGGCAGCCGGCAACCAGGCCGATCACGATGAGGAGCGTGAGAAGGTTGCCCCGCTTCATGCCGGAGAGGGTATCACAAACCGGCGGCATCGCCCCCGGGACGTGGTGCCGATCGTGCCCACATCGAGAGTGTCAGCAACGCGAACAGACGCTGGCCGTGATCTCGCCGTCCCGATTCATGCTCGTCGATCAACCGCTCGACCGGAGCGGCGGCGACGGGCAGCGGGCCGAACGGCTCGGTCGATCGCAGGTGGTCGTTGAGCTGCGTGTGCATCGAGCCGCCGTTGCGGCGAAACCACTCGCCAATCGGGATGGCGAAGCCCATCTTCGGCCGATCAACGATGGCGGCCGGCAGATGCGCGCGGGCGATCCGCCGGAGCAGACCCTTGCGGCCTCCGGCCAGCAGCGTCGCGGGCGACAGGCTCAACGCGGCCCCGGCGAGAGCGCGGTCCAGAAACGGGCATCGCACCTCGAGCGCGACCGACATCGCCGCCGTATCCACCTTCACGAGCAGATCTTCGGGCAGATACCGCCGGAGATCCTCGCGTTGCAGACGCGTGATCGGGGAGGCCTCGGACGGATGCGGCCGCACGAGGTCGGACGGATCGAAGGCGTCCCCCATCAACGCGGCGATCAGGCCGGGCGCGAAGAGCGACTCGGTGGCCAGCACGTCGAGCATCGGGAACGCTCGCGCCATGCCGCCGAGGCGGCCGAGCTTGTCGCGCCGGCTCCGCGGGTGCGCGCCGCGTCGCAGGCCGGCCGGCAGCCACCGGAGCAGTCGCCAGTGCCGGGCGAGATGGGGCGTGGCCAGGTACCGCTCGTACCCCAGGAACAGCTCGTCCCCACCGTCCCCCGACAACGCGACCGCGACGTGATCACGAGCGGCGCGGCTGACCCAGTGCGTCGGGAGGATCGAGCTGTCGGCGAACGGTTGCCCGAGCTGTTCGATCAGCTTCGGGAGGTCGGCCGCCGGAGTCGCGGCGACGTCGAGCGTCGTGTGATCGGTGCCGAGATGGCGAGCGACCCGCTCGGCGTGCTCCGACTCGTCGAACCTCGGGTCCGGCATCCGGACGCTGAACGTCCGCAGGTCGGGTCGGTGGAGGCGGGCGAAGTGCGCGACCAGCGACGAGTCGACGCCGCCGGAGAGAAAACACCCGAGCGGCACATCCGCTTCCAGACGCGACGCGACCGCGGCGTCGAGCGCGTCCTCGATGTTCGTCTCGCCCTCGGACGTCGCCAGCCGCTCCAGACGGCCGGCGCGCAAGCCGGAATCGACACGCAGACGCCCGCCCGCCGGAAGACGCCGCGTGCCCGACCCGCCGGGCGGGTCGTCCCGTCCCCATCCGTATCCGAGCTGGAGATACCTCGTCGTGCAAGCGGCCAGCTCGCCGCTGGCGGCATCGTCGGCGGGTCCGGCCAGCACGCCGCGGCTCGTCGCGAAGACGCACTCGACGATGTCACCGGCCGCATTGCGTTTGACCCGGTAGTGCAACGGCTTCTCGCCGAAGCGATCACGGGCGAGCAGCAGACTCCCGGCGTCGTGATCCCAGATCGCGAACGCGTACATGCCCTCCAGGCGTTCGGGAAGATCGTCCCCCCACGCGCGGTAGCCGTGGACGAGGACCTCCGTGTCGCTGTGATCGCTGGTAAACCGGTGCCCGGCATGCTCCAGCGTTCGCCGCAGCGTGCGGTGGTTGTAGATGCAGCCGTTGAACACGGCCGCCACGAGCCCGCTGTCACGTGGCCCCCTTTCCGACACCATCGGTTGCCCGCCACCGGCGTGGTCGATGATCGACAGCCGTCGGTGCACAAGCCCCACGCAGATCGAGCGGCCTCCGATCGCCACGCGATCGCGTAATCGGTTGGCCCCGTCCGGGCCGCGGTGCGCGATCGCGCGGTCGAGCGTGTCGAGCGTCTCGTCCGTGATCTCGGTGCCGTCACGACGCAGGATGCCGGCGATGCCGCACATGTGGGGCGACGATAGGGGGCGAGGGCGTCGAGGCCAAGCGGGGGGCGGACGAGGGCCCGGACGCGGTCACGGACACGGTCACGGTCACGGACACGGACACGGACGCGGGCCCGGACGCGGTCACGGACACGGACGCGGAGGCGCTCGCTATCGCTCGCGGGGCGTCAGCGCAATCGCGCCCATCGCGCAACCGCCCGATCCAACCTGCCCGAGGCGGCATGGACGCCGCCGGTCCCCACGCAGCCCTGCACCCGCCGGAGGCGGTGCGAAAAATAGTCCGAACCCACGCTGAACCATCCAGACGCCAGCCCGCAGGATGCGGGCGGTGTATTTGGGCGCCACGCCGTCCTGTGCTTCGCCGCAGGATGCGGCGGATCGAGCGTGGGTCGGTTGCGCGCCGGACGACACTGCGTTCAGCGCACGACCAACTGAGGCCGAGGGCGGCAGGACGCCGCCCGTGGAAGCACAGGGCGTCCGGATGTCACCTGCGTGTTTGCGCGGTTGGGGAGAATTGGATTTGGAATGGGAATGGGAATGGGAATGGGAATGGGAATGGGAATGGGAATGGGAATGGGAAGGGGAATTGAAATTGGAATGGGAAGGCGAAGTGGAATTGGACCCGGAGAACGGGGACCCGGGGAATCGCGAATTGGAATTCGGAGGGCGGCAGGACGCCGCCCGCGAAAGCGCAGGCCGTCACACCGGCTCCACAACCTCCGGAACCACCACCCGCACATGCAGCTCCTCGAGCTGCTCCGCGTCCACCGGCGCCGGCGCCTCCGTCATGAGATCCTGCCCCGTCTGTGTCTTCGGGAACGCGATGACGTCCTTGATGTCATCGGTGCCGGCGAGCAGCATGACGAGGCGGTCGAGACCGAACGCGATGCCGCCGTGCGGCGGTGCGCCGAAGCGGAGGGCCTTCAGCAGGAAGCCGAACTTCTGCTCGGCCTCCTCGGCGCCGATGCCGAGCAGCTCGAAGACTTTCCGCTGGACGTCGGGGCGGTGAATACGAATCGAGCCGCCGGCGATCTCGCTGCCGTTGCACACCAGGTCGTACGCGGCGGAGATGCACTCGCCGGGCGCGCGTTCCAGCTCGTCGAACTGGTCGGTGCGCGGCGCCGTAAAAGGATGGTGGAGTGCGACCCAGCGTTCCTGATCCTCATCCCGTTCGAACATCGGGAAGTCGACGACCCAGAGCATCTTCCACGTTCCCTCCTCGACGAGGTCGAGGTCGCGGGCGACGCGGTTGCGCAGCTCGCCGATGGCCTTCGTCGCGATGGACCAGGTGTCGGCGGTGAACAGCACGGTGTCGCCTTCCTCCAGTTCCAGCCGCTCGCGGAGCGCGTCGGCGATGGGACCGAGGAACTTGGCGATACCGGTCTCGAATCCGTTCGCGGTCAGCTTCACGACGGGCACCCCGCCGGCGCGGAAGGTGCGGATCCACTTCGTGTAGTCGTCGGTGAGCTTGCGGGTGAGCTTCTCGGCCCCGCCCGGCACCCGCATGGCCTTCACGACCCCTCGGTCCTTGGCGAGCGCATCCTGGAAGACCTTGAAGTCGGTCTTGGCGGCGAGGTCGCTGACGTCTTCGATTTCCAGGCCGAAACGCAGGTCCGGGCGGTCGATCCCGTAGCGTTCCATCGCGTCGTGGTAGGAGAGCACCGGGATCTCGCCGAGCTCGACGTCCAACACCTCTTTCCACAGACGCTTCGCCAACCCGCCCATCATGGCCATGACGTCATCGCGGTCGACGAAGCTCATCTCCAGGTCGATCTGCGTGAACTCCGCCTGGCGATCCGCCCGGGGGTCCTCGTCACGGAAACACCGCACGATCTGGAGGTAGCGGTCGCACCCGGAGACCATGAGGATCTGCTTGAAGATCTGCGGGCTCTGCGGCAGGGCGTACCACTGTCCCGGGTAGCTGCGCGAAGGAACGACGAAGTCGCGTGCGCCTTCGGGCGTGGTCTTGATCAGGCAGGGGGTCTCGACCTCGATGAAGCCGTGCTCCGCGAAGTAGGTCCGCGCGGTCCGGGCGACCTCGTGACGCGTACGAAGGATCTGCTGCATCCGCGGGCGTCGCAGATCGATGTACCGGTACTGCAGCCGCTTCTCGGGGGCGATCTTGCTCGCTTCGTAGTCGTCGGGAAGGATCGGCGGCGTCTCGGTCTTGTTGAGCACCTCCAGCTCGGTTGCCATGACCTCGATCGTGCCGGTGGCGAGCTTCGGGTTCGGTCCACCCACCCGCGTGCGCACCACGCCGCGGGCCGCGATGACATCCTCCCGGCGGAGCATCCGCGCGGCCTGAACGACATCGGAGTTCGCGTCTTCCAGGTCGAAGACCACCTGGCCGATGCCCGCGCGATCCCGCAGGTCGATGAACAGCAGGCCCTTGCCCTGATCCCGGTAGGTGTTCACCCACCCGGCCACCACCACGGTCTCGCCGATGTGCTCGTCGCGGAGATCTCCGCACATGTGGGTTCGCTTCAGCATCCTGGGATCGCTCCTTCTCACGCCGGTGGCGGCGCCGAACCGCGGATCGTACCTCCGGCCGGGGGGCGTGACGACACGCTGACATCGACCGATCGTTGAGTTTTCGTTCGCGAGTCCTTGCCTCCGGGAGGCCGCTGGTGGCAGGTCGGCGACCCGGTCGACCGGGAGGAGCGGACCCGAACGCGGACTCATCGCCGGCACGGACGGCACGCGTTGTCCCATCCGAATCCCTAACTGCCAATCCATCAAAGGTTTAGATACGATCAGGCCGAATCCGTCTGGAAACGTCTCACGCACTCCCGTGCGTCCGAGAAGGAGTCGAAGGCATGCCCCGAGCGTTCTCCCGGTCCGTGCTTCTCAGCATCGCTGCCGTCGTTGCCCTGTTCGTTGCCTCAGCTCACGCCCGTCAAGACGACCGATCCGGTTCGGTGACCGAGGCTCGGGTTGCAGATGATGCCCTGGGCGTGGCTCTCGCCGCGGTGGCCGCTCCGGCCCTGAACCTGCGGGCGATGGACGTGCTCGAGATGGACGTCGACCCCCGGCCCGGACGCCCGCTCCTCGT
>JABDLI010000076.1 GCA_013003065.1 Phycisphaerales bacterium | reverse complement strand
CGCGGCGGCCGAGTAGCGGACGCGGGGGCGCTCGCGAGGGCGTTCGCGAGCGATCGCGGGGTGTCAGCGCAAACGCGCCGTTCGCGCCACCGCCCGACCCAACCTGCTCGAGGCGGCATGGACGCCGTCGGTCCCCGCGCAGCCTGCACCCGCCGGAGGCGGTGCGAAAAACAGTCCGAACCCACGCTGAACCATCCAGACGCGAGCCCGCAGGATGCGGGCGGTGTCTTTGGGCGCCCGAGCAGGTTTGTGCGTCGCCGCAGGATGCGGCGGATCGAGCGTGGGTCGGTTCGACGCCGGACGACTCAGCGTTCAGCGAACGACCAACTGAGGCCGAGGGCGGCAGGACGCCGCCCGTGGATGCGCAGGGCGTCCGGACGTCACCGGCGTGTTTGAGCGGTTGGGGCGAGAATTGGATTTGGAATGGGAATGGGAATGGGAATGGGAAGTGGAATTGGACCCGGAGACCGGGGACCCGGAGAATCGTGAATTGGAATTCCGCTCGGGCGGCGGGACGCCGCCCGTGGATACGCAGGTGCGTCCGGACGTCACCCCCACCACCTATACTCCCCCCCCATGCCCACGATCCCCGCGCTCATCCTCACAACGCTCTTCCTCGCCGACCCGATCGTCGGCGTCGGTGCTCCGGCTCCCGACGGCGCAATGGTGCTCTTCGACGGCACGAATCTCGACGCGTGGCGGTCGCTCGACGGCAGCGCGCCCGCGTGGCCGGTGACGGACGGCATCCTGCACGTCGATCGCGACGCCGGTGACATCGTCACCCGTCAGGAATTCGCCGACGTGCGTTTCCACGTCGAGTGGCGGGTGCCGCCGGGTGGTGTCGGTCAGCGGGCCGGCAACAGCGGTGTGAAGCTGATGCGGCGGTACGAGGTGCAGATCCTCGAGTGTTCGCCGGCGCCCGCGGTGCCGGCGCGCAACGGGGCCGGGGCGTTGTACGGCGTAAAGGCCGCGGCCGTCAACGCGTCGCGTCCGGCGGGGGAGTGGCAGGCCTATGACATCTGGTTTCGGGCGCCCACATTCCGTGACGGCGAGAAGATCGCTCCGGCGGAGATGACGGTGTACTGGAACGGCGTGCCCGTCCACGAGGACGTCACGCTCGCCGGGCCGACCGGCGTTTCGCGGAAGGACGAGGTCGCGCGAGATGGCGTCCTGCTCCAGGCGCACAGCTCGGATACCGAAGAAGACGTGGCGTTCCGGAACGTGTGGGCCGTGCCGTTGCCGCCGCGGCCGTCGAAGGCGGCCGACGCGGGCGGATTCGTCGATCTGTTCGACGGCCGGACGCTCGCGGGGTGGCGTCAGCTCGGAGGCGGGGCGGTGTACACCGTCGAAGACGACGCGATCGTCGGCCGCACCCGTCCGAGGGAGCCGAACAGCTTCTTGTGCACCGACGCCGACTACGGCGACTTCGTACTCGAGCTCGAGTTCATGGTCGACGACAAGCTCAATTCCGGCGTGCAGATCCGCAGCCAGGGCCGTCCGGAGGGCGGGCGGACGCGGGTCTTCGGCTACCAGGTCGAGATCGACCCGTCCCCCCGCGCCTGGTCGGCCGGCATCTACGACGAGGGGCGACGCGGCTGGCTGAAGAACCTCGCGGAGAACACGCCCGGTCGCGTCGCGTTTCGCCCCCGCGCGTGGAACCGCCTCCGGGTGGAGGCCCGCGGCCCGCGGATGCGCACGTTTCTCAACGGGATCCCCGCCGCCGATCTCGAAGATGACATGACGCCGGCCGGGTTCATCGGTCTCCAGGTGCACGGCGTCGGCAACCGCGTCGATCCGCTGGCGGTGCGGTGGCGTCGGATCCGGCTCCGTCCGCTCGGCTCGGAGAACCGAAGCGAATAACCTCCCCCCGCAACCGGTCGACGAAGACAAGCCGGCTCCGTACGGATCTGCTCGCCGTCCTCGGAGCCTGGGGCGACTGCGGCTGACACCGCCCGGTATGATCGGGTCATGCCCCGACTGCGATTGCACCTCGTCGCCCTCGCGCTGACCTTCGGGTTCGCCGCGGCGGCTCCGGCCAGCCCCAACATCGTGCTGTTCCTGGTGGACGATCTGGGGTGGCAGGACCTGTCGGTGCCGATGCACACGCAGCCGACCGAGTTCAACGCCCGGTATCACACACCCAACCTCGACCGGCTCGCGCGGCGGGGCATGCGGTTCACGCAGGCGTACGCGTCGGCGCCGGTGTGCACGCCCACCCGCACGTCGATCCTGTCCGGCGCGAGCCCGGCCCGCAGCCACATCAGCTACTGGACGCTCCACCGCGATCGCGACACCTCGCGGGCCCACCCGACCGTGCGTCCGCCGGCGTGGAACATGAACGGTCTCCAGCCGGCGCCGGCCAACCTGCCCCGGCTGCTCGCGAACGCCGGCTATCGCACGATCCACGTGGGCAAAGCGCATTTCGGCGCGCACGGGACGGATGGCGCGGACCCCACGCGGCTCGGGTTCGAGGTCAACATCGCCGGCCACGGCTCAGGAGCGCCGGCGAGCTTCTACGGGACGCACGGCTTTTCCCGGGCGGGACGCTCGGGCAATCCCGAGGCCACGTCGGTGTGGGACGTGCCCGGGCTGGAGAAGTACCACGGCCGCGACATCTACCTGACGGAAGCGCTGGCGCTGGAAGCGGACGCCGCCGTTCGCACCGCGCTCGACGGGGGCGTGCCGTTCTTCCTGAACTTCGCGCCCTATGCGGTGCACACGCCGATCATGGCGAACCGGCGTCGGCTCGATCGCTACGCGGCACTCGATCCGAAGGAAGCCGCCTACGCGACGATGATCGAGAGCGCCGACGCCGCGCTCGGGACGATCATGGACACGCTCGAGGAGCGGGGGGCGGCGGACCGCACGGTCATCATCTTCACGTCCGACAACGGCGGCCTGTCCGCGCACGCCCGCGGCGGCGTGCCGCACACGCACAACGCGCCGCTCAAGAGCGGCAAGGGCTCGTCGTACGAGGGGGGCACCCGCGTTCCGGCGATCATCGCGTGGCCGGGCGTCACGAAACCGGATTCCGTCTGTCACGAACCGGTGATCAGCCACGACCTCTATCCCACGATCCTCGCGATCGCGGGCGTGGCGATGCCCGTGGATCACGCCGAGGACGTGGACGGCGTCGACCTCGGCCCGCTCGTGCGTGGCACACGCGTCGGTTTCCCGGTGGGTCGCGTCCTCGGATGGCACCAGCCGCACCAGTGGGGCGCGTCGGGCCCCGGCATCGAGCCCTTCACGTCGATCCGCGCGGACCGGTGGAAGCTCATCTACTTCCACGGCGACCGGCGGTTCGAGCTCTACGACCTGCAGACGGATCTGGGCGAGCGGTTCGATCGCGCCGCGTCGGAGCCCGCCATGGTCGCGGCGCTCGCCGACCGAATGGACCGCTGGATCCGCCACACCGGCGCGCAGCTGTCGCTTCACAAGGATGCCGACGCCCCGATTCCAGGTCCGGTCGAGACGCTCGCGGCCCGTGACTGAGAAGCGACGCGACGCGTCGACGCGTTACCGCGTGCCGTCGAGGGCGGGAATTTCGAAGACGGGCGACGGCACGCGTGCTTGGCGGGCCAGGCTGCGCAGCTCACGGACGATGTCGGGATGCGTTTCGGCGAGGTCGGTGCTCTCCCCGATGTCCGTCTCCAGGTCGAAGAGCTGGAACGGGGCGTCCGGGTTCTTCTTCAGACCGCGGCGAATCGCCTTGTGGCGGCCGACGCGGATCGCTTGCTCCTGCCCGCCCTCGGGGTGCTCCCAGTAGAGGTACGCGTGCTCGCGTTGCTCGCCGTCGCCGAGCAGCGTCGGGGCGAAGCTGAGGCCGTCGATCCCGATCGGGGTCGGACCGCCGCACAGCTCCATGAGCGTCGGCAGCACGTCGGGGAAGGCGGAGATGTGATCGGTCACCACGCCCGCCGCGATCCGCCCCGGCCACCGCGCGATCATCGGCACGCGGATGCCGCCTTCCCAGAGCGTGCCCTTGTGGCCACGCAACGGACCGAGGGAATCGAAGAACGCCCGGTCGCAGCCGCCGACGTAGGTCGTGCCGTTGTCGGAGGAGAACAGCACGATCGTGTCGTCGGCGATCTCCAGTTCCTCCAGGAGCGTCAGCAGCCGGCCGACGTTCGCGTCGAGGTGGGAGATCATCGCCGCGTAGGCGGCGCGGGGGCGGGGATGAGGGAGGTATCCGCGTTGTCCCAGGTACGGTTCGGGGTCCCAGTCGCGGGGATACGCATCCAGCTCCTCGTCGGGCACCTGGAGCGCCAGGTGCGGAATGACCGAGCTGTACAGTACGAAGAACGGCTCCTCGTGATTCGCGCGGATGAACGCGAGCGTCTCGTCGGCGATCGCACGCGGCGCGTAGTCGTCACCCCGGTACGCGGCGAAAGCGGCCGGATCGGACGGCGGCGTCGCCAAACGCTGGTGCGCGCGGAAGTGCCGGTTGCCGTGCAGCACGTCGACGTCGTGGTTGCGCCACAGGTGCGTCGGGTAGTAGTTGTGCGCAACCCGCTGGCACAGGTAGCCGTAGAAGTGATCGAAGCCCTGCTCGTTCGGATGCCCCTCGGACCCGGGGCCGCCGAGTCCCCACTTTCCGAAGATGCCGGTCGTGTAGCCAAGCCCCTGAAGCAGCTCGCCGATCGTCACCTCCGGCGCCGGCAGCGGCATCTGCCCCTCCGGCTCCTCCGGTCCCCACCCGCCGACCTCGCGGTTGCCACGCACCACGGCGTGGCCGAGGTGCTTGCCCGTCAGCAGTGCGCACCGTGAGGACGCGCACACGGGGCTGCCCGAGTAGTGCTCGCGGAAACGCATGCCCTCGGTGGCGAGCCGATCGATGTT
>JABDLI010000069.1 GCA_013003065.1 Phycisphaerales bacterium | reverse complement strand
GCGCCCAACGCGATCAGCGCCGGCACGGCCGGCACGGCGGCGGACAGGAATCCCCGCCGGGTGAGCCACGTCACGAGCAAGCCTCCCGGGCGAACGCTTCGGCGGCCACGCGGGCGTCCTCGAGCTTGCTCGGGTCCTTGCCGCCGGCTTGCGCGCGATCGGGTCGTCCCCCGCCGCCGCCGCCGCACACGCGAGCCGCCTCGCGCACCCAGTCGCCGGCCTTGAGCCCCTGCTTGATGAGCGGGGGCGGAACGACGGCGATGATGGCGACCTTGCTCGCCTCGACGTCGGCGCTGAGCAGCATCGCTGCCGCCTCGGGGTGCTTGGCGGTGATGACGTCGAGGGCGGCGCGAAGCGACTCCGGGTCGGCGTCGTCCACGGTCGCGACGATGAGCGGGCCGGTGGCCTCCGCGGCGATCCGGCGGGTCTGCTCGACCACGTCGCTCTGCGCAGAACGCTGCGCCGCCTTCCGAAGCGACTTGAGCTTCGCGCGAAGCTCGTCGACGGGGCCCGCGAGCCGTTGTTTCGCCACGACGCCGAGCCCGATCTCGTCGAACGCGGCGGCGAGCGTCTCGATCTCCGTCGCCAGCGTGTCGCCCTCGAGCGTGCGGGCGGCCTTCAGCCGCTCCTCGAACTGGCGGGTCGCCTCGACCGACGCGGACGCGGCGGGACCGGTGACGGCGGTGATACGCCGGACGCCCGCCGCCAACGCCTGTTCCTGGAGAATCACGAAGACGCCCGCCTCACCGGTCTCGGCGAGATGGGTGCCGCCGCAGAACTCGATCGAGTGGGTGGCCCACGCCGCGGCGGCCGGATCGGCCGCGAGATCGGCGACGGGCCGGCCGACGCACACGACACGCACGGGGTCGGGGTACCGCTCGCCGAAGACCGCGCGGAGGCCGTTGATCTGACGCCCCGTCTCGAGCGCGACCGGAGCGGCGTCCACCCGCAGCCCCGCCGCGATCGCGGCGTTGACCCGCGACTCGACCTCGGTGAGCTGTTCGAGGGAGAGCGGAGACGCAGCGGTGAAGTCGAACCGGAGCTTGTCGGGCCCGACGTACGAGCCACGCTGGTCGACGTCCCCGGCGAGGACCGCACGCAACGCGTGGTTGAGAAGATGGGTCGCCGTGTGATTCGCCATCGTGGCCCGACGCCGCTCACGGTCGATCATCGCCTGCACGGGCGTCCCGCACGCGAGCCGCCCGTCGGTGACGCGTCCCACGTGGAGGACGAAATCGCCGACGCGTTGCGTATCCTCCACCTTGAAGTGGCAGACGTCGTGCGGAGCGGTGCCGGTGCGGCCGCGAATCGGCAGGGTCCCGCCATTGACGTTCTCGGCGCGAAGCGCGCCGGTGTCGCCGACCTGGCCACCGGCTTCGGCGTAGAAAGGGGTCCGGTCGAGGATGACCGCGACCTCGTCGCCGACGTGCGCGGACTCGTCGAAGTCAGTGCCGTTCCAGATCGCGCGCACGTGGCCGACCACGGGACGTCCGCCGTACTTGGGTTCGTCATCCGTGGCGTCGATCCCGAGGTGACGCAGCTTTGCCAACGCGTCCGGGGGCAGCGTGAGCTGCTTCGTGCTGCTGGTTCCCTGGCGCGAGCGATCGCGCGCCTCGGCCATCGCGTGTTCGTAGCCCGCTTCGTCGAGCCCGATCCCCTGCTCCTCCGCCATGACGCGGGTCAGGTCGATCGGGAAGCCGTAGGTGTCGTGGAGGCGGAAGGCGTCCGCGGCGGAGATGACACCGCGATTGCCGCCGGTCGCGCCGGTCGCGCCGGTCGCGCCGGTCGCGGCGGCCGCGCGGGCGGCGGCATCGGCGAAGAGCTCCAGCCCGCGGTCGAGCGTGCGGAGGAAGCTCTCCTCTTCGTCACGGATGGTCGCGGCGATGCGATCCGGCTTCTCCCGCAGCTCGGGAAACGCGTTGCCGAGCGACTCCACCACCGCGGGGACGAGATCGCACAGCAGCGGGCCCTCGACCCCGAGCGTCTGGTGGGCGTGACGCACGGCCCGCCGCAGGATACGCCTGAGCACGTACCCGCGTCCCTCGTTCGAAGGGGCGGCGCCGTCGTTCATCGCGACCGTGAGACAGCGGATGTGATCGGCGATGACGCGGTAGGCCATATCCACGGGGTCATCGAGCCGGCCCTGATAGGGAGCGGCGCCGGTGAGCCCGGCGATCGCCGCAAAGATGCCGCTCCAGATGTCGGTGTCGTAGTTGCTGCGTTTGCCCTGCAGGACACGCACGATGCGTTCGAAGCCCATGCCGGTGTCGACGTGCGCCGCGGGCAGCGGGGTGAGACGCTTGTCGTCGCCGCGATTGAACTGGATGAAGACGAGGTTCCAGATCTCGATGACATCCGGATGCGAGCGGTTCACCAGATCGCGCCCGGACCGATCCGGCGTGAAGTCGTAGTGGATCTCGCTGCACGGCCCGCACGGCCCCGTCTCGCCCATCTCCCAGAAGTTGTCCGCGCGACCCCACCGGCTGATGCGATCCGCATCGATGTGGCGGGCCCAGATCGTCTCGGCTTCCTCGTCGGCCTCGAGCCCGTCGGCGGGATCGCCGGCAAAGACGGTCACGAACAGCCGGTCGGCCTCGAGCCCCCACACCTCGGTCAGCAGCTCCCACGCCCAGGCGATCGCTTCCTCCTTGAAGTAGTCGCCGAAGGACCAGTTGCCGAGCATCTCGAAGAACGTGTGGTGGTACGTGTCGCGTCCGACGTCCTCCAGATCGTTGTGCTTGCCGCCGGCCCGAATGCACTTCTGGCTGTTGACGACGCGACGCGTATTCCCGGCGCTCACGACCCCGTCCGCGTGCCCCAAAAAGATGTCCTTGAACTGGTTCATCCCCGCGTTGGCGAACAGCAGCGTGGGATCGTCGTGGGGCACGACGGGCGACGAGGGCACGTGCACGTGGGCGTGCCGCTTCGTGAAGAAGTCGAGGAACTCCCGACGGATCTGCAAGGCGCTGCGGGTGGTGGTCGTGCTCATGGATCGCCCGGGGGCTGGGGAAAGAACGGGTAGTGTAGTCGGTCGGGTGGGGCAATCGGGGGAGCGGACCCACCCTGTCCGTGGCACCTGGGAATGGACACGGATGGACACCGGGGGATGGACACCCGGTGACAGCCCCCCGTCTGGCCCCGACCGCCGCCCTCGGCTATCCTGCCCGGTTCGCCTCTCCCCGCCGCCGAGACCCCAGCCATGAGCACCCGCACGCCCATCGTGGGCGGAAACTGGAAGATGAACACCACCGCCGAGACCGGCGTCGCGTTGGCGCGGGCGGTGGCCGCCGGCTCGGGGGGCGTGGCGTGCGAGGTGGTCGTGTACCCGCCGTTCCCGTACCTCGCGACCGTGGGGGGGACGCTGGCCGGCTCGGACGTACAGCTCGGCGCGCAGGATCTCTACCACGAGCCCAACGGCGCGTTCACGGGCGAGGTCTCGGTCGAGATGCTTCGCGACGTCGGGGTCACGGTCGTGCTCGCCGGTCACTCGGAGCGGCGACACGTCATCGGGGAGACAGACGACCTCGTCAACCGGAAGGTGCGGGCGGCCCTGGCGGGTGACCTGATGGTCACGCTGTGTCTCGGGGAAACGCTGGAGCAGCGTGAGGCGGGCCGGACCACGGACGTCGTTCTGGGCCAGCTTCGCCACGGGCTGGCCGGGGTGGCGGAGGCGGCGATGGGCCGCGTGGTCCTCGCCTACGAGCCGGTCTGGGCGATCGGCACCGGCGTGACCGCCACGCCCGACGATGCGGAGACCGCCCACCGGGCGATTCGCGGGGCCCTCGCCGATCTGTACAATCCCCAGGTCGCCGCGGCGACCCGCATCCAATACGGCGGTTCCGTCAAGCCGGGGAACGCTGCGGCGCTCGCCGCCGGCCCGAACGTGGACGGTTTCCTGGTGGGTGGGGCGTCGCTCGTCCCCGACGACTTCCTGGCCATCACGCGGATGGCCACAGCGCCGGATCCCGCCGCGGATCGGCAACCCGAGGCTCGCAACGCATGACCACGACGTTCTTCATCCTGACGATCCTCTTCATCGTGGTCTCGTGCGCGATGATCCTGATCATCCTCGTCCAACGCGCCCAGGGCGGCGGTCTGGCCGGCGCCTTCGGCGGTGCCGGAGGCAGTGGCACGGACACCGTCTTCGGCGGCCGGGTCGGCGATGCGCTGACCTGGGCAACGGTGGTGGCTTTCGCGCTCTACATGCTCTTTGCCGTCGCCCTCAACAAGGTGGAGAGCACGCCCACGGGGACCGTCACGCCCGCCGCGGTGGTCGAGCCGGGACCGGACAGCGACACGCTCCCGCCGGGCGACCCCGGCACGCTGCCGCCGGCGGACGCCGGTGATCCAACCATGCTCCCCCCGCTCATCCCCACGCCACCTCCCGCGGGCGACACGCCGCCGGCCGGCGGCGGCGGTTGAGCCGATCATGATTCGATCCATGACCGGCTTCGGCAGCGCGTCCACCGAGGATGACGGCGCGCACTACGCGATCGAGGTGCGCTCGCTCAACAACCGGTACTTCAAGTCGCAGGTTCGTCTGCCCGAGGAGCTGCAGGGTCTCGAACCCGAGCTCGAATCGGCGCTCGCCAAACGTCTCAATCGGGGAAGCGTCGTGATCACGGCGCGGATGACCGACACGTCGGCCGACGCTGCCGCCCGCATCAACGTCAAGGTGATCCAGCGGTACCTCGAGCAGCTCCTGGCCGTCGAGGGTCTCGGTCACGACTCGGCCCGCGTCGACCTCACGGCGTTGCTGGCCCTGCCGGGGGTGATCCTCGGCGAGACCGGCGAGGATCGGCTGGATCGCGCACGCCGGGTGTTGCTGAAGCTGCTGGACGAGGCGGTCGAACGGCTCATCGTGATGCGGTCACGCGAAGGCGAAGCACTGCGAAGCGAGCTGCACGAGCATTGCGACGCGATCGCCGGGCACCTCGCGGTAGTGGGGGAGCGGGTGCCGCAGCTCATCGACCTCTACCAGGACAAGCTGCGCACGCGGATGGAAGCGTTGCTGGCCAAGAGCGGCGCCGCGGTGCGGGAAGAGGACATCCTGCGCGAGGTTGCGGTCTTCGCCGAACGCTCCGACATCGCCGAGGAGGTCGCGCGGCTGGGCGGGCACCTGGAACAGTTCGCGGAGATCATCGACGCCGACGGTGACGCCCCCTCCGGACGCACGCTCGACTTCATCGCCCAGGAGATGCTGCGCGAGGCGAACACGATCGGCAGCAAGTGCCTCGACGTCGACGTCTCCCGCCGCATCGTCGAGATCAAGGGCGCGATCGATCGCATCAAGGAGCAGGTGCAGAACGTCGAGTGACGGCCCCGTTTCGCCCGTGGTCCGGGAGCCGGCGCCGCGGCTGGTACGCTGACGCACATGCCCCGACGCGAGGAGTCGAAACCGCCGTCCCCATCCGGCCGCCGGAAGCGGGATCGATTCGTCGCGCCCGAGCTCGCGAAGGTGCTCAGCCACTACGACCTCGGCGTCATCCACCGCCTGCGTCCGCACGCGCGAGGCTCGCGTCAGGCGCCGAAGCTCCTCATCAGCTCGGATCGCGGCGAGTTCCTCCTCAAGCGTCGCGCTCCGGGACGCGACGATCCGCCGCGGGTCGCCTTCGCGCACGGCCTCGTCGCGCACCTCGCCGCCCACGGCTATCCGGTGCCTGCGCTCGTTCCCACGACGAACGGCGGCTCGACGATGCTCGCCATGCGGGGAAAGGTGTACGAGCTGTTCGAGTTCGTGCGGGGCGAGCGGGACGACCGCAGCGTCGAGGCCGCCGGCGTGGCCGGCGTCGCGCTCGGCCGGTTGCACACGCTGCTCGCCGACCACGAGCCGGCGACGCGTCCGGTCGCCGGGTCCTACCACGCGGCCAACGGGCTGGACGCGGCGTTGCAGCGGGCGGCAAGCGCGATTCGCCGCGTCGAGCCGAAGGCGTCGGCGTCGGAGATCAGCCAGCGGTGTGGTTTTCTCGCCGAGGCCTACCGGGAGGCAACGACCCGAGCTGCCGCCGGGCTGGCCGTACCCGGTCCCACCGTCATCCACGGTGACTGGCACCCGGGCAACCTGCTCTACGAGCGGGGACGGATCGCCGCCGTCCTCGATTTCGACTCCGCCCGGATCGAACCGCGGATCATCGACGTCGCCAACGGCGCCCTCCAGTTCGGCATGCAGATGCGGGACGAGAAGCCCCCCGAGCAGTGGCCGTTGCCCCTGCACATGGAGCGGATACGGGCCCTGCTGGAGGGATATAATCGGACCGCGTGGGCGCCGATCACACCGGCGGAGCTTCGGGCGGTCCCGTGGCTCGTGCAGGAAGCACTGATTCTGGAGAGTGTGCTGCCGATCGCGGCCACGGGCCAGTTCGCGCAGCTCAGCGGCGATGCGTTCCTGCGTATGGTCGAGCGAAAGGTGCGTTGGCTCCGGCCGCGGACGGAAAAGCTGACGGCGTTTCTCGCCGATAGCCTGGAGGACTGAGATGAATCGCCCCCACCCCACCCCGAGACGACGCGCCCGCGGCCTTCTCGCCGCCGTTGTCATCGGCGGGGCGGGGACGGGATGGCTCGGGACCCCCGACGCCTCCGCGCAGGTGATCCGCGATCGCGCCGCCCCGGCCCTTCGCGTTCCTCGCCTGCTCCCGCGCGAGTCGGACCTCGCACGCGTCAAGGTGCGACCGCGGATTCGCGCGCTTGCGGACGATCTCGACGCGACGGAGTTCGCCACCCGCGAGGCGGCGATGGACACCCTGCTTCAGGGCGCGGCCGCGATCGGCGAGCTGTGCGTGCTGCTCGAGGGCGACGATCTCTCGGTCGAGCAACGCACGCGTCTGCTGCTCGTCGTCCAGAACCGCTTGCGGAACGCCCCGCGGGGAGCGGTCGGCATCCGCATGCAGTGGCGTGGCGGTCGCGACGGGAATCCGGGCGCCGTGGAAATCGCGGACCTCCTGCCGGGTCTGCCCGCCGAGCGTGTGCTCGAGCTGGGCGATCAAGTGATTCAGGTCGACGGGCAGCCGCTGCGGGCAAGCTCGGACCTGGTGGTGCTGGTGCAGTCCAAAGCACCCGGCGAGAGCGTCGAGCTGCTCGTGAATCGCGTCCGACGCGACGAGCGTGGCGACCTCATCATCGACGATGCCGGCAAGGTGCAGTACGACGAGCTGGAGCTGACGCTCGAGCTGGGAGACGCCAACGATCTCGAGGACCCCACCGGCACGCTTGCGCCGAGCGGTGCCGTCGAGCAGACGCGAGCCCGCGAGGCGATCGCCGCCGCGGTCCGGTACGCCCGACCACCGCGGTTCGTCGCGATCGCGGAAGGCCGCGCGAGCGGGCTCGTCCCGATCACGCCGGACACGCCCGCCACCGACACCGAAGCGACGGCGCAGCGGCTCGTCGAACGCCTGGAGGTCGAGCTCGCACTCTTCAAGGAAGCAGAGCTGGAGATTTCACCGGCGCGCCGCACGCGGTGGGCCGACGAGCTTTCCTGGCTGACGCAGCAGGCCGCGGATGATCGCCGATCCGAGCCGGAACGCCGGTTCCTTCGCGCGATGCTGGACCGCTACACGCAGCTCGTCCCGGTCGAAGAGCGACCGTAGAAAAGACCGGGTCAGGCCAACGCCATCCAGATCACGCCGACCAGTGCGATGACGGCCACCGCGATCGTGACCACGAGCGCGACGCGAGCCGCGGGGGGCATGCGGCCGGGGGTCGCCGGGGGATCGTCGTCTTCCCGCTCGCCCAGCTCGACCGTGCTCCAGTCGATGGCGGCGGCGGTCTCCGCGTTCGCTTGGAGCGTCTCCCGCGCCGTCTGGACATCGGCCTGACGCACCTGCACGGGCACGTGCGGACGCCCGGGGCGAAGCGACACACCGATGCCGGTCGTGGCGGTGTCGAAGGCGACAGCCTCGATCCCGGCCGCGTGCAGCACCGAGACGATCGCGTGCGCTTCGGTCGCGGTGCCGGCGTGCGTGAGCGTGACGAGGTCGGCGTCATCAACCCGTGACATGGGCGTCTCCCCGCGTGGCTTCGCGTTGCATTCGGTCGAGGTCACCGGGGCCGTAGCTGCCCTCCGCTCCGCGCACCCGCCAGTCGGTGATGTCCGCCCGCGCGAGACGGCGGCGATCGCCCGCCGCGAGTCCCGCCGCGGCGGCGGGGGTGTGCAGCAGACGGCCCTCGACGCCGTCCGTATCCGCGTCCTCGACGGCGAACCACAGGTGTTCGCGATCGCCATCCGTCTCGGCGATCTCGACGCCGGCGGCCACGATGAGCTCATGGTCCGGCCGCATCATCGCGCACAAACGCGGCCACTCCCGCTGGGCCATCTGGCGGCGGGCGGCGGCGACGCGGGGGGAGCGTTCGATGGCGATGGTGCCGCGACGCCACCGCTCCAGGACATCGCGGGGCCAGGTCCATCGCGCCGGCGGGCCGGACGGCGTCGTCGCACAGACCACCATTCCGTCGAGCCCGTGGGCGGCTTCGGCGACGCCGACGCGGTCCGCGGCCGCCCCGAGCGTTCCGGCCGGCAGGGTCGGGACCACGGTCGCCGCCGGCACGAGCGTGACGGCAAGGTCGGGTCCGAGCGACAGCGGCGCCCCCGACGCGGGCCACGGTCCGTCGAGCCGGTGCGCGGCAACTTCGTCCATGAGCTCCGCCGCGACGGCCGCGAACGCGACGGGCACCTCGAGCATCTCCAGCTCGGGCGCGGCGCAGCGGTCCAGCCCGTGCGTGTGGAGCCACACCTGCCCGGTTCCCGACTCGACGAGCTGGATCAACCACAGCACGTCCGGCGGGGGAGCGGCTTCGACCCCGAAGAGCTCGGCCAGCGTCGGCCGTGGAAACCACCGCGTGGTGTTGGCGTCGAGTACGGCGGGCACGGTCTCGAACGCTTTCTCGACCATCCGCATGAGGAGCGCGTACGTCGCGAGCGGGTCGGTGTCGCCGAGCAGCGTCTGCACGCACAGCACGTGCTCGCAGCCGGCGAGGTCGACGCCCGGGAGCTCGCGGGGGTCGACCGGTTGCGCGGGCTCGACCCACAAGACGAGCGGGGCCGGAAACGCGGGAATCGCGAGCGCCCGGCCCCAGGCGATCTCGGGATCGTCTTCCCCAACCACGCCCAGATCCTCCGGCGTCTGCCCGGCGAACGCGCCGATGGCGAAGAGCACCGCCGCCGCGTCGGGGGCGACGCCGGGCCAGGGGAGGACGAGCTGGGTCGGGGCCTGGGTCACGCGCGAAGTCTAGCAGCCCGAGCGAAGTGACGGTCTCGATCGCGGAGGGCGACTGCGCGGTGGCGACGCGAGCGTCAGAGCTCGATGAGACGCAGCGTCGCCAGGATCGCGACGATCAGCGTGAGCACGCCGATCAGGACGCTGGTGACGAAACGCCCACCGCCGTCCCGAGCCGCGATGGCGGCATCGAACTCCGACTGTTCCTGGCGGATCTCCTCGAGCACGTCACCGAGGGCGTCGCGATCCTCGGGATGCACCTCGACCACGCAGGGACGATCGATCGCCTCCACGCCGGGTTCGATCTCGGCGCCGGTCGACGCATCGAGGACGCGGCACTCGAACTCCATCGCGGCCACCGTGGTCGCGACCGCGCGGGCCTCGGCCAGATCGTCGCACATGCACAGCTCGCACCAGGACTCGGCGTGTTCCATTGCACCCCAAGTCTACGACACGGTCCGCCCGGACCAAGGAAAAAAACACCCTTTGGCCCCGTGGCTAGCCGGTCAACGCGACACGCTCGACCTCCTCGTGCCGCGCGCCGCCGGGAAGGAGCGTGCTCCGCATCAAGCAGACGGCGGAGCAGGGGAACGCATCGATGGCGAGCGGGTCGTGCCACGGCTCGATCGGCGGCGGCGCGCCGCGGAACCGGAGCACCGTGAGGTGCGGCACGAAAGCGTGGTCGCGGCCACGCCGCGTGCGTCGCGCGAACCGCGTGACGAGCCGCCGCTTCAGCTCCGCGAGTGCCGCGGGACAGTCGGTCTCCACCGCGAGGAGCCGGGGCCGGTCGGGCGTGGGCAGCACCCGCAGGCACCCGGGCGTCAGCGTCCACCCCGCGAGCCCGCTTGCGCTTCGCACCAGCGACTCGCGCACCCGATCGAGCTCGCGGACGGGCGTGTCCCCGATGAACTGCACGGTCAGATGCACCTGCTCGACCGGCGTGAGCCGGTGCGGCGGGAGGGCGTGATCGGTGGCGAGACACGCGACGAGATCGCGGCACGCGGCCGCAATCGCCGGCGGCGGATACACGGCGATGAACAGGCGGAGGACGCCGCTCACGCGTAACTGTGAAGACCCGTGATCACGAAGTTGATCGCGATCCAGTTGAAAAGCATGACCGCGGCGCCCACGAGGGCGATGAGCGCGGTCCACAACCCCTTGTCCCGCGTCTTGAGCCGGACGTGGATGAGGACGGCGAAGACGAGGAAGGTGTTGAGCGCGAAGACCTCCTTCGGGTCCCATCCCCACGGCCGACCCCAGGAGTGGTCGGCCCAGATCGCACCCATGACGAGTCCCGCCCACAGCATGACGAACGACAGCTCCATGAGCACCATCGTGGTGCCGTCGAGCACCTGCCCGAGCCCGGCCGAACGCATCGTGACGACGCCGCCGGGCGTGGCGGCAAGGAGCGATCCCGCCCCGCCGACGCGGGCGTAGTCACCGCCGCCCCGTTCGCCCCGCACGATGCGACGCAGTCGGTCGAACAGATACAGGAGCGCCGACACCGCGGCCATGAAGATCAGGCAGTAGCTGAAGATGATCACGTTCGTGTGGATGTAGAGCCACACGTCGTGGAGGACGGGCATCCGGTTGTTGATTCCGGCGTCGAGCTGGAGCGGGAAGTAGTAGACGCACATGAGCGCGACCATCGAGGCGACGGCGCTGCCGAGCGCAAAGAGGTTCCGCATCATCGTCCGGCCGGCGAAGATCTCCAGCACGATGGCCGAGCAGCCGCCGAACCACGCGGCGGTCGTGACCGCTTCGAACATGTTCGTGTTGGGCCAACGCTCCGCCACGTACCATCGCAACACGAGCGAGAACGTGTGCAGGGCGAACGCGAGGAGAAACATCCCCAGCCCGATCCACCGCGCCGCTCGCCAACGGAAGACGATGTTGAGCAGCAGCGGGATGAGGCTGAGGGCGTAGAACACCCAGAACCACGTGAGGTTGTACGCGCGGAAGTACGCGCTCTCCCACTCCAGCGGCCCGACGGGGTGCGAGACGATCGCGGACGTCAGACCCGCGCCGAATCCGTTCAGCCAGAGCCCGATGAGCGAAAAGCCCACGAGCGCGGCCACGAACGATGCGGACAAGACCCGCAGCGTTCCGCGTCCGATGACGAGCCCCACCAGCCCCAGCAGCAGCAACACACCCACCACGAGCCACGGGCCGCGTCCCTCGCCCCGGAACGACCACGGCCATCCGGCGCGGGCGGGGCTGGGATAGAGCGTGGGATTGATCCGCGGCAGCACCGTGGCCAGCGTCTGGGCGGACGCGTTGACGGCGACCGCGTCCTGACGGACCCAGCCGTCGACGAGGTCGCGCCAGGCCCCGACGAGCGGTGTGCGATGTTCGTCCGAGACGACGGCGGTATCGCCACCCACGAGCTGGTCGAGGCTCGCCCACGGGGTCTCGCGATCGCCCGTCTCCGGCGGGATGATCTTCCACCGCGCCAGCAGCACCTGCGGCTGCTTGATCGCCAGGGCCGTCTCGATCATCTCGACGAACCGCGCCGTCCGGATGAGATCCGTGCTCAGGCGACCGAGCAACGCGGCGACCGCGTCGACCCGGAGGAGATCCTCGGCGATGAGACCGGTCTCCATGAACCGATCCATCGCCGCGTCGAACTCGGGGTCGAGCGACGGGATCGTCGTGCCACGCAGGGTCGTGACGATCTGCGCCCGCATCGGCTTCTTCTTGACGTAGATCAGCTCGGTCGAACCGTACTGGTCCGGACGCAGCATCAGGTCGAGATAGGTGAACGTCGACGACTGATCGTCGATGCGATGCGGACCGCTCACGAACCGCATCGACGACGCGGCGAACGAGTCGAACGACTTCAGCCGCCCTTCGTCGTGGACGGCGATCTGCCCGAGCGTGCGAAGGTCGACGGCAGCGGCGAACGCGACCGCCGCGTCGGTGACGGCGGGCCCGTCCGGCTGCGCGGCCGGTGGCGAGGCCGGTTGCGACGCGGGCACCGGCGGCGGTGACGCCGCGGCGTTCACCGCACACACGATGGTCAGCAGCGTGATTGCAGCAACGAGCGATCGCAGCGCGATGGTCATCGGGCTTCCTCCGCACCGACGGGCATCAGGGGTTCGGGAGACTCGGCGGTGTTTTCGGCGGCTCCATCCGCGGTGACGCCGACGGCGAGCGCGGCCTCGACCGCCCGGCGGCGGCGACGTTTGAGGATCGGCTTCACGTAGAACGCGTAGATCATCCCGATCACCGCGATCACGCAGCCCAGGAGCTGCGTCACGACGCCGTTGCGGTTGCCGACGCCCAGGACCGTGTAGTTGAGCCCGGCCGAGGGACGATCGCCCTCGAACCGCGCGCCCATCGGCGGATCCCACTGGGCCTGGAAGTACCAGTACCCCTCGTGCTCCGCCGGCTGGTTGACGCTCACCGCCATCGGGTCGGTCCATTGGCCGTCCTCACCGCCGAACCGGACGATGCTGGTCCAGTCGCGGATGCTCGACGTGCGTCCGGTGAAACCGCCGATGTGCGACGCGACCTGAAAGTCCTCGAGCACGACCGGTGTCGGCAGCGGGCGTCGCTGCCGCGAGAAGATCAGCTCGATCGTTCGCCCGTCGGCGAGCTCGACGCTCGTCGGCCGGTACGTGAAGCGACGCAGCGTGCCGTTGGGAGACTCGACGGGATAGTGGTGGAACGGCACCCACGCGGCCGTCGTGCCGGCGCCGGTCGGCACCTCGACCTTCACCATCGCGAAGAACTCGCGCGCGTCACGATCGCGTTGAGCGCTGGGGACGATGGCGGGACGGGTCTGCGTCCGGGAGAAGGCGGTGTAGCGTTCGACGACCATCGAGATACCCTGGTCGATCGGTTCCCGCACGCCCCGCTGGATCGGACGATAGACGGGATCCTGCCCGGGGAGGGTGAGCTGGAGACCGAGCGTCTCGGGTTCCGGACCGGCGACGACGAGCACGGGCGCGGCGCGGTGACCCGGGTCGTAGGTCATCACGATGCCCTCGTCGAGCGGCAGCACGTGCTGATGCCCGCTCCCGTCGGCGGTGACTTCGTGGTCGCGAGCGATGGTCGGATCGTCGAACACCCAACGCAAGAACGACCGCTCTCCGTCGCGAATCTCGACCATCGCAAGGGAGAACAGCCGACCGCGGATCTCGAGCTGGTCCTGGAACGCCTCCACGCGGTACGCGTAGGGCGTCCCCTCGAGGGCGGTGAACTCGAGCTCGGGATTCGAGCGCGCCGTCGTGCGGATCGGGACGGTCTGCTCGACGTCCGTCCCGGGCACCGTGATCGTCAGCGAACGCTCGCGAAAACGCGTGAGCGCGTCGCGTTCCTCGACGCTGTTGACCCAAGCGAACTGGAGCCGCCCGCCCTCCTCGGCGTTGCGAGCCGGGTCGAAGGCCACGAGCTCGTACGTCTTGGACTGACCGCGGTCGTTGCCGAGCCGAACGGTGAGCGCGGGGTCGAGGGTGTCGCCGCCCGGCAGACGCCGCGTCTCGAGCCCGGCGTGCCGCAAATAGCTGGTGATCCGCAGATCGGTGCCCGCGAGCGGATCGCCGGGCTCCGCGGGTGGCACGCGCACGTCGAGCGGGTCGGGCGTGAGCGGCTCGCCGCCCTCGGGCATCCAGACATCCTCGCGGCTGACGATGTAGTCGTTGTAGAGCGGGACGCCGGTCAGCGGACGCTGGGTCCACGCCGTCTCGCCCTGCTCGCGGACGTAGAGCGCCCAGCTCTTGCGCAGGTTGTTCGCGAGATAGAGGTACCGCTGCGGCTCGTACTCCAGGTCGATTTGGATGGCATCGTCCACGATGGCGGTGCCCAGGCTCTTCTTCGCCCGCACGAACGGCTGCTCGCCCTCGGCCCCGCGCACCAGGTCCTCGGTGTAGTCCGGATAGCCGGCGATCACCTGCCGCAGGAACATCCGCTCCGGGGTCTGGACGGTGAGCGTGACGCTGTAGGCTCGCTTGCCTTCGTCGGCGCCGGAGAGCAACTCCCAGTTGGGATCGATCGACGCGACCTCGATGCCGTACGGTCGCTCGGGCGGTCCGGCGACCATGCGGTTGCCGGGCATCGCGGTCATCCGCACGGGTGCGCCGCCATCGACGGACACCGCGATCTGACGCCGCGCGACGGGGGAATCGCCTTCGACCTTGGTGCCGAAGTAGATCACGCTGCCGACGCAGAGCAGCAGGATCCCGAGGTGGATCATCCACACCCCGAAGTTGATCGGCTTGAACGGGATTCTCCGCAGGGTCGCGACGACGATGTTGAGGCAGATCAGACCGATGAGCAGGTCGAACGGCCACCAGTGGAACCACTCGAACTCCGTCATCTCCAGCCCCCGCCACTGGCGGAGCTGATCGTTGAAGAGCGCCCCGTCTTCGAAGTACAGCAAGCCCGCCGATCCGAGCGAGGAATAGAGGAACAGCAAGGCGAGCAGGCACACGCCCAGCCAGATGCTGCTGAACAACCGCAACGGCCAGGGGACGGGCCGAACCGTTCGATGCGTGCGTGCGTCGCTCACCACAACCTCTCGCGAGAAACGGAACCGGGGGCTGGAGGCTCCCGGCAAGGGATCGAATCGTACGCCGGTGATCGGCGGGTCGCCTACCGAACCCGGATCGGGCCCTCGAGCTGGAGCTTTCGCGATCGCTCCACCCGAAGGACGCGGATCGGCACGACGTCGCCGGGGCGGACAATCTCCAGCCGCTGGCCCAGGGCGGTGAGCGACGACACGTAGTGACGCCCCATCGCGATGAGCACGTCACGGGGCAGGATGCCCGCCTCGCTCGCCGGACCCCGCGGCTCGACGTCCGTCACGAGCAAACCCCGGCCCGGCGGCAGGCCGAGCTCTTGCGCAACCCGCTCGGGCAGCGGGTACAGCTCCAGCCCGAGACGCTCGAGGGCGAGGGCCCCGCCGTCGGGAGCCGGCCGCGGCCGCAGCCGCAACGCCGTGTCGAAACGCTCGCCGCCGCGATCGATCTCGAGCCGCACCGTCTCGCCCGGGCGGCGTTTGATGAGCGCGATGTCGAAGTCGATGCCCTCGCGAATGGGCTTGCCGTCGACCCCGACGATGACATCCCCGGGCCGTACGCCCGCAGCGTCGGCGGCGGAGTCGCCGAGGACGCCGATGACACGGGGCACGGCGAGGTGGTCGACCTCGAGGCCGCTCACGACGCCGTAGCGACGCTCGACGTCCAGCATGTCCGGCAGCACGTCGCGGAGCTGATCGACGGGGATCGCAAACCCGATGTTCTGCGCGTCACCGCGAATGGCGGTATTGATGCCGATCAGGTCGCCGAGCACGTTCAGGAGGGGTCCGCCCGAGTTGCCGGGGTTGATGGAGGCGTCGGTCTGGATGAGGCCGTTGAACGCGACGTCCCGAGAGATCTCCAGGTCGCGACCGGCGGCGCTCACGACGCCGGCCGTGACCGTGTGCTTGAAGCCGAGCGGGTTCCCGATCGCGATGACCGTCTCGCCGACCATCAAGTCGTCGCTGCGGCCGAGCGGGATCGTCGGCAGCGGTCCGTCGTCCGCCACCTTCAGGACGGCGAGATCCCGGCGGGTGTCGGCCGCGACGATCTCCGCGTCGTACTCCCGCCCGTCGGCGAACTGCACACGCCGCTCGGTCGTGCGGGCCACGACGTGGGCGTTCGTCACGATGTAGCCATCCGGATGAATCACCACGCCGCTGCCAACGCTCTCCCGCCGGTGCTGCCGCATTCCCCCGCGACGCCGCGGCATGTCGAAGAAGTCCTCGAACAGCCGGTTGAACGGCGCGCCGCTCCGCACCGTGATGACCTCGGTGGACGTGATGCTCACGACGGCATCGCGAGACCGCTCGAAGACCTCGACGACCGGCGAGCGCCGGCGTTCGAGGCTGCGATCGTCGTCGGGGGACGGGGCCGCGAGGGAGGTGGTGGCGACGAGGCCGACGGCGACGGTGTTGATCAGGCAGCGTGAGCGGGGACGCATGGGGGGGCTCCGGGGGGATCCGGGGGGGCACCGGGTGGGGGAGATGCGGCCACTTTGTATAGACGTTTGGGGGCGGGATTTCTCTCCGGGGGCGGGGGCCGCGTCCGCGTCCGTGCCCGTGTCCGGGTCCGCGTCCGTGCCCGCGTCCGCGCCCGGGTCCGTGTCCGTGTCCGTGTCCGTGTCCGGGTCCGGGTCCGCGTCCGCGTCCGTGTCCGTGCCCGCGTCCGCGTCCGGGTCCGCGTCCGCGTCCGGGTCCGTGTCCGGGTCCGGGTCCGTGTCCGGGTCCGCGTCCGCGTCCGTGTCCGCGTCCGTGTCCGTGTCCGCGTCCGCGTCCGTGTCCGTGTCCGCGTCCGCGTCCGCGCTCGCGATCAGCTCAGGAACCGAATCGTCATCGGATACCGATAGTGCTCTCCGTTCGACGCCTTGAGCCCCGCGATGATCGTCAGGACCACGTTCAGGATCGCGAGCAGCGGGAGGAGCAGCAGGCCGATCACGACGAACACCAGCAGTGCCGACACGATGAACGCGATCATCATCGTGAGCTGGAAGTTGACGGCTTCCTTCCCGTGCTCGTCGATGAAGGGGTGACTCTCGCGTTTGACCAGCCAGCCGATGAGCGGTCCCAGGAGAAACCCGATGCCGTTGCCGAGCAGGCCGACCAGGGCGAGCAGGTGACAGGCCATTGCCCAGTTGCGAACTTCACTCGTCAGCGTTGCCGATTCATCCGTCACGTCGAGCACCCCTTGTTCAACTTGACCAGACGCCCGCTCGTCGAGGCGGCGAGCCCTCCCCGAGGGGTGAGAATACTCCAGGTCACGCGGGTCGTACACCTTCCGCCGGGTCGGCTATCCTCGCTTTGCCACGGATCCCCTTGTCCTCCCGGGTCCCTTCATGCGTGTGCTGCTGATCGATAACTACGATTCGTTCACCTACAACCTCGTGCAGTGCATGGGGGAGATCGATCCCGCGCTCGAGATGCACGTCGTTCGGAACGATCGCGTCACGGTCGAGGAGGCGCAGCGGCTGGACCCCTCGCATCTGCTCCTCTCGCCCGGACCCTGTACGCCGCGCGAGACCGGGGTCTGCCCCCAGCTCATCACCCACTTCCGCGGGCGGATTCCCATACTCGGGGTGTGCCTCGGTCATCAGACGATGGCGTTCGTCGACGGCATGGACGTCGTCCGCCACCACGTGCTCATGCACGGGAAGACGTCGATGATCCACCACGACGGCCGCGGCATTTTCCGGGGACTCCCCGATCCGTTTGTCGCCACCCGCTACCACTCGCTGATCGTCGAGCGAGAGAGCCTCGCCGCCGACGTCGAGGTGAGCGCCTGGACCGAGGCGGACGAGATCATGGGGCTGCGGTGGCGGGGCACCCCGGACGCCGCCCCGATGGACGGCGTGCAGTTTCACCCCGAGAGCTTCCTCACCCGCTGCGGGCCAACCCTCATCGCCAACTTCCTCGGCCTGCCGGCCCCCGAGCATCGGGACGGTATCATCGCCGCAAAGGAGTCGTGACGTGAGCACCAACATCGCCGATCACGCCATCGCCGAAGGCATCATCGAGTCGATCGAGGATGGCGAGCTGATGTTGAAGGTGCCCGGCACCGACTACCGCCTGCGTCTGCACGTCGGTGACGACGACACACTCGACGCCGGTGTCGGTGATCGGGTGCGTGGCGTCGTCAACGCCGAGGCGTTGCGTATCCACCCCGCGTCCGGTGGGGGCCGATTCGTCGAGCCCACCATCGGCGCTCCGCGTATCGTCGCCGGCACCGTCCTCGAGGCCGACGCCGCACAACGCCGCATCGTCATCCGCACCGCGGTGCCGATGACGCTGAAGACGATGCCGGAGCAGGACTTTTCCGTGATTCGGGAAGGCGAGCTCGTGAACTGTCATGTGCGGAGTGGGGCGACGTTCGCGTTGGTTTCATAGTCCCGCGGGTTGCGCGATGGGCGTGCAGGTCTGGTGCCACGGACAGCGAAGCGTCCGTGCCGGGCGGCGTCCATCGCGCGGGGAGTCGAACGCCCCATCGCGATGGACGCTGACGGCACGGACGCTTCGCTGTCCGTGGCACCTTCGGGATGGACGCCATTCGCCCCGACGCCCCCACTCTTCTTCCCCACCCACCCACCCTCTACAATGGCCCCCAGGAGAAAGCCATGCCGACCCGTACCGCCCTCGTCTTCCCCCCCCTCGCCGCCCTGTCACTCACCGCCGCGCTCGCCGGCGGTGACATCGAGGTGATCTTCACGGAGGTGCCGGGTCACGCCACCGCGGTCGTTCCCGGTGCGGTCGACCTCGACGGCAAGCGGATCGTGACCGAGTTCAAGGCGATGGAGCTCTTCTCGCTCGCCCCGGATGGCAGCGCGTGGATCGTCAAGGGCCGCAACACCGCGGGCAGCGACCTGGAGACGATGCTCCTGATCGGCTCCGGCACCGAGGGCGTCATGCTCGCGCAGGAGGGACAACCGGTGCACGACGGGGTGGCCGGCGAGGTGTACGAATTCTTCGGCTCGGGTCCGCCGCGTTTCAACCGGCTCGGGCAGTACGTCTTCACCGCTCGCGCCCGGGGCGGCGACTCGACGCGGAAGCACAAGGGAATCATGTACGACGGCGCCGCGTTTCACATGATGCGGCAGGAGAGCGATCCCGCCCTCGGGCTCCTGGATCTTCCTCCCAATCCGTCCGGCGACGAGCTGTTCGGCAACTCGTTCGGCTCGATGCACCTGCTCGACGACGGGACGATCGGGTACCAGGACAGCACGATCAAGAACATCCACAGCTCGCGGCGCCCGGCCATTTTCTACAACGACACGGCATTTCTCCAATCCGGCGTCAGCGGGGTGGAGGAAGGGGAGTGGGACAGCTTCGACGCCAATCGATTCCTTACCACTCCCGACGGTGAAGTCTGGATGGCGCAGGGCGATGATGCCGGACCGACCGCCAACGACGATGTGCTCGTCGTCAGCGGGCAAGTCGTGCTCCGAGAGGGGAGCGTCATACCGGGAACGGCCGTCATCGTGGACGCGATCTCGCAGATTCACCTCGCGGTCAACGGCGACTGGTACGCACGCGGAGACGATCCGGTCGACGACGACTGGGCTGTTGTGAACGGTGCCCTCGTCGCGGGCACCGGGACGCCCGTCGTCGCCGGCAGCGGCGAGCAGTGGGGCAACCGGATCGTCTCGTTCTCGGGCAACGCGACCGGCGACTGGGTGATCGCCGGCGGCACCGACGACAAGGACGTCAACGCCAACGACGTCGTCGTCTTGAACGGGAAGACGATCCTCGCCCGCGAGGGGGACCCGGTCGATCTCGACGGCAACGGTCGGTTCGACGACGACGCGTTCATCGGCCGGGGCGACCCGACCGCCACGGCCTTCCTGGGCAACGACATCGCCATCGGCGACGATGGGTCGGTGTACGTCATCGCCGCCCTCCGCAATGCCGCCGGCGAGGATCTCGGGGCGGACGGTCTGGCCGGCGACGCGTTTCTGCGAATCCGGGCTTCCGGCGTCCCGTGCCCGCAGGATCTCGACGGTTCCGGCGATGTCGGTTTCGTCGATCTGCTGCGCGTGCTCGCGGCGTGGGGACCGTGTCCCGGGTGCCCGGAGGACTTCGATCGCAGCGGCGACGTCGGCTTCACCGACCTGCTCGCGACGCTCGCCGCCTGGGGGCCGTGCCGTTGATCCGCCGCCGATCCATCGCCTCGCGACCCGCGACGATGACCGTGCTGTGCGGGCTCGCCGCGTTGTCCGGCTGCCGGGTCGAGCCGGGGGACCCGCCGAGCGACCCGCCGAGCGTCGCTCCCGCGTCCACGGAGCCGGTGTCCGATGCGGTCGCGTCGTCAACGCCGCCGACACCGCCGAGCACCGCGCCGGCGGTTCCCACCGGACCGATCGCGGCGTCCACCGCGACACGCTCGCGCGAGCGGGATCCGCGCACCGCGCGGTTCCTCGGGTATACGGCGCCGAAGCCCGTCACCTGGCAGTGGCAGCCGCCGGCCAGCGTCATGCGGGCCGCGAACTATGTGACCCCGGGGCGGAGCGGTTCCAACCAGGCGCACCTCATCGTCTTTCGCGGCATCGGCGGCACCACCGAGGCGAACATCGATCGCTGGCGAAAACGCTTCCGCGGTCCGGACGGTGGACCGGTCGAGCCGGTCGTCACCGAGTTCGAGGCGGCGGGGCTGCCGATCACGCTGGTCGAGCTTTCCGGCGAGTGGATGCGGATGGGGGCGCAGTGGTTTACGCCGAACCAGACTCAAATCGCCGCGATCGTCACGACCCCCGAGGGTCCGCTGCACATCACCCTGGGCGGTGATTCGGCGACGGTCGCTTTGCATCGCGACGACTTTCTGCGATTCTTGCGCGGTCTGCGTCCGGAAACGTCCTCCGATGGTGGCGGGTCGTCCGAACGGCCCTGACCGCACCAAATGCTCGGAATCGGGCATTCTGGGAATACCCTGCGCTCTCCGGGGTCCGGAGAGCGAGCTTGTTTCTGCCAGTCCAACCTTGAACTGGCCGACATCGATCCGGTACAAACGATGACCCGCCAACACCCACCTGGGAGCGAATCATGAACGCCACCACCGCCCGTCCCGCCCGCGTCGCCTCGCGGACGCTCCGCGTCCTGCTCGTCCTCGCCGTGGGCTTCAGCGCGATGCTCGCCGCGGGGGCCGGCCCCGAGCGTGGTGCAAGCGAGTTTCCCGATGACTGGTTCTTCGTCGATCGGGCGACCGGAAAACGCTACGCGAACCTCAAGGTGCTCGAAGGCAAACGCGCGCCCCAGCTCAAGCTGCACAACTGGATCGGGGAGCCGCAGTCGCTCAACACGCTGCGGGGCAAGGTCGTGGTCGTGGACTTCTGGGCGACGTGGTGCGGTCCCTGCATGCGGGCGATTCCCGAGAACGTGCAGCTCGTGAACAAGTACGGTGATCGCGGTCTGGCCTTCATCGGGGTTCACCACGCCAGCCGCGGCACGGAGAAGATCCCCGCCGTCGTCAAGGCGAAGAAGATCAACTACCCGGTGGCCACGGACCGGAAAGGCGCGTCCGCGAAGGCGTACAAGCTCCGCTTCTGGCCGACCTACGCCGTCATCGACCACCACGGCAACGTCCGCGCCGCCGGGCTCCGCCCCGATCGCGTCAAGGATGTCGTCGAAAAGCTCATCGCCGAGCTCGAGGCCGAGCAAAGCTGACGTCGATCGACTCACGCGGGCGGGTGGACCCGGCCCCCGGCGATCGTGAGGATGATCACCGGCGGGGCCGATTCCCAGTCGCAGGTGAACGGATCGCGGTCGAGCACCACGAGGTCGCTTCGCGCGCCGACACCGAGCGTTCCGCCGCGGGCGATCTTGAGCGCGTGGGCGGCGCCCGTCGTATAGGCGGTGATGGCTTCGTGCGGCGTGAGGTTCTCCTCGGGCCGGAACCGCGTGCCGTCGTGCGTCCGTCCCGTCACCGCCGCCCGAATGCCGAGGAGCGGATCGGCGGCGACGATGGGCCAGTCCGATCCGAAGGCGAGCTTGGCGCCTGCGTTCAGCAGTTGGCGGAACGCGTAGCTGCCGACGAGACGCTCGGGACCCAGCCGCGTGAGCGCGGAGCGGCCGTCGTCCGCTCGGTGCAACGGCTGCATGCTGGCGATGACGCCCGCGAAACGCCGGATGTCGCCGGTGTCCAGCTGCTGGGCATGCTCGATGCGAGGGGCCGCATCGCCGCGATCGAGACCGCGGGCGTGGAGATCCTCCACGACATCGAGCGCGAGCCGGGCGGCGGCGTCGCCGATCGCATGCATCGACGGCGACAGCCCGGCCGCCGCGATCGTTCGCGCCCACTCGGCCAGCGTTCCGTCGGCCGCATGCTCCAGGAACGTTCCGCTGGTCTCGGGGGCGTCCGCGTACGACGCGAGCATGGCCGCCGTTCGCAGTCCCAGCGTGCCATCGAGAAAGGACTTGGCGCCGATCACCGCCAGCCGGTCGTCGATCGGCAGCGTGCGCGCGAAGCGGAGCACGTCGGGATCGAGCGGCCACGATCGATCGAGCAGCGTGATGCGATGGCGGAGACGCAGATGCGTGCGGCGGGGGAGGTACGCCGCTTCGACGTCCTTCCGGTACTCCATGCTGCCGACGGTCGTGATTCCGCGGTCGAGTGCGTACGTCTCGGCCGCGTCGAGGGCATGCGCGAGGTCGGCCCGCGACGGACGCGGCACGAGCGGGTTCACCCGATGCCACGCCGCCGCCTCGATCATCAGGCCTGTCGGCTCCCCGTCACGATCACGCGCGATGGAGCCGCCTTTGATCGGAGTGGTGAGATCGCAGCGGGCGAGGACGGCGTCGTTGACCAGCGCGGCGTGTTCGTCCATCCGGTAGCACACGGTGGGCCGCGCGCCGGCGGCGGCGAGCCAACGCCGGTCGGGCAACGCGTGTCCCGGCCAGTTCTCCTGCGACCAGCCCCGCGCGATGAGCCACGCGTCATCGGGCAGCGTGGCGTGCGTGTCGGCGATCGCCGCTTCGAACTCGGCCCGGGAGCGGACTGACGCGAGGTCGAGCTGGGTGAGCGAGAGCCCGCCCCGGATGAAGTGCACGTGCGCGTCGATGAACCCGGGCAGGGCGTACCCGCCCGTGTCGATCACCTCGGCCGCGGCCGGACGTGCGGCGTCGAGGGCGACGACGCGGTCCCCGTCCGTCGTCACCGTGCGGGCGACGGGGTGGGCCGGATCGTTGGTCCACGCACGCTCGAGCCGGAGATGGATCGGAGGGGCCACGGAGGGCGGGCAGCATAGCCGACCGCGTGCCCGGGAGCGTGTGAGCGCGGTTGGTTACCATCACGGCATGCAAGCGGCGGTTCTTTCGATCGGTGACGAGCTCGTCCTCGGAGCCCGGGTGGATACCAACAGCGCGTGGCTGAGCGCCGAGCTCGCGGCGGTGTCGATCGTCGTCGACGAGCATCGAACCGTCGACGACGATCGCGGGGCGATCGCGCGGGCCATCGCGGCCCTCGCCGAGCGACATGACGTGCTGCTCACGACCGGCGGACTCGGGCCCACGGCGGACGATCTCACCCGCGACGCGCTGCGGGACGTCGTCGATCCCGGCGTCCCGCTCGAGGAGGATGCGGAGACCGCCGCTCGTCTTCGCCGGTTCTTCGCGCGGTCCGCCCGCAGCATGCCGGCTTCCAACCTGGTGCAGGCGCGGCGTCCCCCGTCCATGCGGTGCCTGCCGAACCCGCACGGCACGGCCCCCGGGCTGGCGGGGACCTGCGACGGCTGTCTGATCTTCGCGTTGCCGGGACCGCCGCGTGAGATGCGGCCGATGTTCCGCGATCACGTCCTCCCCACGCTCCCGGCCGCGGCCGCGGATCGGCAGGTGAAGACGGCGACGGTCAACTCCTTCGGTCTCGCCGAAGCAGCCGCGGCGGAGCGGCTGGGCGACCGGATGACGCGGGACCGGAACCCCACGATCGGAACGACGGCGAGCTCGGGGATCATCACGGCCCGGATTCGCGCCGTCGGAACCGCGGCCGAAGCGGCGACGCTGGCCGAGGAGGCGTGCGGGGCCGTCGAGGCGGCGTGGCAACCCTACGCGTTCGGTCGCGGAGACGAGACGCTCGCGGCCGCCGTGGCCCGGCTGCTCCAGTCGCGGGGGCAGACGCTCGTGACCGCCGAGAGCTGCACGGGCGGCGCGCTCGGGGCGATGATCGTCGACGAGCCCGGTGCGAGCGGGCACTACCGCGGGGGCTGGGTCACGTATCACAACGATCTCAAGACGGCCGCGCTCGGCGTTCCCGGTGACCGGCTGGCCACGCATGGCGCGGTCTCGAAACCGGTGGCCGAGGCGATGGCCACCGGAGCGCGGACGCGTGGCGACGCCGATTGGGCCGTCGCCATCACCGGCGTCGCCGGCCCCGGCGCCGAAGCGGAGGCAGGTGGCCCGAAGCCGCCCGGACTCGTGTGGATCGCGGTGGCCGGCCCCGACACGCTCACTGCCCGCCGCTTTCGTTTTCGTGGTGAGCGCGGGCTCGTGCGCGATCGGTCGGCCAAGGCCGCGTTGCAGATGCTCCGGTTGGCGTTGCGGCACGAGGACGTGACGCTCCTGTGGGAAGACGCGGCGGGGAGCGTCGAGTCGTGACGCCCGCACCGTCCGGACCGAACATCGCGTACATCGGCCTCGGCTCGAACGTCGGTGAGCGCGCCGACCACCTCCGCGCCGCAGTGGCCGCCCTCGCGGCCGAGGCCGACATCACCGTCACCGCGGTCAGCGGCGTGTTGGAGACGATGCCGGTCGGCGGCATCGAGCAGCCGCCATTCCTGAACGCCGTCGTCGAGGTGGAGACGACGCGTTCGCCGCGCGCGTTGCTCGATGCGTGCCAGCGGATCGAGCGGGAGCGCGGGCGGGATCGCCGCACCGGCGGGCGGTGGGGCCCCCGCACGCTCGATCTTGACATCCTTCTCTTCGGTTCGGCGATCGTCCGAGAACCGGGTCTCACCATTCCGCATCCGCGGCTGCCGGAACGCCGCTTCGTTCTGGGGCCACTGACGGAGATTGCGCCGAAAGCGGTTCATCCCGGGCTCGGGCGGTCGGTAGAATCCCTTTTCGAGGCGCTCGGCGTGGAATGCGGTCCGGAGGAGCCGTGTTCCTAGGGTGCCCCCCGTCCCAGGAGACGCGTCCATGACCCGGATGGCTCGATGCCGCTGGCCGATGCCGATGATGATGATGTCGATCTGTGCTCTGACGGCGTCGCTGGCCGCGCAGACGCCGCCGCCGGCGACCACCCTCCCGGGGGACCCCGCGGCCGAACCCCCGGTGGACGCGAGCCTCGACGCCGCCTGGGAGCAGCTTGAACGCACCCGGACGGCCTACCGCACCGCGAAGGCGTTCACGGATCGAGTCGAGATCGTCTCGGAGATGGCCGGGCGTGCGTTGCCCCCGGAGGAGTCGACGATCGCGCTCGGGCCGGGGTTTCAGATGCACGTTCACAGTGCGAGCAGCGACGTGCTGTCGTTGGGCAAGACCCTCGTGGTCACGACGGCGACGTATCCGAAGCGGTATCTCGAGGTGCCGCTCAGCGGCGATCCCCTCGAGACCCTCCGCTCCGTGTTCGGCGACTACCGCGGGGCGATGATCGGTCCCGCGTTGCGGTACGGTCGCCCGTTCGAGGAAGTGCTGCCGGCGCTCTCGTTCGGTCTGCCCGATCGCATCCGCCTGTCCAGCTTCCGCAAGATCCGATCGAACGCGGGCACGCCTCTGCACCAGCTCACCATAATCTCGGCGGCCGGCGCGACCACCGTCAACATCGATCCGGTGACGAACCTGATCGTGGCGGCGGAGGTCGAGTACCAGCCGCCGAACGCGCCGGTCGGCAACCTCCGCATCCGGCGCTCGCTCACGTTCCACCCCCAGGTGCACGCGAAGCTTCCGACTCCCATCACCTTCGACCCCGCGGGACGCCGCCGGGTGCGCACGTTGGCGGGGTTGCGGGGGGAGGGTGAGCCGGCGCCGCCGAGCGTGGCCGACGCCGTGAAGCCCGGGGCGACGGCTCCGCCGTTCGCGCTTCACACTCTGGAGGGCCGCCGCATCGCGCTGCAAGACCTGCGGGGATCGGTGGCGGTGCTCATCTTCTGGTCAGACGGAAACGTGGCGTCGCGGCGGGGCATCCGGCAGCTGACCGGGCTCGCGACCTGGATCGAGACCACGGACTCCGCCGTCCGCATCATTCCCATCCACACGCGGGCAAAGGGCGCCTCACCGGCCGAGATCTGGGAACGCGTCCTCGATTTCTGGGACCGTCAGGAGCTGCCGTTCTCATCTCTGCTCGACCCGACGGACGCCGTGGCCGAAGCCTACGGTGTCGACGAGCTGCCGATCGTGGTCGTGGTGGACGCGGCGGGAATCGTGCGTTGGGTCGGCGGCTCGCTCGACGGCGACGACGTGACCGCAATCCGGACGCAGGTCAAAGCGGCGTTGCGAAAGGGCGCCTAGCCGCCGGCCGGCCGGCCATCGCCTGCATTCTCGGGCAGACTGCGGGTGACCCGTTCCCCGGGGGTGATTCAACCTTGGCCGTCGGGGTCCCGATATCATGGTGTGTCCCTCCCCAACGGAGCTTCCCGCCATGAAGCCGACATGCTGGATCTCGATCGTCCTCTGTGCCGTCGTGACCGGTTCGGCGTGGGCCGGCTCCGAGCCGACGCCGGCGGATCCCAAGGCGAAGGCAGCGTTCGAGGAGGTCGTCCGCGCCTACCGCGCTCGTCCGGGCCTGCTGATCCAGAGCACGCTCCAGATCAAGCTGCAGGAGGGCGAGCAGGCGTCGGAAGGCGAGAAGCTGACCGCGGAGATGCTCTACGCGAAGGATGGCCCGGGCCGGGTCAGGATCCGCGACTTCACGTGCATCTTCCGGGACGGCGAGTTCACCGTCGTCCACGAGAACAACGACACGGCGTACTTCCAGGAACCGATGGAAGGCGCCGCGTATTGGTTCCTGCTCGACGCGTTCCGCGACATGCCCTATCCGCACCTGGGCATCTTGTGGGGCGAGCCGGCGATCGATGACGTGCTCATGCAGCTCCAGCCGCAGACGCCCGAGCTGGTGCCGGTCAAGGTCGAGATGACCGAGACCGAGGCCGGCCCGCGCCGACGGCTGGAACTGGCCGGTCCCGACGGGACGCTCGTGATGACGATCAACCCGAAGACGAAGCTCATCGAGAAGATGGAGCACGAGGTCACCGGGGGAAGCTTCATCACGCCGGGCAACCGGCGTCAGACCATCTACACGTTCACCCACACGCCCTTCGACGCCCCGCCGCCCGCGGCGGAGTTCGCCTTCGACGCCGGTGCGCGGCAACGGCTGGATCTGGTCGCGGCCCTCGTCCCGGCCGCCGCGCCGATGGAGCCGGGCGAGGACGGGCTGATCGGAAAACCCGCCCCCGGGTTCGTGCTCGCCACCGCCGACGGCGGCGCCGTCGATCTGGGTGAGCTGCGGGGCCAGGTGGTGGTGCTCGACTTCTGGGCCACCTGGTGTGCGCCGTGCCGCCGCGCCTTGCCGATGCTGCACGAGGTCGCGCGGTGGACGAAGACCGAGGAGCTGCCGGTGACGTTCATCGCCGTCAACGTGTGGGAGATCCGCGACCCCTCTCGCGACACCCCCGACACCCGTCGCGAGTCCGCCAACGCGTTCTGGCAACGCAGCGGCTACACGATTCCGGTGGCGATGGACTACACCGACGAAGTTGCGACCGCCTACGGCGTGCGTGGCATTCCGGCCACCTTCGTGATCCGCTCCGACGGGGTCGTTCACGCCGAGCCGCACGCCGACGCCGCGACGCTCAAGGACGCGATCCGCACCGCGCTCGCGGCCCTGGAAGCTCCCGAGGAGGCACCGGCGCCGTAAGCGGGTTCCGCTCGGGAACCCTGCGCCCCGGAACGCGATGTCGCAGCCGCTCTCCCTTCCCGTCGTGGGATCTTCCGCGACGCCCGTGCCCGCCGCCACGCTCGAGCCGCTCCTCGCCGATCTGTCGGATCGTCTCGACGGCCAGGTGCGGGCGGGTATGCACGACCGGATGCTCTACGCGACCGACGCGAGCATCTACCAGATCGAGCCGCTCGGCGTGGTGCTGCCGGCGTCGTCCGGCGACATTCTCGAGACAGTGCGATTCGCCGCGACGCACGGGCTCCCCCTTCTTCCGCGCGGGGCGGGGACGTCGCTCGCCGGGCAGGCGGTCAACCGCGCACTCGTCCTCGACCTGACCGCCGGATACGACCGCCTCGTCGCGCTCGACCCCGAGACCCGCACGGCGCGGGTGCAGCCGGGCCTCGTGCTCGAAACGCTCAACCACGCCACCCGGACGGCCGGGCTCATGTTCGGTCCGGACGTCGCGACGAGCTCCCACGCCACCATCGGCGGCATGATCGGCAACAACTCCGCCGGCGCGCACTCGGTGCTTTACGGACGCACCGTCGACCACCTGCTCGCGCTCGACGTCGCCCTCGCCGACGGACGGCGGTTGACGTTCTCGGAAGGCGCGGGAGAACGCGATCCGGTCGTGGAGGATCTGACCCGCCGGGTGATCGACATCATCGACTCCATCGCCGCCGACATCGACACGCGTTTCCCACGCACCCGCCGCCGGGTCGACGGCTACAACCTCGATCTGCTCCTGGCCCAGCGGCGGGCGTCGACGCCCGGGACGTTCGATCGGGTCAACCTCGCGCACCTCCTGTGCGGATCCGAGGGCACGCTCGGCGTCACGCTGGAGGCGACGATCGGTCTCGTCCCGACCCCGGCGACCAAGTCGCTCGCGATCGTCGGCTTTCCGGATGTGGACGCGGCGCTCGCCGCGGTCGAACCGATCCTCGCGACGGACCCGGCCGCCGTCGAGCTGCTGGACGACGTCATCATTCAGCTCGCCCGCGGCAATCGCGATCACCGCGTTTCGATCGAGCTGCTTCCGCCGGGCCCGCCGGCCGCGGTGCTCTACGTCGAGTACTTCCGTCCCGACGAGGGTGCCCGCGATCAGGCCCTCGACGCCCTGACGGATCAATTCGGAGCGGACGCGGTCCGCCGCTTCACCACCGCCGCGGAGATGGACCGCGCATGGCGATTGCGCAAGGCCGGCGAGCCGCTCCTGCACGGACGCCCCGGAGCCCGTAAGCCCGTCACGTTCATCGAAGACACGGCGGTCGATCCCACGCAGCTGCCCGAGTTCGTCCGCCGTTTTCGCGCCATCGTGACCAGACACGGGACGACCGCGTCGTACTACGCGCACGCGTCGGTCGGCTGCCTGCACATTCGCCCGCTCGTGGCGCTCACCGATCCGGCCGATCGCACGCGGATCGCGGAGATGATGGCGGAGATCACGGACCTCGTCGTGGAGTTTGGCGGCGCGCTCTCGGGCGAACACGGCGACGGGCGGCTCCGTTCGCATCTGCTGGAGCGTTTCTACGGTCCGGCCATCACCGATGCGTTCCGGCGGATCAAGGAGGTCTTCGACCCCGAGGGGCGGATGAATCCGGGCATCATCACGACGCCGACGCCGCTGATGGCCGATCTGCGGGTCGAGCCCGCGCGGGGACCGGTGCCGGTGCCGTCCGTCTCGACGTTCTTCCGCTACGAGCCCGAGCACGGTTTCGCGGAGGCGGTCGAACGATGCAACGGGGCCGGACTCTGCCGCCGGATGGAAGGCGGCACG
Source organism: Phycisphaerales bacterium (assembly GCA_013003065.1). GTDB lineage: Bacteria > Planctomycetota > Phycisphaerae > Phycisphaerales > SM1A02 > JABDLI01. The sequence goes on along the minus strand of JABDLI010000069.1, from coordinate 16,663 downwards.
ATGTGCCCGTCGTACCGGGCGACCCGCGACGAACGGCACGCAACCCGCGGCCGGGGCAACGCGTTGCGGCTCGCGATCACGGGTCAGCTCGGCCGGATCGGCACGCCGGCGTGGAACGACGCGGAGACGCTCGCCACCCTCGACCTGTGCCTCTCGTGCAAGGCCTGCAAGAGCGAGTGCCCGAGCAACGTCGACATCGCGAAGCTGAAAGCCGAATACCTGGCGCAGACCTACCGATCCGCCGGCGGACCGCCGCTTGCCGCGCGGGTCTTCGGCCGCGTCCGGGCGGCGAGCCGCCTTGCGGCGATGGCGCCGAACCTCGTCAACCCGCTGCTCCGATCCGGTCCGGTTCGATTTGCGATGAACCGCCTCCTGGGACTCGAGCCGCGTCGATCGCTGCCTCCGTTTGCCCGCTCGCTCTATCGCCGCCCGCGGTCGGATGACGGGGACGGGCCGGCGGTGATCCTGTTCCCCGACTGCTTCACCGTCTACAACGAACCGGTGATCGGCGAGGATGCGATCGCGGTGCTGCGTCGCCTGGGCTACCGGGTGGTGCTGCCGCGGCTGGGATGCTGCGGGCGTTCCATGATCTCCAACGGCCTGCTCGAGGATGCGGTGGGGGTCGTCGAACGCACCGCGCGTGAACTGCTCGATGCCGTCGAGACGCACGACGCCATCGCGGTCGTCGGGTGCGAGCCGAGCTGCGTCTCGGCCATCACGGACGACTGGCTCGACCTCTCCACCCGGCTGGATCCGGTGCGTCTTCACGAACTGGCGGCGAAGACGCAGTTGGTCGAGGACTTTCTCGACACGCGGTGGGATCGACATCCGAACCCGCCCCCCGCGTCACGAACGCCGGGAGCGTCGGCGTGTCGCGTGCACGGGCACTGTCATCACAAGGCACTCGGGGATCCGGCGGGCACCGTCCGGCTGCTGCAGCGGGTGCGGGGCGGCGACGTGAGCCTGATCGACGCGGGGTGCTGCGGCATGGCCGGCGCGTTCGGCTACACGCGTGCGCACTACGACGTGTCGATGGCGGTGGGCGAGCTCGCCCTGTTCCCGGCCGTTCGGGATGAACCGGACGCGGTCATCGCGGCCGCGGGCACGAGCTGCCGTCACCAGGTGCGTGACGGCACGGGACGCGTCGCGCGGCATCCGATCAGCCTCGTCGCGGAGGCGTGGCGGGAAGGGTGACCTCGGCGACCGGTCAGCGCGATCGGCGGCGCCGGCGCGCGATCACCACGCCGGCCGCGAACACGGCCGCCACGCCGGGGGCGGGGATCGTCTGGTAGAAGCGGATCGAGACGCTGTCGTACTCGTTCGGGTTCTCGTCGCCGAACCAGTCGTTGGTGAACGTGACGTGGAACGTGCCGGCTGCGATCGGCGTGGCCTGCCAGGGCAGGAAGATGTCGTTGCCCGAATCGCCGTAGCGGCCGGGACCATCGGAGCCCGGGCCGTCGAACGACCAGAGCGCATCGGCGTCGTCGATGTTGGTGAAGCCGCCGACCGTGAAACGCTCGCCGCCCGGGCCGTCCACGACCACCTGCACGTCGGAGGCCCAGCTTGTGTCGGAAATCGGCTCGTCGTAGTCGAACCGAACCTCGAAGCCGAGCACGTCACCTTCTTCATTGGTGACGAGAAAGTCGTCGTCCATCGACTCGCCCGGTCCCAGCAGCTCGCTCCCGAGCGGCATCCACTCGGTCACGGTGGTGTCGCCCGTCGCCATGACCGGCGTCGTCAGCGCGAGGCAGAGCCCCGGCAGGGCTCGACGCATGTGCTTTGTCGCCATGTTGTCTCTCTCTGTGGCTCTCGTCCGCGGCCGCCGCGCGGCCCTGCTTGCAGCGTGCCGCCGGCGTCGCGTGAGTCAACGCGCCGCAACTCGCCGGACGCAGTCCGGGAACGGGCAGTTCGGTCTGCGCCGGCTGGGCGAGTTTTCGGACGAACGTTCCGACGCCGACCCACGGATCCGAGCGAACGGCGCGCAATTCCACACCGTACCGATCAGGTGCGGTGTGGAAAGAAGAGGGAGAGAGAGTTTGGGCGCCGCGGCGGAGCCGGAGGCGAGAATTCCACGCCGCACCTTGCGGCACGACGCGGAGAGAAGAGAGAGAGCTTGCCGGGAACCCGCGTTCCCAAAGTTCCACGTCGTGCCCGCCGGCACGACGCGGAGAGAAGAGAGAGAGCTTGTCGGGAACCTGCGTTCCCCAAATTCCACGCCGTACCCGCCGGCACGGCGCGGAGAGAAGAGAGAGAGCTTGTCGGAGGGATTCACCCTCCCAACGCCGCGTTCGAGCCGGTTGGCCCGAGGCGGTTCAGGACGACCTCATGCCCGGTCGTCGTCACCGCGTCCCGCCGCATGCCACGACGAGACCCGACCCCACCGCGAAGCGTCACCCAGCAACGCCATGCGGTTCATCCACACGCCACCGCGTTCACCGTTGGTCTCCCGCAAGTGCCGGAGGGCTCCCGTCGCCTCGGCGACGGAGCTGGCATAGACGTCGCACCCCACCGCCGCCGCTTCCGCCGTCAAGCCATCCGCGCCGAGCAGCCCGACACTCCCGACGACGCAGGGGAACTGCTGCAGATCCGCGAGGAGCCGCCGCAGCTCGGTCGCGTGACGGGTGAGCGTGGGTTGGTCGAGGGCGACGCACACCACGACGGGGCCCTGGCCGGCGACGAGACCGCGACGAAGCCCACGCAGGTGCCCGGTGACGCCCAGGTTGGGCGCCCCGGCTCGCTGCAGGGACCGGCGAAGGGACTCGGCCGGGCGACTGCCCCCGATGACGACCGTGATGAACTCTCCGCAGACTGGCATGACGAAGAGGGGATAAACAAAGACCGTGCCACCCCCGGGGGGCGGCGACGGCCCTGTCGATGCGGAAAGCCGGTTTACCGACACGACGAGACGGGGTCGGGGCCGCGATCCCGCTCCGTCTGTCGCACGATGCGACGCTGAGACAGGCGGTCATTCGCACTGGAGGGGGGAATTCGTCGGTGTGCGACAGTGGTGTCGCATGCATACGACAAGCAGGCTCCCGGGGGAGCCTGCGGTGCCGGACAATGTTGGTTTTCTCGGGAAATCCCCGTGCGGTGCGTCCCGCGGCCTACGGCTGGTTGGTCGGGCGGCGGCCCTGGAGCCAGCGGTAGATCGTGCTGCGGTGGACGCCGAAGACGGCGGCGACCGCGGCCACGGAGCCGCCGTTGTCGCCGAGCACGCGGATGACCTCCTCGTATCGCACCTCGTCCAGCGAGCGAGCCGCTCCTGGAGCGGGTTCGGCGGCGTGACCGACCTCCGCGAGGCGATCGATCGTCACCGGTTCGTCGGGGCAGAGGACGTGGAGGCGCTCGACCAGCGTGCGGAGCTGCCTGATGTTGCCGGGCCAGCGGTAGGCGTGGATACGCTCCCGCGCCGCGGGATCGAACTCGAGCGTCTGCTGGCGGTAGAGCTCCGCAAACTCGCGGTTGAACTGGTCCAGCAACGCGTCCAGCTCGGCTGCACGTTCACGCAGCGGTGGCACGTGGATCCGGACGACGTCGAGCCGGAACAGCAGATCCTCGCGGAAGGCCCGCTGCTCCACCGCCTCCCGCAGGTCGCGGTTGGTCGCCGCGATGATGCGCACGTCGACCGTCAGCGGACGGGCGTGGCCCACGGGCTGCACCTCGCGATCCTGGAGCAGCCGCAGCAAGCGGGTCTGCGCCGAGGCGGGCAGCTCACCGACCTCGTCCAGGAACAGCGTGCCACCCTCGGCGGCCCGAACGAGCCCGACGTGGTCCTTCGTTGCTCCGCTGAATGCCCCTTGTGCGTGACCAAAGAGCTGACTGTCGATGATGCTCTCCGGAATCGCGCCGCAGTTGACCGGCACGAAGGGGGCGTCACCGCGTGGGCTCTCCCGGTGAAGCTCCTTGGCAAGGTGCCCCTTGCCGACGCCGGTCTCACCCGTCACGAGGATCGTGCAGCTCGATCGTGCAGCGCGTTGAGCCAGCTGGCCAAAGGCCGACGACCGCTCTTCCGCGCGTCCGATCTCGCCGATTCGCGCCGACCCCGTCGCCGTCGATGGCTTGGGGGCCGTGCCTCTCTCTCTCTTCTCTCCGGCCATGGAAGAATTCTCTCTCTTCTCTCCGCCCGGCCCCGTGGTCGGGAAGAGACCCGCTGAATCGCCCCCGTGCGCACACGACGTCGAACGCCGCATACGCGTTTGCACAAGCAGATCTGGAGAGAGCTCGGTTGAGCCGGTACTCGTCTGACGCGGTCGAACGACGCATGGGGTCAGCGATTGGCGTCGCGCATCGTCTCAGCGACGATGCACAATCATCAACCCGGATGGACCTGTCGATCAGTTGACGCTGACGTGGGCTCTCTTCTCTTCTTCTTCTCTCTCTTCGATCAAGAACGACCGGGACGAGCCCCGCCGCTCACCTCTATGCGACACCACAATCGCTGCGGCGTCAACCACCTAGCTCGAACAACCAGACAAAAAGCTACAAATCGGGGGAGGCATACAAATCGCCTTGTTTTCCGCACTGGTCATCTTCTCCATCTTCACAGCCCTTCGGGTCAGGCGAAGGGCGGCTGATCGGGGTCGGCGGCGTACTCCAGACGCTGCACGCGTCGAGCTCGCCCGGTGTGCTCCTCGACCTCGACCAGAACGCCGCACATCGCCTCCGCCCCCCGTCCGATGCCGAACGGTGCGTACATGCCTGTGGACATGTGGTGGACGACTGCCGTCTTGTCACGTCCGATCACCGAGTCGTACGGCCCGCACATGCCGACGTCCGTGATGAACGCCGTTCCCCCGGAGAGGATGCGGGCATCGGCGGTCGGCACGTGGGTGTGCGTTCCGATGACGGCGGCGACCCGGCCGTCCAGGTAATGCGCGAGCGCGGCCTTCTCGCTCGTCGCCTCCATGTGCGCTTCGACGATCACGATGGGATCGATTTCCGGTAACCCCGTCAGAACGCGATCGACCGCCTGGAAGGGGCTGTCGGCGGGCAGGTTCAGGAACACCCGCCCCAGCACGGTGATCACGAAGACGCTCTTGGTGTGCCCCTCCCCGGGCGGAATCCGCGTGTACGCGCGACCTACGGCCGCGTCCGGGAGGTTTGCGGGGCGCGCGATCGGCTCATCCGGACGTTGCAGGATTTCCGCGATCGACGCATCGCGGTAGACGTGGTCGCCCAGCGTGATGGCGTCGATGCCCATGGCCCGGAACTTGGTGTACAGCGACGGGGAGCAGCCGAGCCCGCGTGCGGCGTTCTCGGCGTTCGCGATCACGATGTCCGGCTGATGATCGGCTCGGAGGTTGGGCAATTGCTGGGCCACCACGCGTCGCCCGGGAGCGGCGAAGATGTCCCCGAGAAAGGCGATGGTGAGAGCACCCATGCGAGCCAGTCTTGCCGATCCCTCGCGCGGGGGCAAACCACGGTTCCGCCCGGGCCCCGTCGGGGTGTCGGCGATCGGGTATACTCGCCACCCGCGACGGCGCCGGTGGCTTCTTCCGGGCCCGCCCGCCGATCGGACAAGACCCTGGTCGAGAACCTCCCTTCCGCGGCGTCCCGGCGATCGAACCCGATCGTCACGACGTTTCCGGACGGACCTCTCGAAGTACACCGCGATCATCCGGGAGGCGATGGCGTCATGGCAGACGACTGTTTCGGCTTTGGAGATCGGGTCCGCAACCGCAAGCGGCCCGAGTGGGGGGTTGGTTCGGTCGTCAAGGCCGAGAACGCCTCCGTCAACGGCCACGCCGGCCAGCGTCTGTCGGTGCGTTTCCCGAGCGTCGGCGTCAAGACGCTGAGCACGGGGCACGCGGACCTCGAGCGGGTGGAGACGCCGGAGCCGGTGCTCGCGGAGACCGAGGGCACGAGCGGGATCCAGAGCTGGGAGGGCATATCGGACAGCGACTGGCTCGCCCCGGTGGCCCAGCGGAAGATCGAGGAGCACATGGTGGCGCTCCCGGCGGAGGCCCGGGATCCGTTCTCGAGCGTCCGCGATCGGCTCGCGTTCACGCTCGGTCTCTATCGCTTCGATCGCAGCGGACGTGGCCTGATCGAATGGGCCGTCGCCCAGACCGGCATGGCCGATCCGATGACCCGTTTCAACCGGCACGAGCTCGAGCAGTACTTCGACCGCTGGGCGGCCGAACGCTCGACGCATCTCACGCGTCTGCTCCAGGACGCCGGCGATGATCGGACGCTGCTGCGCGAGCTGCTCGCCACCGCTCCTCCCGCCGCGCAGGCGGCGGTCCGCCGCTTCACCGGCATTCGTTGACTCGCGTTCCGGCGTGCGGGGGTTCCGATACCGGCGACCCGTCACGCACCCGGCGGGTGTTGACGCACCACGACACGTGGTCCCGCGACAACATCCGGCGCGACCCGCCGGACGGCCCCTCGGCTCGCGTCCGAGAATCACCGCCCGGGCGTGCGACTCCGCCGCGTTTTCGTCGATCTTCCCCGAGTGGCACGCGGAGGTGGCGCGGTCGTTGTTCTTCCCTTTCGCACGGGCCGGCATACCCCGGCCCAGGGGAGAGGAAGAGCGATGGACGAGCAAACATTTCAGACCAAGTTCAACGAGCTGCTGAGCAAGATCAACAAGCTGCCGGAAGACCAGCGTGGCCGCCTGGAGCATCTCGCTCAGGAGACCAAGCAGCGTCGCGACCGCATCAAGGCGTCGGTGAGCGAGCTGCAGGAGTCGTTGGACTACCTGCGTCTCAGCGTCAAGTACCTCGTGTTCGATCTCGAGGCCACCCGCCGCGAGAACGCCTACCTGCGGCGTCTCGTCGAGCAGTCGGCGCGAGAGGACGAGCCGACCGGTGGTGACGAGCCGAACTTCCTCGAAGACGACGAGTAGACACGACCGAGCAGGCCGCTCGAGAACTCCGACGGCCCCAGATCGGCGAGCTTTCGCCGTTCTTTCGCGGCCTGCTAGTCTTCGGAAGCGGTGCCTGCGCGCCGGGGGGTCGGGGCTGCGCGGCGCGCCGCGATCGTTCGTCCCTCGCCGTCGGTGTCCCACAGGCCGAGCGTGCCCTGGCCGGTCTCATCCGGCTCGAGCGTGACGGCCGGGACTCCGTCGCGATTGAAGATCCGCACGGTCGGCCCGCTCGGTCTGGAGGCGATCGCGACCTGGACTCTCCCCTCCGCGTCGTGGGTGTAGATCTGTCCGTCGTTGGCGGCGGTCGCGGTCAACGTCACCAACGGCGTTGCGCCGGCGCTCGTCGTCACCTGGCCGCGTCCGCCGACGCCCGCGGAAAGCGTCACGGCCGGCCCACCGGTGTCACCGAACGACTCGACGCGGCCGCTGCCGTCGGACGCAACCTGCAGCCGCACGGCGGGGCGACCGGCTCGGGCACCGGGCCCGGGCTCGCCCGGGCTCCCGGCCGCGGCGATGGTGAGCTGTCCTCCGTCCTGTGTCGCCAGCGCGTCCATCACGCGGACGCCGCTCGCATCGAAGACCTGCAACGCGCCCCCCGATCGCGTCGCGCCGGCGGTGAACGCGGCTTGTCCCGTCTCGGTACGGGTGACCACGAGCACGCCGCCGTGCTGACCGGCTCCGGCGAGCATGATCGTGCGTCCGAGCTTGTCCTTGACGCCCAGCGTCCCACCTTCCTCGTTCGAGCCGAGGGCGAGACGCACGGTGCCGATGTCGTCCACGATCTCCAGGCGTCGGGTCTGGATGACATCGGTGGGCGCGGATCCCTCGTCGCCGGCGCCGCCGAGCATGAGCCCGCCGCCGAGAAGCGAGGCGCCGACGAGCATTCCGGAGACGAACGGGGTGGGGCGTGCGGGCATGGGACGGATCCTCGGTGCGTGAGCGATTGCCGCCGGCGAGCGGCTCGTTGACTCGGTTGCCGCCGGGACAACGAAACGACGCGGCGGCTTATTGGCCCCTCTTACCGAGGTTCGTCGACGCCGTACAGGGCGCGGACGATTCCGCTCAGGCGGTGGCCGTCCCCGGCGTCAGCATCTCCCGCAGGGGCCCGAGGTGCTCCGAATACCGCTCGTGCCGTCCGATCGACGCCGTCGTCAGCGGCTGGCGGACCTGGGCTCCGCTCGCCGTTCGCGGGCGTCTCGGGTTGTCGGTGAAGGCGAGGCACCGCTCATCCCATGGAAGCCCGCAGGCCTCGAGAACGGGGCGAAGCGTGGCCTCCGGGTCGCGCACGAGCGATTCGTACGAGATCGTGATCAGACCACGCGTTGACCGGCGTCGCCAGTGCGACATCAGGCGTTCGTGCTGCCGAGCCACGAAGCCGAGATCTGCAAGGTCGTAGGTGTGCGGCTGATCGCCCGTGAAGTCCTGGAAGTAGCAGGATACGCACGTATCGAGCAGATCTCGCTCGCAGACAACGATGATCGCGTCGGGGAAGAGCTGCTGCATCAGGCCGACGTACCGGTGATTCGTGACGGTCTTCTCGGTGACGAACTCGGCGTTCGGATCAACGCCCGCGAGCGACTCGCGGATGAACGCCCGCATTGCGTCGGTCGTGCTGGGCGCGAGATCGCGCACCCAGTCGGGATACTCGACGTCGCGTCCGATCCACCCCCCGATGCGGTGGTCGCACCGCTCCAGCAACGCCAGCTCGCCGCCGCCGCCGATGGCCGGGTGGGCGGAGAGCATCTGCTCCAGCAGCGTCGTGCCGGATCGCGCCATGCCGACGATGAACAGCGGGCGTGGCCCGGCGGTCGCGGCCGGGCGTGTCTCGTCCGGCGGAGGCGGCGTGGCGGCAAACGCGTCGATGATCGCGTCGACGCGACCCGCGTGCGCTTCCCGATCGAAACCGTGTTGCGCGAGCGCATTGGCCGCGACGGCCGCGGCCCAGGCTTCGGCGAAGCGGCCGGCCTGCTCCTCGGCCGCCGCGAGGCGAAACTGAAGGAGTCGCTGCTCGCCATGCGTGCGGCCGGGTTGCGCGAGCGTGTCCCGCAGGAGCGTCGCGGCCTCGGCGGGGCGATCCGCGGCCAGCCGGCGGGTTGCGAGGGCGGCGGTGATCGCGGCGTTGCCCGGGAACCGGGCGTGCAGCTGCTCGGCGAGGGCGTCGGCCCGGCTTTCCTGACCACCGCGCACGAGGGCCGTGAGCCGGCCGACGTGCGCCGGCACGAGGTCCGGCCGCAGCGTGGTCGCGTGTTCGAAGGCGGCCGCCGCCGCGGTGGTGTCGTCCTTCGCGAGATGCAGCTCGCCCTCGAGCCGGGCGATCTCGGCGTTGTCGGGGTCGTGACGCCGCGCGGTCTCCAGATGCGTGGCCGCCGCGGCCAGCTCGCCGGCGGGAATGAGCACGCGCGCGGCGATCGCGTGGGGCAGCGGATGCTCGGGCTCGAGCGTCGTGGCGGCCCGGCAGGCGGTGAGCGCCGCCGTGGCGTCACCACGATCGAAGGAGACGAGGGCGAGGCTGACGTGGGCGGGAAGCAGGGTGGCGTCGAGCGCGACGGCCCGCTCGAGCGCGGCGGTCGCCTCCTCGAGGGCGCCGGCGGTGTGCAGAGCGGCGCCGAGGTTGGACCAGGCGGCCGCCGACCGGGGATCGAGAGACGTGGCATGCCGGAAGTGACGAATCGCACCGGGTGCGTCCGATGATCGCTGCCGGGCGACGCCCGCGCACATCACATCGTCGAGCGTGTTCGGCTCCAGACCCAACGCGACTTCCCAGTGCGTGGCCGCGGCCGCGAACTGCTCCTGGGCGAACGCGCACCGCGCGAGCGCTCGGTGGGCCCGCACGTGACCGGGATCGTGCTGAACGGCGGCCGCAAAGGCATCGCACGCTCCGGCGGCGTCACCGGTCTCCAGGAGCGTCGCCCCCAGGTTGAAGTGCGCGGGAGCGCGGCCGGGTTCGGCGGCGACGACCCGGCGGAACGAGGCGACGGCGTCGTCGAGCCGTCCCAGCTCCCGCTGGACGATGCCGAGGTTGTACCGAGCGGCGACGTCGGCGGGATCGGAGGCGACGGCCCGGTCGAGGTGAACGATCGCCTCCTCCCGGCGATCGGTCTGGCTCAGAAGGGCGCCGAGCAGCCGGTTGACGGTCGCGTGGTCGGGCGTGTCGGCGAGCAGCTGCCGGTAGGCAGCCTCGGCCTCGGCCCAAACGCCGGATTGGTGAAGCTCGACTGCGTGCGCAAGATTGGCCGTCGCCGTGTTCATGGGGTCTCTCCGAGGAGTGGCGGGGGACCGGTGTTTATCGGGCGAACAGCGGGGTGGGATGAGCGGAAGCGGCGGACGCAGGCGCTCACGACGCGTAAAACCGGTGCCACGGACAGCGAAGCGTCCGTGCCGTCAGCGGCCATTGCAAAGGGGTGGTTGATTCCCCCGCGCGATGGACGACGCACGGCACGGACGCTTCGCTGTCCGTGGCACCATCGGGAGAATTGGAATTGGTCGATGGCGGATGCCGCGCACGCCGCCCCGTCAATCCAACGCCCGCTCCAACTGCGATCGCATCTTCTCGCTCGGCTTCGTTTCAATCTCGATGAGCGGTGGCTCGGGGCGAGTCGTGCCGTTGGTGGTCATGTCCTCGACCGCCGCCACCGGTTCGCTGGCCACGAGCGCGTCCTTGGAAAGCTCGCCGTCCTCGCTGACATCCTCGACCCGCACCGACACCCGCGTCGAGACGCCGCGCTCCTGCATCGTGACGCCGTAGAGCTGGTCGCACGCCTGCATGGTGCGTTTGTGGTGGGTGATGATGATGAAGTGGCTCTGGTCGAGGAACGGCAGCAGGACCTTGCAGAACCGCTCGACGTTCGCGTCGTCGAGGGCCGCGTCGACTTCGTCGAGCAGGCAGAACGGCGAGGGCTTGCTCTTGAAGATCGCCATGAGCATGGCGACCGCGGTCATTGTCTTCTCGCCGCCGGAAAGCTGGCTGATGACGCGGGGCTCCTTGCCCGGCGGCTTGGCCCGGACCTCGATGCCCGAGGTGAGCCAGTCGACGCGTCCTTCGTCGTCGGGCAGGAGCATGATGTCGGCGCTGCCGCCGCCGAAGAGCTTGCGGAACATGCCGTCGGGGCCGGCGAAGTTCTGGCGGATGGCCTCGAAGATCGTCTGGAAGCGGGTCGTGCTCGTCTCGTCGAGCCGTGCGATCAGCTCCTGGAGCTGGGCGACCGCCTCGTCGATGTCCTCGACCTGTCGGATGAGCTCGTCGTTGCGTTCCTCGAGCTGAGACTCCTCTTCCATCGCGTCGAGGTTGACGTTGCCGAGCTTGCGGATCATCTCACGCAAGGCCCGGATTTCCTCCTCGGCGGCGGGCTGGTCGATCGGCTCGAAGTCTTCGGCCGCCCGGAGCGCCGGGTAGCCGGCGTAGGTGGCCGGCAGGTCGATCTCCAGCTCGGTGATGGCCCGCTCCTCGATGGCCTCGCGTTTGATCTCGACCTCGCGGCGACTGAGCTCCACCGCGTGGTAATCGCGTTCGAGCTGGCTCGCCCGGTGGCGGGCCGTCTCGAGCTTGGCCGCGGCCTCCTCCAATGCCCGATCGGCGGCGATGACCTCCGCTTCCCGCTCGGCGTGGTCGTTCTCCGCCACCGACATCGCGCGGTTGGCGGATTCGATCTCCTGGTCGGCGTCGGCGATGGCCGCCTCGAACTGCTCGATCTGCGAGAGCCGTCGGTTGAGCTGCTCGGCGCACAGCTCGCGTTGCCGCTCGGTCTCCTCGTGCCTGAGCTCCAGGTGACGGCGTTCGCGTCGCGCCGCTTCGAGCGCGCCGCCGGCTTCGCCGAGCTCCAGCTTGGCCGCGGCGAGCTGATCCTGGACGCGGTCGGTCTCGGCCTGGGTCTCGGCAAGGGCGACGCGGCAGGCTTCGTCTTCCCCGGCGTGGGCGGCGACCGCGGCGATGAGGTCGCGGAGCACGCTGCCCAGACCGCCCCGTTCTTCCTCGAGGCTCGACAAGCGTTCGGCGAGCTCTTCCCGCTCCGCCCCGATGCCCGCCTGCTCGCGGGCGAGACGCTCGCGATCGTTGGCGAGACGCTGGTGGAGATACTGTGCTTCGACGACGGTGTGCCGCGCATCGTGCAGCTGCTCGGTCGCCGCGTCGAGCTGCTGCTGACGCTCGGCCGTCTCGGAGACCAACGTGCCGAGACGGGCGGTCTGCTCCCCGATCTGCGTGGCCAGCTCACCCACCCGGGTCTGCAGCTCGGTCCGCTCGATGCGGCGGGAGAGCCACCCCGTGCCCGTCGATTCGGTGCTCGCGGCGCCGACGATCACGCGGCCGTCCGCGTCGATGACTTCGCCGGCGTGCGTGACGAAACGCCATCCCCGCAGCGGACCGGCGGCGAGCAGGGCGGCCGCATTGCGATCCCAGACGAGCACCGTGCGGCGGAGCAGTCGACGCACCGCGGCCTCGGCAAAGGGCTGCACCCGCACGAGCGATAGCAGGGGCGTCGCCCAGCCCGGCACCGGGGCCGAGGGCTGATCGTCGTCATCGACGCCGTCCTGATCGAGCACGAGGAAGCCCACGCGACCCGGCAGCTCGCGAAGCTCCGGTTGCAGACGCTCCAGATCCTCGAACCGGTCGACGAGCAAGAGCTGCCCGTCGCGTCCGAGCGCGGCTTCGACCACGGTGGCGTGACGCCGATCGGTGTCGATCGCATCGGCGAGCAGACCCTGCACGCCGACGAAACGCTCGGGTGCGTCCAGCACCTGCTTGACGGCTTCGGCCAGACCCTCGCGGGCCTCGTGCATCTCTTCGAGCAGGTGCAGACGCGACTCGAGCGCGGCCTGCTCGTGACGGCCTTCGGCGAGCTGTTCGCTCAACGATGCGTGCTGCTGTCCCAAGGTGGCGGCGGCCCGATCGTGTTCGGCCAGCCGGGTCTCGATGGCATCGACCCGCTCCTGAGCGGCGCGTCGGTCGGACTCGGCCCGCTCCATTGCGGCGACGCACGTCTCGGTTTCGCGTTCGAGCTGGTCCGCTCTCCCGTCGAGCCGCTCGAGCTGCTCGGTGAGACCGTTGGCGCGGCCGCCGATCGACTCGATCCGCGCGGTCGTCTGGCTGCGTTGGGTTTCGGCGCGTTCGATGGACTCGCGGACACGGTCGAAACGCTGGCGAGCGCCGAGGGCCGCTTCCTGCTGGCGGGCGCGAGCCGCTTCCAGCTCCTGCACTTGCCGCTCGACGGCGTCGACCCGCTCGGACGCGTGACCGATCGCTTCCGCGGCCACCTCGACCTGCCCGGCAAGCTCGTCGCGTCGCTGGCCCAGCTCGTCCCGCCGTTCGCGGTCTTCGCCAACGTGCTCCTGCACGTCGGTCAGGTTTCGCTGGGTCAGCTCACGCCGCTGCTCGGCGTGGCGACGCGTGGCCTCGAGCTCGACGCGACGCTGCTCGAGGGCGCGTTGAGCCGCCTGGGTCTCGTGGCGGGCGACCTCGGCCGCCCGTTTCGCGTCTTCGAGATCGGAGACGATCTCGACCATGCCCGAACGCTGCTCTTCGAGTTGCGTGATCCGGCTGGTCAGACCCGCCAGACGCTCTTGCAGCTCGTGGTACTGCTCGAGCGCGACCGACTGACGCAGATCGCGGAAGCGCGCGTCGAGCTCCTGGAACTTCCGGGCCTTCGCGGCCTGACCCCGAACGATCCGCAACCGCCGTTCGGTGTTCGACAGCTGCTCACGCACGCGGACCAGGTTGACCTCGGACTTCTCGAGCTTGCGGGCGGCCTCGATCTTGCGGGCCTTGAACTTCGCGACCCCGGCCGCCTCCTCGAAGATCCGGCGGCGTTCGACCGGGTTGGCCGTCAGCATCGCATCGACCCGGCCCTGCTCGATGATCGAGTAGGCGTTGGTGCCGATACCGGTGTCCATGAACAGCTCTTTGACGTCGCGGAGCCGGCACTTCTTGGCGTTGATCAGGTACTCGCTCCGCGCGTCGCGGTAGAGCCGGCGGGTGACGTCGACCTCTTCGGTGTCGACGCCGAGAAAACGCCGCTCGAGCGGATCGGCTGCCTCGGGCCGGACGACGGGGTTGTCGAACGTCAGCGTGACGCTCGCGGCCCCCATGGCCTTGCGGCCCGCGGAGCCCGCGAAGATGACGTCGAGCATCGCGTCGCCCCGGAGGCTCTTCGCGCTGCGTTCGCCGAGGACCCATTTGATGGCGTCGACGACGTTGGACTTCCCGCAGCCGTTGGGGCCGACGATGCCCGTGATCGGCTCATCGAACCGGAATTCCGTCTTGTCCGCGAAGGACTTGAACCCGGCGAGGGTGACTTTTGTGAGCCGCATGCGGCGATGACCTCCTGTCGCGCCTGAGGGCCGTCCGTGGTTCCGGGCGGGATTGCTCCCGGCTCCGGCGGGTGTCGGTCCGACGCCTCCGCGTCGTCGAGGCCCCGCGGCCCCGGTGTCACCAGACACCCCCCTCAGCGATTCGGCTTTTCGCGACATGATACTTGGAAATCGCACCCGCACCGGGAAGCCGGCCGCGTCGATCACCACCTCGTTCAAGACGCCCCCGATCCGCCGCTCTCGAACGGCCTGACCAGGAGTTCGGTCGTCGCCCGCCGGGCGTCGAGCCGGCGAGGGCCCTTCGCTGCCGGCTAGGGCCCGACCTCCGGACGCGGCGTGGCGGCCCGCATCGCATCGGAGCCGGACTCGCCTCCCCCGGTGGTCTCACCCGCGGGCAGAAGGAAATCGTAGTCCGGGTCGGAGAACTCGGGTCGATCCTGGATCTCGGTGCCCTGCATCTGCCGCCGGATCGCCGCGGCCACCCGATCCTGCTCGGCCTTGAAGTCCGCCTTGAGGAGCTTGCTCCGCCAGACTTCGTACAACGCGCTCACGGCCTCGCTGTAGCTCAAGCCGAGCCCGGGGGCCGGGGCGTCGATGGTCGAGGTGTGGCCGAGGAAGGCGGTGAACGCCGAAACGCGGGGGTCGACCAGCTCGATCATGCGGTCGCCGTTCTCGGTGCGGTAATACACCTCGATCTTCTCGTCGTCAGCCTCGGCCTTTGCCAGCAGCCGCCCCGACCAGGCGTCCAGCCGCATCGGCCGCTCGAGCGTGAGATCGGCGCCGAAGATCGCGATGCGGGGCTGGCCAATCTGGGTCACGTAGATGAGGGGACGCTCGGAGGGAACGACGTCCACCACGAACTTGCCGTCGACCACGTCGCGGGTGATGTAGGGGTCGTTACGCTTGATCTGCGCCTCGTAGGCCGCGAGGCGAACGTCGATGTCCGCGTCATCCAGCAACGCGCGGAGCGCGACGTCGATCTGCGGGTCCAGCCGCATTTCTCCCAGCAGGCTGGCGGCTTCGCGGCGGGCGTTGGCGGAGCCGCTCTTCGTCATCTGGATGAGGTGGGGCGTGGCGAGCGCGTCGTCCATTCTGGCCCCGGCCCGGAGGGCCGCCAGACGAGGCCGCTCCTGCGGCGTGTCGTAGAGCGTCCGGGCGGTCGGCAACGCCTTGGCCCCGAGCGCCTCCCAACGCCACGACGCCGCCGCCGCGTAGCCGGGGTCGCGGAGGAGCGCGCGTTTGACGCTGGCCGCCACCGCTTCGGCGCCGGACCGGCGGATCGTCATGTGGCGGAGCAACTCGATGAACTCGTCCGGCCGCGCGCGAAAGGACGTCGGGATCGTGATGCGGATCGTCTCCCCGGATTCCCCCCGCGCCGTCGGATCCCGTTGCCCCGGCTCCTGCGGGAACCGCGCGTTGACCGAGCTCTGGATGATCTCGGCGCGGGCATGGCTGGGAGAGGCGAGTCGCAGCTTGATGGGAATGTCACGCAGCACCTCGCCGCCGTTCATGATCCGGCCGATCGTGAGATCGATGCCCCGTTGCTCGAGCGCGTCCGGGGCCGAAAACGGATTGATGAAGAGCGGTCCTCCCGCTTCGGCGATCGGCGACGCCTGACGCGAGCCGACCGGCGGAAGAACGTCACCCGGAAGCACCGGTCGCAGCTCCGCCGTGTACAGGCGGCCGCCGTCGAGGCTGGTTGTGCCGGTCCGGGGATCGGCAAAGACCCGCACATCGAAACGCGTGCCGCGGATCGCGCCGCGTCCGGTCGAGAGCCGTCCCACCGCCCCCGGCGGCACGATGCCCTCGACGATGACCACGGCCGTGTCCGGCGAGTCGAGCATCGCCTCGGGCTTCAGGTGCCCGAACCCGGCGCTCTCGGAGCCGATCCCGCGTCGGGCCATCTCGGCCAGCATGTGCGCGCGGAGCGCCGGCGGGATGTCGCGCGAGCCCGTGCCCTCGAGTCCGACGACGAGCCCGTAGCCCCGCACGATGACGGGGTTGTAGCCCCGCATGATGGTCTCCGACGCCACCGTCCCCCGCAGGATCTGGGCGGACTCGATCCGCAGCGACGGATCGACCCGGGCCGGCCGCGGCCGCGGCCCCGCCCGCTCGATGTTGTCGCATCCGGCGGCGAGGGCGAGGACGGCGAGCAGCGGCCGGAGCAGGCGTCGGGAGGATCGTGCGGGCATGGCGGGGGGCCTCGGGGGCAAACGAGCCAGGATAGCCGGTGACCTGAGGGGGGACCAGGGAGTCGCCATTTGGGGGGTGGGCCTGTGCTTTCACGGGCGGCGTCCTGCCGCCCTCCGAATTCCGATTCACGTTTCCCCGGGTCCCCACTCTCCGGGTCCAATTCCCCTTCCCCCTCCCGTTCCCATTCCCATTCCCATTCCAAGTCCAATTCTCCCCCAACCGCGCAAGCACGCCGGTGACGTCCGGACGCCCTGTGCTTCCACGGGCGGCGTCCTGCCGCCCTCGGCCTCAGTTGGTCGT